>NZ_JBYSYC010000026.1:0-112571 GCF_058782875.1 Cupriavidus sp. FW305-F7 | reverse complement strand
TCAACTCATCCGGAAACAGCTTCGGCGCGCTCGATTTCTTGCTCTTCTTGGTCATGCTTGTTGTTTCGGTCATAAGGCGTTTCTTTCGATATCGTCTCATGACCTCAACACACAAGAAATCTGACAGGCTCGTGGAATGCCATCAATCCGGCACCGCCATCACCCCACTCTTGAGCAGTGCAGCAACAAGATCAGACTGCGTCACCATCCCCACCACGCGCCGCTGATCATCGATCACCGGCGCGTGGTGCAACCCGCCGTCGGAAAAGGCCTGTGCCAGTTCCACCATCGGCTGGTCGGCACGGGCTGTCACTACCGCCCGTGTCATCAGGTTGCGCACGGTACCAGCCAGCCGGCGCGCACCGGTATCACGCTGCGCCGCGAAAAAGTCGCTCTGGGTAACGATCCCCACCAGCCGCCGGGTGGCGTCCACCACCGGCAGGGCCTTGATGCGGTGCCGCGCCAGCAGGTGCCCGGCCTCATGCGCAGGCTGGTCCGGGGTCACCATGATCACGTCGCGCGACATGATCTCGCCGCACAGCACGTTGCCGAAGTGGCGCCGGTAGGCGCGCAACTGCGCGGCCACCAGGATCTGTTCGAGGTCGTCTTCTTCGATATCCAGGAATTCGCCGCGCACCTTCAGCGCAGCATCGAGGTCGGCGCGGGTAACGCCCACGCGCTGGGATGGCGGCACGTCCTTGGTCCCATGCTGCATGGCAGGCTCGGGCGGGCGGTGCGGGTAGCGCCGCCGCGACAGGTTGTTGAAGGCAAGCGCCATCATCAGCAGCAGCATCGAATTAAACAGCACCGGCACCGCAACAAAGCCGAAGCCCAGCGCACTGACCGCCGGCCCGCCGAATACGGCGGTGATGGCCACGGCGCCGCTGGGCGGGTGCACGCAGTGGAACTGGAACATCAGGGCGATGGCGATTGCCACGGCGACCGCTGCGGCCAGGCCAGGGTCCGGGATCCAGCGCGCGCACGCCACGCCGATCACCGCGGCAATCAGGTTGCCGCCAATGATCGACCAGGGCTGTGCCAGCGGCGATGACGGCACGGCGAACAGCAGCACCGCGGAGGCACCCATCGGCGCGACAAACCAGGGATTGAAGCCGCCCAGGGTCTGGTGGCTGATCCATTCAGTGCAGATCAGGCCCAGCAGGGCGCCCAGGCAGCTTTTGAAGCGCTCCTTGCGGCTGGCGGGGACGGGCAGCGGAACGAATGTGCGCAGCCATGCACGGGCATTCTGCGCCAGGGCGGAGACGGCGGGGGCGGTTGGCATTCTTGTGACGGGGGCGCTTTGGAATGGTGCGCGTAATATATCACGGGGTGATATATTTGGCCGCCTTTGGTGCGGTGCATCCCAATCGTGGGGCATGGCGCACCGCACAAGAGCGCATAAGAGCAAGGAGCCCCCAATGTCGTCTGTTTTGCCGGTCGAGAAACGCGACTATGCCGTCAATCGTCGCCTGCTGATGCTGTCCGTGATCGCGCTGGGCATCGGTGCGCTCAGCACCGTGGCGGCGGATGTGCTGGTGAACCTGATCCGTTTCTTCACCAACCTGTTTTTCTACCAGACACTGTCGCTGGCCGAGCGCTCGCCTGCCAATCATGCATTGGGTGCGTGGGTGATCGCGATGCCGGTCATCGGGGGGCTGATCGTCGGATTGATGGCGCGCTACGGCAGCGACAAGATCCGTGGCCATGGCATTCCCGAGGCGATCGAGGCGGTGCTGTTCGGCAAGAGCAAGATGTCGCCGCGAGTGGCGGTGCTCAAGCCGCTGTCGTCGGGCATCGTGATCGGCAGCGGCGGGCCGTTTGGCGCCGAGGGGCCGATCATCATGACCGGCGGCTCGCTGGCGTCGCTGCTGGCGCAGTACCTGCACCTGACCGCGGGCGAGCGCAAGGCGCTGCTGGTGGCGGGCGCGTGCGCGGGCATGACCGCGATCTTCGGCACGCCGGTGGCGGCGGTGCTGCTGGCGGTCGAGCTGCTGCTGTTCGAGCTGCGCCCGCGCAGCCTGCTGCCGGTAGCGCTGGCCTGCGCGGTGGCGGGGTTCCTGCGGCCGCTGTTCTTCGAGGCCGGTCCGCTGTTTCCGCTGCAGACGGCCGCGGCGGGCACGCCGGCGCTGCTGTCCTGCGTGCTGGCCGGTCTGCTCTGCGGCGTGCTGGGGGCAGGGCTGACGCTGGCGCTGTACCGCACCGAAGACACGTTCTCGCGCCTGCCGCTGCACTGGATGTGGTGGCCGGCGCTGGGCGGGCTGGTGGTCGGCATCGGCGGCTACTTTGAGCCGCGCGCGCTGGGGGTGGGCTATGACGTGATCGGCGACCTGCTGAACAACCGCATCGCCATCGAGATTGCGCTGGCACTGCTGGCGGTCAAGGCCGTGATCTGGATTGCGGCGCTGGGTTCGGGCACCTCGGGCGGCGTGCTGGCGCCGCTGCTGATGCTGGGCGCGGGCCTGGGCGTGGTGCTGGCGCCGTGGCTGCCGGGCGGCTCGCCGCAGTTGTGGGCGCTGGTGTGCATGGCCGGCGTACTGGGCAGCGTGCTGGGTGCGCCGCTGACGGCGATCGTATTCGCCTTCGGGCTCACGCACGACACGCAGGCGCTGCTGCCGTTGCTGCTGACCACGGCGGTGGCCTACGGCTTTTCGGTGCTGACCATGAAGCGTTCGATCATGACCGAGAAGATCGCCCGGCGCGGCCTGCATATCTATCGCGAATACGGTGTGGATCCGCTCGAGCGCGCCCATGTGGACGAGCTGATGACACGCGAGGTGGTTGCCATCGACGCCGAGCTGCCGGTGGCCGAGGCGATGGTGCGCTACTTTGGCGAGCATGCGGCCCATCGCGCCTACCCGGTGGTAGCCGAAGGGCGCGTGCTGGGCATGCTGGAGCGCGCTGCGATCCGGGGCCTGACCGCTGGTGAGATCCCGCCCGGCATGCGTTGCCGCGACCTGTTGAATGCGCCGGCGCATGTGCTGTTGCCTGGCCAGACCGCACGCGCCGCCGCGGGCCGCATGGCCGCGCTGAGCGTGGCGCGCCTGCCGGTGGTGGAAAGCGCCGAGACCATGCGCCTGGCCGGCATCCTGTCGCTGCGCGACCTGCTGCGTCCCAGCGGCAGCGTGTTCCACGAGGAATCGCGGCGCGAGCGCCTGCGCGGCCGCGCCGCAGCCTGAACGGATTCCTATTTGTAGGTCGACAGCAGGATGCTGGTCTCGGTGGCGCTGATGCCGTCGATCAGCCGGATCCGGTCCAGCGTGCGGTCGAACGCTTCCAGCGTATCGGCGCGCAGCTCGGCAATGATGTCCCAGCGGCCATTGGTGGTGTGCAGCGCCTGCACATTGGGTTCGCCGCGCAGCGCCTGCAGCACGGCGCGGGCCTTGTTGCCTTCCACGGCAATCGTCATCCAGGCGCGGATGCGGTGCGCTTCGGCCTCGGGCCGCAGGCGCACCGTGTAGCCAACGATCACGCCTTCCTGTTCCAGCTTGTCGATGCGGTTCTGCACAGTCGCGCGCGACACGCGCAGCGCCTGCGCCAGCGCCGTGACCGGCATGCGCGCGTTGTCGCGCAGGAGGGAAATCAGCTGGTGATCGGTGGCATCCATGGGGTGGGCAAAAGGCCTTTGCAAAGCGCCAGCATAGGCTGGCATTTTGATAAATGGCTCGCGCAAATTGCGCAAGTTGCTGGCTATTAGTTAACACCAGCTTGCCCGAGAATTCAATCAACCGATTGCTTTCCCAACGCCTGCCATTAAAAAAGGAGCCCCCGTGACCCACACCCCCACGATCCTGCTGGTCGAGCCGACCTTCTACGACGTGTCGTACAGCATCAATCCGTGGATGGATCCGGCTGCCTGGGCGCGCGACCCGCGCGGCATGCACCGCAGCGCCATGCAGTCTTTCGACGCGCTGCGCGAGGCGCTGGGCCGGGCCGGCTTTGCGGTGGAGGTGGCCCCCGGCGCGCCGGGGCTGCCCGACATGGTGTTCCCGGCCAACGCCGCAGTGGTGCTCGATGGACGTGCGCTGCTGGCGCGCTTCCGCTACCCGCAACGCCGTGGTGAAGAGGCGCCGTTCGCCGACATCTTCGGCACGCTGCGCGAGCGCGGCCTGCTCGACGAAGTCGCGCTGCTGCCCGAGGGCTGCTTCCAGGAAGGCGCGGGCGACTGCATCTGGGATGCGGGCCGCGGCCACTTCTGGGCCGGATTTGGTCCGCGCTCGTCGCATGAGGCGGCCGTGGCGGTGTCGGACTACTTCGGCAAGGACGTGGTGGCACTGGAGTTGGCCACCGAGCAGAGCTACCACCTCGATGTCTGCTTCTGCCCGCTATCCGGCGGCGAGGTGCTGTATTACCCGCCCGCCTTTAGCGAAGCGGCGCTGCGCGAGCTGCGCGCGCGCGTGCCGGCGCGGCTGCGTATCGAGGCCAGCGCCGACGACCTGCGCCACTTCAGCGTCAATGCCGTCAACCTCGACGACCAGGTGGTGATGACCCGCACCACGCCGCACCTGCGCACGGAGCTGGGCCGGCGCGGCTACCAACTGCATGAGGTCGACCTGTCGCCCTTCATGCTGTCCGGCGGCGGCGCCTACTGCATGACGCTGCGCCTGGATCGCCGCAGCGGGCCGGGCATCGCCGCTGCGGCGGCCTGAGCGCAGGCACCGCACCGACACAAAGGAGACGGTCATGAAAAGCACCGCCCTATCCCTATCCCTGTTCCTGGACGCCAGTGACGTGGCCCGGCTGGTGGCCGCCATCGGCCCGCAGGTCGCTATCGTAGACTTGGCCGGGCAGGTCCGGCAGGCCTTCCTGCGCTGGCACGATTTCGACAAGTCCGCGCGGCTGGCCAGCCATTCCGCGCGTGGCGTGATCGAGCTGATGCCGGTCAGCGACGGCGTCCAGTATGCATTCAAGTATGTGAACGGCCATCCGCGCAATGCGCTGCACGGCATGCCGACGGTGATGGCCTGCGGCTTGCTGGCCGAAGTGGAAACCGGCTTCCCGCTGATGCTGGCCGACCTGACGCTGGCCACCGCGCTGCGCACCGCGGCCACCTCGGCGCTGGCGGCACGCGCCATGGCGCGGCCCGGTGCGGCGACCATGGCGCTGATCGGCAACGGCGCGCAGGCCGAGTTCCAGGTGCTGGCCTTTCAGGCGATGCTGGGCGTGCGCGAGATCGCCGCCTATGACATCGATCCGGCCGCCACCACCCGGCTGATGCGCAACCTTGCTGGCGTACCCGGTCTTTCGATCCGCCGCGCAGGATCGATCGAGGCCGCCCTGGCCGGGGCGGACATTGTCTCAACGGTCACCGCCGACAAGACTCGCGCCACCATCCTCACGCCGGAAATGGTGCGGCCTGGCATGCACCTTAATGCGGTAGGCGGCGACTGCCCCGGCAAGACTGAACTGCATCCAGATATCCTGCGCCGCGCGCGCATCGTGGTGGAGTACGAAGCCCAGACGCGCATCGAAGGCGAGATCCAGCAGTTGCCCGCCGACGCGCCGGTGACCGAGCTGTGGCAGGTGCTGGCCGGTCACGCGCCCGGCCGCGCGGCGGCGGACGAGGTGACCGTATTCGATTCGGTTGGGTTTGCACTGGAAGACTACGCCGCGCTGCGCTGGCTCTACGCCGCAGCGCAGGCGCACCGGGCGGGCAGGGCGGTTGAACTGGTGGCGATGCCGCCGGATCCGCGCAACCTGTACGGGTGGATGATGGCGCAGGCCGACGGCGACGAAGCCGGGCTGGCAACGCCCCGGCAGGCGGCAGTGGCCTGAGGCCGCAGGCGATACCGGGGCCGGCATGGCCCCGGTATGCAGCCGTGCTCAGGCGGTGCGGCCCATCATCAGCTGGGCGCGCAGGAAGCCCTTGACCTCTTCCAGCGACGGCGTCTTCAGGAACACCATGATGCCCCAGTGCTGCAGGGCATCGGCCACGCCTTCATAGGCCTGGCGGTTGGTGATCACGGCAAAGATCACGTGCTGGCTGGCAAAGAAATTCTGCAGCTTCTCGATGGTGGCCGACTCGGCGTCGTTCAGTTCGTCGACGTAGTACAGCACCACGCGCGGATGCTCGCTGACCGAGGTGATGACGGTATCCAGCACATCGTCGACCACCACGCTCTTGAGCGGCAGCCCCCACTTGGCAAGCTGGGCGTGGATGCGCTGTGCTTCCTGGTGGTTGGGGTGGAACACCACCAGGTCCAGGCCGTGCGGCGACGCCGATTCCGGCCCGATGCGCGTCGCCAGCAGGCGGTGCACGGTTTCCTTGTGGATGCGCCGATGGCCGCCGTTGGTCTTCCAGGCGCCAAGTTCGCCGCGTTCGACCATCTTCTGGACGGTGCCCAGAGAGACGTTAAGCAGTTTTGCCGCTGTACGCGTGCTGTAATAAGGCTTTTCAGCCAGTGCCGGATCCAGTTTCATCCCATCACCCGTGGTCCTGAAGGCAGCCGCGCCGGGACGGCGCCCGCGGCGCCAGGCACAAGCGCCGCGCGGTAGTCACTGCCAATGGTTGACTGACCCTGTGTCCTGGCCCGCTCCCCCGCCGGCCGGACGGCTTTCGTTATAAATTTGTTATTTCTTTCATTTCCAGTCGATCAGCGACTTTCTGGACATATTGAATGTCTGGGACTCTGATCTGCTGGAAGCCAATAATATGCCGCAAACGCCAATCGATCTGTAAGAAAAAACATAATTCCATCGCGTATTGGTTGTTTAACGCACATTGGTGCTTGCAGGCAGACACGACAGTAACGCAGACATGGATTTGCAGGGGTGGTTCCCCATGGCTGGACACAGCGTCTGAAGCATCCGCTGAATACAGCGGCCGCTTCAGAGTCCTGTCGTGACGTGACAGATCGCGTGGCATGGCCCGCGCTGCTGCCCTCGGTTCACGGTCCGCGCTTCACCGCGGCACTTCACAGCCCGTGCTTGCGCACCTTGTCGAACAGCGTGGTCTTGGCCACGCCCAGGGCTTCGCTGGCGCGGCTCAGGTTGCCGTCGTGGCGGCGCATGGCATCGGCAATCAGTGCGCGCTCGAATTGCTCGACTGCCTGCGCCAGCGGCAGGGCTTCGGGGGCGGTGGTGCCGTGGCCGGGGTTGCAGCCCAGCCCCAGCACGTGGCGCTCGGCCAGGTTGCGCAACTCGCGCACATTGCCGGGCCATGGGTAGGCTACCAGCGCGGCCAGCTCGGCCGGGGTGGCGGGAACAGCCTCGCGGCTGAAGCGCAACGCGGCCTGCGCGACGAAATGTTCGAACAATGCCGGCACGTCTTCGCGCCGCTCGCGCAGCGGCGGCAGCTCCAGCGTGATCACGTTCAGGCGGTAGTACAGGTCAGCGCGGAACTGGCCGGCATCGGAGAGCGCGCGCAGGTCGGCCTTGGTGGCGGCCACCACGCGCGTGTTGACCGGCACCGGCAGGTTGGAGCCAAGCCGTTCCACCACGCGTTCCTGCAGCACCCGCAGCAGCTTGATCTGCAGCGGCATCGGCATGCTCTCGATCTCGTCGAGAAACAGCGTGCCGCCTTCGGCGTGCTCGATCTTGCCGATGCGGCGGCGCGCGGCACCGGTGAACGAGCCGGCTTCATGGCCGAAGATCTCGCTCTCGAACAACTGCTCTGGCAGGCCCCCGCAGTTGATGGCAACAAAGTTGCGCGCGTGGCGCTGGCTGGCCTCATGCAGGCAGCGCGCCACCAGCTCCTTGCCGGTGCCGGTCTCGCCGTGGATCAGCACATTGGCGTCGGTGCCGGCCAGGTCGGCGATCAGGCGGCGCAGCCGCTCGACCGTGGGCGAATGGCCGATCAGGTGGGCTTCCAGCTTCTGGCGGCCCGCCAGCCGTTCTCGCAGTTCTGACACTTCCAGCGCCAGCCGGCGCTGCTCCAGCGCGCGGCGCGTGGCGTCCACCAGCTGTTCGGGCGAGAAAGGTTTTTCCAGGAAGTCGTAGGCGCCTTGCTTCATCGCCTGCACCGCCAGCCCCACGTCGCCGTGGCCGGTGATCATGATCACCGGCAGGGCCGGGTCGCGCTCGCGCAGTTGCGCGAGCAGCGCCATGCCGTCCTGGCCCGGCAGGCGAATGTCGCTGACGACCACGCCCGCATAGCCCGGTCCGGCCTCGCGCAGCGCGGCCTCAGCGCTGCCCACGCCGCGCGTGGCGATGCCCTCCAGGCGCAGCGCCTGCTCGCAGCCCAGGCGCACATCGGCATCGTCCTCGACGATCAGTACGGTCAGGTCAGCCGGCATGCTTTGCATCCTGTGGGTTGGCGTCGTGCCGTGCCAGCGGCAGCACCAGCGTGAAGCAGGCGCCGCCGTCCGGGTGGTTGGCGGCGGACAGGCTGCCGCCGTTTTCATTGAGGATGCCGGCCGACAGCGTGAGGCCGAGCCCCAGGCCTTGCCCGGCGGGCTTAGTGGTGAAGAATGGCTCGAACAGCCGTGCGAAGGCTTCCTCGGACAAGCCGGCGCCGTTGTCGCGCACGGTCAGGTGGACCATGGCGCCCGCCATGTGCGCGTGCAGCGCAATGCGCGGCGCGGACTGGCCGGCGACGGCATCGAGCGCGTTGCCGAGCAGGTTCACCAGCACCTGTTCCAGGCGGTTGGGATCGCACACCACCGCCAGCGTCGGATCGATATCGCGCTGCAGCGCGGGCTGGACCGCGTCCACGCGCGTCTGCAGCAGGAAAAGCGCGTTGTCCACCGCTTCGGCCAGTCTGGCCTGGCGGCGGCCGTTGCCGGACTTGCGTGCAAACGACTTGAGCGCGCCGGTGATGCGGCCCATGCGCTCGACCAGCCCGATGATGGTGTCGAGGTTGGCGCGCACGGTGGCGTAGTCGCCGCGCTCGAGGAACTTGCCGGTATTGCCGGAGATGGTGCGCAGCGCCGCCAGCGGCTGGTTCAGTTCATGCGCGATGCCGGTCGACATCTGGCCCACGGCGGCCAGCTTGCCGGCCTGCAGCAGCCCGTCCTGGGCCTGGCGCAGCACGGTCTCGGCACGGATGCGTTCGGCCACCTCGGCCTGCAGGCGCTGGTTGGAGGTGGACAGGTCGGCGGTGCGATCGGCCACCTTGCGCTCCAGCTCGCTGTTGGCCACCTCCAGCGCGGCGCGCGCCGCCAGGCGCTCGTTGACGATGCGCCGGCGCACGTTCCACGCCGCCCCCAGCAGCAGCACGAAGGCGGTCAGCACGCCGGCCAGCGCCGCCGTGTTGAGCGCGGCCACGCGCGCCTGCGAGGTATTGGTCAGCAGCGTCAGCTGCCAGTCGGTGCCGGGCAGCGCGGCATGCTGCGCCAGCATCGGCGGGCCGCTGCGCAGGCGCACCAGTTCGTCGCTGCTGCCGCCGTTGCCGTTGTTCAGCTTGCGCACCAGGGTCAGCGGCAACTGCGGCAGCGGGGCGCGATTGTACTGCAGGCTGCGCGTCAGCCGCTCGCGCGCCTCGGGTGACAGGGGGCGCAGCGCAGCCAGCTTCCACGACGGGTCCGAGGCCAGGATCACCACGCCGTTCTCGTCGGTCAGCAGCATCTGGCTGTCGGCGCCCTGCCAGCGGTTCTCCAGCGGCTCCAGACCGATCTTGACCACCGCCACGCCGACCGGGTTGTCGCGCTCGCCCAGCGGCGCCGACAGGTAGTAGCCCGATTCGCTGCGGGTGGTGCCCACGCCGTAGAAGCGGCCCAGCTGGCCGTCCATGGCTGACTGGAAGTACGGGCGGAAACTCAGCGCTTCGCCCAGGTAGCTGTCCGGGCGCTGCCAGTTGCTGCTGGCCAGCACCTTGCCGTGCGCATCCAGCACATAGATCACGCGCGTGCCGGCGCGGGTATTGAGGGCGCTCAGGTAGTCGTTGGCGCGTGCCGCGCGGGCGGCGTCGTCCGGGCGCAGCAGCAGCGCGGCGATGCGCTCGTCCAGCGACAGCAGGCCGGGCACGTAGTCGTAGTGGGCCAGCTCGCTTTCCAGTGCCTGCGTGTACAGCCGCAACTGCACCTGGCCGCGTTCGGCCTGGCGCGCCAGCGCGGTGTCGTAGCTGTAGCGGTAGCCGAGCGAGCCGGCCAGGCCCACCAGCACGGTCAGCGCCAGCAGTGCGAGCAGCGGCGCAAGGCCGCGCAGGCCGTGGGGCAGGCGCGAGCCGGCGGGTGCGGCGGACGCAGGTGCGGTGGCGCGGGTGGTATCGCCGGGAGGGTGTAGCGGACCGGTCATCAGGTGTTGGGTGAGGCAGGTGGCAAAGCCGCCGCGCGGGCAGGACGGGCGGGGGCCGGCGCGGGTGCCTACTTTTACCACACCAGGGGGGCAGTGCCGCGCCAGAATGCAAAAAGGCCCGGTTGCCGTATCGGCAACCGGGCCCTGGCACGCCTGGCGGACGGTATTACTTGCCCGCGAGGACCTGGGCAGGTGCCAGGCCGGTGGTGGTATCCGCGGCGGGTTCATCCTCCTCGGACGGTACCGGCGCGCCAATGGCGCCTTCGCTTTTGGCGACGACGGCGGTGGCAATCGCATTGCCAAGCACATTGGTCACGGTGCGACCCATGTCGAGTACGTGGTCGATGCCCAGCACCAGCAGGATGCCGGCCTCCGGCAGGCCGAACATCGGCAGCACGGCGGCGACCACCACCAGCGAGGCGCGCGGCACGCCCGCGATGCCCTTGCTGGTGACAAGCAGGACCAGCAGCATGGTGATCTGCTGGGTCAGCGACAGCTGGATGCCGTACACCTGCGCCACGAACAGCGCGGCAAACGAGGTGTACATGATCGAGCCATCCAGGTTGAACGAGTAGCCCAGCGGCAGCACGAAGTTGGTGATGCGCTCCTTGACGCCGAAGTGGGTCAGCTGGTCGATCACCTTCGGGTAGGCCGATTCGCTGCTGGCGGTGGCGAAGCCGATCATCAGCGGCGCGCGCATCATCTTGAGCAGGCGGAACACGTCGCGGCCCAGGAAGAAGTAGCCGCCGGCGATCAGCGCCACCCACAGCAGCGACAGCGCCAGGTACAGGCTGCCCAGCAGCTTGGCGTACACCACCAGCACGCCCAGGCCCTGCGCGGTGATCACCGCGGCGATCGCGCCGAACACGCCCACCGGGGCAAATGCCATCACGTAGTTGGTGACCTTCAGCATCACCGTGGCGAGGCCTTCGATGCCTTGCAGCACGGGCTTGCCCACGCCGTCCTTGACCGTGCCCAGCGCAAAGCCGAAGAACAGCGAGAACACCACGATCTGCAGGATCTCGTTGTTCGCCATGGCCTCGACAAAGCTCTTGGGGAACATGTGGGCGATGAAGTCGCGCAGGTTCAGCGCGCCGGTCTTCAGGTTCGAGGCGGCGTCAGCCGGCGGCAGCGGCAGGTTCATGCCGTGGCCGGGCTCCAGCAGGTTGGCCATCACCAGGCCCAGCAGCAGCGAGGTGATCGAGGCGCCAACGAACCACATCATGGCCTTCAGGCCGATGCGGCCCACGGCGCGGCCATCGCCCATGCTGGCGATGCCGGCCACCAGCGTGGCGAACACCAGCGGGCCGATGATCATCTTGATCATCCGCAGGAATACATCGGTCAGGATGGACAGGTGGTCCGCAATCGATTTGGCGGTGGCGGTGTCCGGCGCCATGTTGTGCGCGGCGGTGCCGACCAGCACGCCTAGCAGCATCGCAATGAAGATCAGGGTGGGCAGTCGATTCAGTTTCATCGTGGATCAGGCCTCTGCGTCCGTCTCCTGTGGCAGGGACGGGCGTCTGTGTATTGCGGGAAGGCTGGGCGGCGATGTCGGGGCGCCGGGCCGGCCTTGTCGTGGTTCAGCGCGGCAACAGGTGCCGGGGGCTCGCCGGGATGGCGAAGGGGGTGGGCAAGGCGGGGTCGGTCATGTGTGTCCTCCTTTGTTTTTGGCATCGGCCGGGACGCCGGGCGGCGTGCCGGCATACCCGTCTGGCGCTGTGGGCGGCGGCCTATATTGCACGCGCCGTGCCAGGCCGAAGGGGCTGCAGGCGTTGCACAACTTATTGAATACAAAGGGAAAAAGGATGTGATTCCGGCGCACGGTTCGGGAATCCGGACCGGAATGCGACAACGCCGTTCGGGAATCCGAACGGCGTTGTAGGTGTTAACCCCCGGTTTTAAGGGGCTGGCAGCAGGCTCCCCGCTCCCGCACGCGGGACAGGGAGAGCAAGGCCCAGACAAGCTTGGGTGGCGTTGGCGCACCCTGCGCGAGCGGTCTGCGCCGGCGCCAGGGAACTCATTTCAGCCGCCGTCCCAACGTTTCCGGCACCATCGCCAGGCCGATCAGCGACACCAGGCCGCAGCCGATCACGTACAGCGCGGGCGCATTGACATTACCGGTGACCTGGATCAGCCGGGTCGAAAAATACTGCGCAAAGCCGCCGAAGATCGCGATCGCGATGCAATAGGCGATCGACAGCCCGGTGGCGCGCAGCCGCTGCGGCAGCACTTCGCTGACCAGCACCATCGAGGCCGGCGCGGTCATCGACATCGGCACCGACAGGCAGCCCACCACCACCAGCAGGCGCGTGAGCGACGGCTCGGCGTTGATCAGCACGAAGGCCGGGTAGACCATTGCCAGCAACGTCACGCGCGACCACAGCACCACGGTCTTGCGGCCGATGCGGTCAGCCAGCCAGCCCGCGAACGGCGACAGCGCCACCTGCACCAGCGCTGCCACGCACGCGGCCCAGATACCCAGCGACAGCGGCATCTTCAGCACGCTGACCGCGTAGTTGCTGAGGTAGTACACGACGATATAGGTCGACGAAGCCAGGCCGATCATCAGCAGGATGCTGGCGATGACCTCGCGGCCATGGCGGCGCAGCAGCGGCCATTGCGCGGCGTGCTCGCCATGGCGCACGGGCGTGGCGGTTTCTTCCAGCCGGCGGCGAATCACCAGCCCGACCGGGATCACCAGGATGCCGATCATGAAGGCGAGGCGCCAGCCCCAGGCTTCCAGGTCTGACGGCGCCAGCACGTTGCTCAGCACCAGGCCGGTGATCGCGCCCAGCAGCGCCGCCAGGCCCTGGCTGAACGGCTGCCATGCGGTATAGAAGCCGCGCGTGCGGTCATCGGCGTATTCCAGCAGCAGCGCGGTCGATGCGCCCATCTCGCCGCCGATGGCAAAGCCCTGCACCAGCCGCGCCACCACCACCAGCACCGGCGCCAGGATGCCGATCTGCGCGTACGGCGGCGTCACCACGAAGATCAGCGAGCTCAGCCCCATCAGCCACAGCGTCAGCGCCACCGCCGGCTTGCGCCCGGCGCGGTCGGCGTACATGCCGATCAGCAGGCCGCCCAGCGGGCGCATCAGGAAGCCGACGCCAAAGGTGGCGAACGACATCAGCAGTTGCCCGGTAGGGTTGTCGACCGGGAAGTAGAGCCGGCCGATCAGCGTGGCAAAGAAGCTGTAGACGACGAAATCGTAGAACTCCAGGCCATTGCCGATGGTGATGGCGGCAATGGCGCGCGTGCGTGACAGCTGCGCCTGGGGCGCAGCGACCGCCACGCCGGCGGTGGTGTCGATGGACATGGGTGTCTCCGTAAAACGATAAGGCGCCGGCCGGGGCGCACGTGGCGGCCCCGGCGGCAGAACGGCTCTTGCTGGCCGCGGGGTTAGTCGCGCGATGCGTGGTTCAGCATCGGCAGGTCCAGGCCCTGCTCGCGCGCGCAGTCGACGGCGATCTGGTAGCCGGCGTCGGCATGGCGCATCACGCCGGTGGCGGGGTCGTTGTGCAGCACGCGGGCGATGCGGGCGGCGGCTTCATCGGTGCCGTCGCACACGATCACCACGCCGGAATGCTGCGAGAAGCCCATGCCCACGCCGCCGCCGTGGTGCAGCGAGACCCAGGTGGCGCCGCTGGCGGTGTTGAGCAGCGCGTTCAGCAGCGGCCAGTCCGACACCGCATCCGAGCCGTCCTGCATGGCTTCGGTCTCGCGGTTGGGGCTGGCGACCGAGCCCGAGTCCAGGTGGTCGCGGCCGATCACGACCGGCGCCGACAGCTCGCCGCTGCGCACCATCTCGTTGAAGGCCAGGCCAAGCTTGGCGCGCAGGCCCAGGCCCACCCAGCAGATCCGCGCCGGCAGGCCCTGGAAGCTGATGCGCTCGCGCGCCATGTCGAGCCAGCGGTGCAGGTGCTCGTCATCGGGGATCAGTTCCTTGACCTTGGCGTCGGTCTTGTAGATGTCCTGCGGGTCGCCCGACAGCGCGGCCCAGCGGAACGGCCCGATGCCGCGGCAGAACAGCGGACGGATATAGGCGGGCACGAAGCCGGGGAAGTCGAAGGCGTTGGCCACGCCTTCTTCCTTGGCCATCTGGCGGATATTGTTGCCGTAGTCGAAGGTCGGCACGCCCATCTGCTGGAACGCCAGCATGGCGCGCACATGCGCGGCCATCGAGGCCTTGGCGGCCTTGACCACCACCGCCGGCTCGCGCTGCGCGCGTTCGCGGTATTCGTCCCAGCTCCAGCCGGCCGGCAGGTAGCCGTTGAGCGGGTCATGCGCGCTGGTCTGGTCGGTGACCATGTCCGGGCGCACGCCGCGGCGCACCAGCTCGGGCAGCACCTCGGCGGCGTTGGCGCACAGCGCGATCGAGATGGCCTTGCCTTGCGAGGTATAGCGGTCGATGCGGGCCAGCGCGTCATCCAGGTCCGTGGCCTGCTCGTCGACATAGCGGGTCTTCAGGCGGAAGTCGATGCGGCTCTGCTGGCATTCGATGTTCAGCGAACAGGCGCCGGCCAGCGTCGCGGCCAGCGGCTGCGCGCCGCCCATGCCGCCGAGGCCAGCGGTCAGCACCCAGCGGCCCTTCAGGTCGCCGCCGAAGTGCTGGCGGCCGGCTTCGACGAAGGTCTCATAGGTGCCCTGCACGATGCCCTGGCTGCCGATATAGATCCAGCTGCCGGCGGTCATCTGGCCATACATGGCCAGGCCCTTGGCGTCGAGTTCGTTGAAGTGTTCCCAGTTGGCCCAGTGCGGCACCAGGTTGGAGTTGGCGATCAGCACGCGCGGCGCGTCGCGATGGGTGCGGAACACACCCACGGGCTTGCCCGACTGCACCAGCAGGGTCTGGTCGTCCTCCAGGCGGGTCAGGGCCTCGACGATGCGGTCATAGCATTCCCAGTTCCGGGCGGCGCGGCCGATGCCGCCATAGACCACCAGTTCCTTCGGGTTCTCCGCCACCTCGGGGTCGAGGTTGTTCATCAGCATGCGCAGCGGGGCTTCCGTGAGCCAGCTCTTGGCCGTCAGCGTGGTGCCGCGGGGGGCGCGGATTTCGGTGTCGCGGAAACGCGTGGTGGTGGTGGTCTTGGTCACGGGAACTCCTTCGGTCGTGCTGGTCTGGAACGCTCGCTTTTTCGGGCGACGCATAGGCATGTATATTCCTGTATATACAAGTACGTATAAATCGGGGTAATCCCGTAGATTGGTCAGCGCCAGCGCGGCGCTTTAATCACAAATGATGTCGGAGTCCCTTGTGCCCTCGCGGGCGGCCAGCTCCGGGCCTAGGACGTGAACCGGCCTTCCAGGCGATGCAGCGAGCCGGGATGCACCAGCCGCACCGACGTCACCACCCGGCCCGCGGACCAGGTGCGGCGCCGGATCAGCAGGCACGGTTCGCCCCGCTGGATGGCCAGCAGCCCGCACTCTTCCGGCAGCGCCAGCACGGCCTCGACCACATGCTCGCCTTCGGTCAGCGGCGCGATGCGGGACAGGTATTGGTAGGGCGTTTCGCTGGTGAAGTCCTGCGTCAGGTAGTCCGGCGCCACCGCGGCATTGACATAGCGGTCCTCAAGCTGGATCGCCACATCGTCCTCGTAATGCACGATCACGGAATGGAAGACCCGTTCCTCCAGCGCCACCTCCAGTGCTGCGGCCTGTGCCGGGCCGGCGCGTTCCGCCTCCAGGCTGATGACCTGCGCGTGATGCCGGTGTCCGCGTGAAGCGATGTCTTCGGCAATATTGTTGACCGCATACAGCGCGGTCCGCCGCTTGGGTTCGGCGACGAAGGTGCCGACGCCCTGCAGCCGCACCAGCATGCCTTCCGCGGTCAGCTCGCGCAGCGCGCGATGCACGGTCATGCGGCTCACGCCCAGAGACTCGACCAGTTCGGTCTCGGACGGCACGCGGTGATGCGGCGGCCAGCTGCCGTCAGCGATCCTGCTGCTGATGTGCTGCTTGACGCGCGCATAGAGCGGCGCCGGCATAGAGTCGGACACGAGCGACAACGGGTTCCCCTTGGGTTTGGCCATTCGGCCATGCGACAGGCGCCGAATTTATCATGGCCCGGCACCCTGGCTACGATGCCTGCGCGTCGCGCTGCTGGCATCCGGCCAGGAACACGTCCAGCGCCACCGGCCGCCCGATCACATACCCCTGTGCATAGTCCACCCCGATCGCGCGCAGCGCGTCGAGGGTGCGTTCATCCTCCACCCACTCCGCCACCGTGCGCACCCCCAGCCGGTGCCCGATGTCGTTGATCGAACTGACGATCTCGCGGTCGACCGCGTTGTCGGCTAGTTGCCGGATAAAGCTGCCGTCAATCTTCAGGAAGTCCACCGGGAACTGCTTCAGGTAGGCGAACGACGACAGGCCCGAGCCAAAGTCGTCCAGCGACACGGTGCAGCCGGCGCGCCGCATCTCCGCCACCAGCCGGTTGGCCGCGGCCATGTTGTTGATCAGCGCGGTTTCCGTGATCTCCAGCCGGATGCGACTGGCGGGCAGGGCGCTGGCCTCCAGCTCTGCATGCAGGAAGGGCAGCAGGAAGGGCTCGCCGAGCGAGTTGGCCGACAGGTTGATCGATACCGACAGCCCGGGCACGGCGCCCAGGCGTTCGCCGTAGCCGCGCAGCACGTTGCGGATGACCCAGCGGTCGACGTGGCCCATCAGGTCGTAGCGCTCGGCGGCGGGAATGAAGGCGCCGGGCATGATCAGCTCGCCGTGCTCATCGACCATGCGCACCAGGATCTCGATATGGCGGTGTTCGGCGCCGTCTTCGTTCTGCTCGGGCTGCAGTGCGCGGATCTCCTGCGCGAACAGGCGGAAGCGGTTGGCTTCAAGCGCCGAATGGATGCCGGCGGCGACTTCCAGTTCGCGGTGGTGGCGGCGGGCATCGCTCTCGTCGCGGCGGTAGACCGAGACGCGGCTGCGGCCGGCGGCCTTGGCGGCGTAGCAGGCCACGTCGGCACGGCTCATCAGTTCGCTGACCGGAGGCACGTCCAGGTCGATGGCGGCGATGCCGATGCTGGCGCCCACGTCGTACACGCGTCCTTCCCACGGGAAGCGGCGGCCGCGGATGGCATCGATCACGCCCTGGCAGACCTGCTCGGCTTGGTCGACGGTGCAGTCCTTGAGCAGCAGCGCGAACTCGTCGCCGCCGAGGCGTGCCAGCACGTCGTCGGGGCGCACGTGGTTGCGGATCATGTAGCCCAGTTCGCGCAGCAGGACGTCGCCGGCGCCGTGGCCGGCGGTGTCGTTGACGATCTTGAAGCGGTCCAGGTCGATAAAGCACAGCGCGGCGCGGTGGCCGTGCAGCCGCGCCGCGTCGCAGGCTTCGCGCAGGCGCTTCTCGAACCAGGTGCGGTTGGGCAGCCCGGTCAAGGCATCGTGCATGGCTGAACGCGCCAGCTCGCGCTGCAGCGCGCGCGCGGTGGTGATGTCCTGGAACACCAGCACCGCGCCCAGCACCTCGCCGCGCGCGGTCAGCACGGGCGCGGCCGAGTCCTGCACGTCGTGGCGCTCGCCGGTCAGGCTCTGCAGCACGGCGCCGACCTGCAGGTAGGCGGGCGCGAGCGTGCGCAGGCAGGCTTCGACCGGGCTGGGAATGGGGTCGCCGGTGGCTTCGTCGACGATGCGGAAGACCCGCGCCAGCGGCAGGCCGTTGGCGCTGGCCATGGTCCAGCCGGTCAGCTGTTCGGCAATCGGGTTCATGAAGGTCACGCGCATGGCCGCATCGGTGCAGATCACCGCATCGCCGATCGAACGCAGCGTGATGTGCAGGCGTTCCTTCTCTTCGAACAGCGCCTCGGTCAGGCGCCGCTGCTCGGTGATGTCCCAGTTGGTGCCGACCAGGGCCTGCGCGGTACCATCGTCGGTGCGCGTGACCATGGCCATCGCGCGCACGTGGCGCACATTGCCGTCGGGACGCGCGATGCGGTATTCGGTATCGAACCGCGCCTCGCCGCGGATGGCCTGGCGCATCTCGCCGCTGACGCGGCTGACGTCGTCCGGATGCAGCATCGCGATCCATTGCTCCACCACTGGCGTGCCGCCCGCGGGGTCGGTGCCGTGCAGCGCGTGCATGCGCGCGTCCCAGGTGATGCCGGTGCTGGTGAAGTCCCACTCCCAGATGCCCACGCCGCCGGCTTCAGCCGCCAGCTGGATGCGGCGCGACAGCCGTTCCAGCTCTTGCTGCGCCAGCTTGCGCGCGTGGACGTCTTCCACCTGGGTGATGAAGTGCTGCGGCTCGCCGGTCTGTTCGTCGCGCACCAGCGATACCGCCAGCAGCACCCAGCGGTAATGGCCGTCCTTGTGGCGGTAGCGCTTTTCCAGGCGGTAGGACTCGATCTTGCCGGACAGCAGGTTGTCGACCTGGAGCAGGTCGCCGGTCAGGTCGTCGGGATGGGTCAGCTGCTGGTAGCTCAGCTCGCGCAGCTCGGCCGCGCCGTAGCCCAGCAGCTCGGTCATGGCACGGTTCACCGTCTGCCAGCGGCCGTCCATGCTGACCAGCGCCATGCCGATGGCCGAATGCTCCATGGCCTGGCGAAAGCGCTTGTCGCTGCTGCGCAGGCTGGCGCGGCCATGCCGGTTCTGCTCGGTCAGGTAGGCGATGCAGACCGGGAACACCATGATCACCGCCGCCGACAGCGGCACCGCTTCATGGCGGTGCGCAAGCAGCATCAGCGCCTGCAGGCAGAGCGTGGCAACCAGCGTCAGCAGCGCGGTGGCAAACGGATTGCCGGCCAGTGCCACCAGCACCAGCGGCAGCGACATCGCGGCAAACGGGTCATGGCCCTGCCACTGCGCGAAGGCGCCGATGGCCAGGCACAGCGCCAGCGCGCCCGCCTGCGGCGCCAGCAGCGGCCGCGCGATGGCAGCGCGCACGCGCACCGCCGTCATCGACAACATCATCGGCAGCAACAGCGCCATGCCGAGCGCGTCGGCCTGCCACCACGTCCACCAGACCGAGGCGAAGCTGGTGCCATGGGTCGTGGCGATGGCCATGGCGCCGGCAGTGGCCCCCAGTGCCGGCGCCAGGATGCCGCCCACCGCCAGCATCACCGCGAACGCGGCCAGCGGACCGTGGCGCCCCAGGGCGGCATGCCGGTCCAGCAGGCGCAGCAGTCCGAGCGCGAACAGCATCTCAGCTAGGTTGGCGCCGGTCAGCATCAGCGCGGTGGCGACGCTGTCGCCGGCCGCGTGGTTAGCCAGCACGCTGGCGCCCATCATGCCCGCCAGCAGCCACGGCCCCTCCGCGCGCGGCCGGTGCAGCAGCAGGCCCAGCCCGAAGGCGTTGGGCAGCCACACCGCCGCCACGGTACCGGGCAGCCGCGCCAGCCACAGCGCAGCCGCCGCCAGCACGAAATAGCCGGCGCCGGCCAGCAGCAAGGGCAGCCAGCGGCGCTGCGGGGCGGAAGGGCCTGGAGCGGCCTGGTGGCTCGGCGGGGCCGTGTCGGGCGTCATGGACGAGAACGATGCAAAAAAGGCGGTGCGTCTGGGTGGGAAGGAGGCGGCTTGCCCGGCGCGCCCGGGGCGGCACGGCCCCGGAAGCGCGGACGGACTGCCGCCCAGCGTAGAGGGCACTGTAGGGGGGATGGCGGGCCGGCCATCGGCAGGACAGCGGGCAGGTTCGGGGCCTTGTTGCCACTGGTGTTTGGGGCGATTTTTTGGTAGGAGGTGGAAGCGGAGCCTGGCAGCTGTACGACGCAAGAGGCAGTGCGGGCTACTCGATGAGGGAAGGACAAACGGCCATGCGTGCCAGCATTCAATCAACAGACAAGTCCGCAGAACCTCTTTGGGAACGCGCTTGCGCCAGGCTCGATCCTGGATCTTGCGATCTTCCGGTACGAGGTTTCGTCAGCCATGACCCGGAGCAGCTCGCCCCGCTGGCTTATTCGGCCTTTGCAGGTACGGTAGATCGCGCGCCGTTGGAGATATGGGCCCGCAAACTCTCGTCTATCGCCAGCAATCGTTACGGGTCGTTCCTGCCAACGGCTTCCTTCGTTGCTGCATCCGAGCGCTGGCGCTTGAGGGTTTTTGCCGGGCCAGGATTTCCCCAGGCAACGATGTCTCGCAGCAGCTATTCCGAAAGCTCGGCTTCGAGCTTTGCTGCAACTGAGCAAAACGCCTCCACCGCGTGCAAGCGGTTAGGAGGCACCCTTCGCCTGCTTAGGGGCGGCAGTTCCAGCACAGCCCCGATAACCCCGCCGATAACCTCCCCGGTAATCGCGCCGCGGCCCCGCCGCGCCCATCATGCAGACATGGCCTGACCCCAGGCCCTTCTCGGATTCCCAACCAAGACCAGGAGTACGCCATGTCTGCCGCCATCCAAGCCCAAGTCACTGCCGATCCCGCCGCCCTTGCCGACCGCTACCTTGCCGCCTGGAACGAGACCGACGCCGCGCGCCGGCGCGAGCTGATCGCGCTGGCGTGGACGGAATCGGCAAGCTATGCCGATCCGCTGATGCGCGGCGACGGCCATGCTGGCATTGACGCAATGATCGCCGCGGTACAGGGGAAATTCCCCGGGTTCCGCTTTACTCGCGTGAGCCCGGTCGATGCGCACGGCGAACACCTGCGCTTTACCTGGGAACTGGGCCCGGCGGGAGAGCCGGCGCTGGTGGTCGGCACCGACTTCGCCACGATTTCCGCCGATGGCCGGCTCGCGCGCATGACCGGCTTCATCGACCGGGCCCCGGCCGGGCTGGCCTGACCGGGGCGCGCGCCGCCGCTATGTGGCCTGCCCCACCGACAGCCCCCCGCCCACTGGCCGCAAGCTGCTGCATCCAGTGCGGCGGACAGGGGAGAGCAAATGGCGCGATTTCTGCGGGTGGCGGCATGGGGGCTGGCCGGCACGGTTGTTGTCGTGGCCGTGGCGGCCTATGCCGCGGTATGGGTTGGCGAGCGCAAGGCGGCGCGCATTGTCGCGGTCAAGGTTTCACCCATCGCCATCCGTGAAGACGCCGCCGGCATTGCCCACGGCAAGTACCTGTTCGAATCGCGCGGCTGCATGGAGTGCCACGGCGCCGGCGCCGGCGGCAAGCAGGTGATCGACGATCCCGGCGGCCTGCGCGTGCGCGCGCCGGACCTGACGCAAGCCAATCCGGCCATTGCCGCCTACCAGCCGGTTGACTGGGTGCGGAGCATCCGCCATGGCGTGGCGCCTTCGCACCGGCCGCTGCTGATCATGCCCAGCGAGGATTACAACCGCCTGAGCGACGAGGACCTGGGCGCGCTGGTGGGCTACCTGCGCAGCCTGCCGCCGGCGATGGGGGCGCCCGCGGAGATCCGCATGCCATGGCTGGTGCGGGCGTTGTACGGTGTGGGCATCGTGCAGGACGCGGCCGCCAAGATCGACCACAGCTTGCCGGTGCAGCCTGCAATGGTGCCGGCGCCCACGGCCAGCTATGGCGGCTACGTCGCCAATGCCTGCCTGGGGTGTCACGGGCCGGACTTCCGCGGCGGCAAGATCCCGGGCGGGCCGCCCGACTGGCCGCCCGCGGCGGACCTGCGCCCCGTGCCGGGCGGCGCCATGTCGCGCTACGGCCAGGCTTCGGCCTTTATCGCGATGATGCGCAGCGGCAAGCGGCCCGATGGCAGCGCAGTGAGCCGCGTGATGCCGTTCGATTCGTTCGGACGCATGAACGATACCGACCTGACCGCGCTCTATCTGTTCCTGACCGGCATGCCGCAGCGCTGAGCGCGCGCGTCAGCGCCGCGCCAGCCGCCGGCCGGCGGCGATGCCGGGCAGCTCCACCCAGCGGTGGAGCAGCAAAGCCAGCGCCAGCGCCAGGCCGGCATCGATGGCAAAGCGCAGCAGCTGCAGCGCGGTCTGGTCGGGCGCCAGTTCAGGCATCAGGCGCTTGACGCCCTCGATCACGGTGGGGTGCGTCAGGTACAGCGCATACGACAGCTCGCCCAGCCAGACCAGCGCGCGCGGCACGCGCAGCACGCCGGTGTGCTCGGCCGCCACGGCGCCGCCCAGCAGCAGTGCCGCGGGCAGCCCGCGTCCGGCCAGGCTGAAGTCGGGTCCGACCAGCGGCAGCGACAGCGCGAACGCGGCGCAGCCGGTTGCCAGCATGCCCACCGCGATTGCCGGCGTCAGCAGGTGGCGCCAGCGCGCGTAGGCCCACGCCAGCCCGCAGCCCAGCAGGAATTCCAGCACCAGCGGATTGCTGGCCATGGCCAGCCACGGCGTGGCGAACGGGTAGCCCTGCGAGGGATCGGCCGCCAGCGCGCCGAAGCGCCACCACGGCAGCACCAGCGTGGTCAACGCAAAGACCCCCAGCACCACCAGCAGCGCGCGCCGCCCGGCCAGCAGCAGGCCCAGCGCGAAGGCGGCGTAGAACGCCAGCTCATAGTTGAGCGACCAGCCCACGTACAGCGCCGGATAGCCGTAGTACGGCGCGTGGCCGGTGGCAGTCGGCAGGAATGCCAGCGACGCCGCGAACACCGCCGGCGTGACCGGATTGAGCAGCAGCGCATGGATGGCCGACATGGTCCAGTACGGCGGTGCCAGCCGGCAGCAGCGCCGGATCATGAAGCTGAGCGGGCGTTCGGGCTGGGGCCGGGCCAGCACCGCGACCCAGGCGATGATGAAGCCGCTGATGACAAAGAACACGTCCACGCCGACATGGCCGCGCTTGATCACGTTGTCGGTCAGCCAACTGAGCGCCGGCGCATCGGCGCCGCCCAGCGCCAGGCCGGAGTGGTAGACCACCACGAACGCGGCGGCCAGCCCGCGCAGGGCCTGGATGCTGTCGAGCCGCGCGACTGACGGGGACTGGGCCGCCGGCACGCGCGTGGCAGCGGTGGCGTGCGGGACCGGTGCCGCGGAGGCGCCGGGATAAGTGTGATCTGGAATAGTCGATGGCACTGTTTCAGCGACAGGAATCGGAAAGCGAAGGGATGCATGAGGGACAGCCGCCATATGCCCAAAGTTCGTGCAAAGCCGATCCGGGGGCAGGCTAGTGCGCATGGTGTTCGGCAAGGTGACCGAAATTGCACTATCCTCACTTGTCCCTTGCGCCAAGCTGCGGCGCATGGGCAGTGCCCGCGCGCCGCACGATTGCGCCCGGCGGGGGGCACTGGAAAGAACCAGCGGGCAACGTACCCAAGGAGTGTCCCCCCATGACCACCCTCAATATCAACGTCAACGGCAAGACCCGTGAAGTCGACGTGGACCCGTCCACGCCGCTGCTGTGGGCGCTGCGTGACAACCTTGAAATGACCGGCACCAAGTTCGGCTGCGGCATGGCCGCATGCGGTGCCTGCACCGTGCACGTCAACGGCCAGGCCACGCGCAGCTGCGTGACGCCGGTATCCGCCGCTGCCGGCGCGCGCATCACCACCATCGAAGGCATCGGCACTGACAAGGTCGGGCGCGCGGTGATGGACGCCTGGCTCAAGCACGACGTGGCGCAATGCGGCTACTGCCAGAACGGCCAGGTGATGAGCGCCATCGGCCTGCTGCGCACCAAGCCGCGCCCTACTGACGCCGACATCGACCAGGCCATGGCCGGCAACCTGTGCCGCTGCGGCACCTACCAGCGCATCCGCGCGGCGATCAAAGACGCCGCCCGTGCGCTGGCCTGAGCGGGAGGAAACCACTATGCGTATCCGAGGCATCGAAGCCCTGGCAGGCGGCCAGGCCGGCAATAGCGGTGAAGCGCGCCCGAACACCGGCGTGGCCACGCTGGACCGCCGCAGTTTCCTGAAGCTGACCGGCCTGGCCGGCGGCGGCCTGGCGCTGGGCGTGGCCCCGCTGGCGCAGGCACAGGAGGGCGCCAAGCCCAAGGCGCCGCCGCCGGCGCCGCAAGCATTCCTGATCATCGCGCCGGACAACACCGTAACCGTGGCCGTGAACCGGCTCGAGTTCGGCCAGGGCGTGCACACCGCGCTGCCGATGGCGCTGGCCGAAGAGCTGGACGCCGACTGGCGCAACGTGCGCGCCACGCTGGCGCCGGCTGGCGACCCGTACAAGGACCCCGCCTTCGGCATGCAGATGACCGGCGGCTCCACGGCGCTGAACCACTCGTTCGAGCAATACCGTGAACTGGGCGCGCGCGCGCGCGCGATGCTGGTGGCGGCGGCCGCGCAGCAGTGGAAGGTCGATCCGGCCAGCTGCAAGGTGGAGCAGGGCGTGGTCACGTCCGGCAGCCATCGTGCCACCTTCGGCGAACTGGCGCCCGCGGCGATGGAGCTGCCCGTGCCGCAGCGGGTCACGCTGAAAGACCCGTCGCAGTTCCGCATCGTCGGCAAGCCCACGCCGCGGCTGGATGCGCGCGGCAAGATGGAAGCGACCACGCCGTTCGGCATCGACACGCACCTGAAGGGCATGGTGGTGGCCGTGGTGGCGCGCCCGCCGCGCTTTGGCGGCAAGGTCAAGAGCTTCAGCGCCGACAAGGCGCGCGCGGTGCAGGGCGTGCGCGGCGTGCTGCAGGTGCCGGTCGACCGCGGCGGCAGCGGCGTGGCGGTGATTGCCAGCGGCTACTGGCCGGCCAAGATGGGCCGCGATGCGCTCGACATCCAGTGGGAAGATGCGGGCTCGAAGGTGTCGTCGCAGGCGTTGTTCGATGAGTACGCAAAGCTGGCCGGCCAGCCCGGCACGGTGGCGCGCGCGGGGAGCGGGGATATCGGCTCGGCCATCAACGGTGCCGCGCGCAAGATCGAGGCCGACTTCCGCTTCCCGTACCTGGCGCACGCGCCGATGGAGCCGCTGAACTGCACGCTGCAGCCGGAAGTGGCCGGCGGCAAGGTGCAGTCGGTCAAGGTCTGGGTGGGCTCGCAGTTCCAGACCGTGGACCAGGCCGCGGTGGCGCGCACGCTGGGGCTGGCGCCGGACAAGGTGGTGCTCAACACCATGATGGCCGGCGGCGGCTTCGGCCGGCGCGCGGTGCCGACCTCGGACTACATCGTGGAGGCGGCCAACGTGCTCAAGGCCTGGGTGGCCGCCGGCCACACCGAGCCGCTCAAGGTGGTCTGGAGCCGCGAGGACGATATCCGCGGCGGCTACTACCGCCCGCTGCACCTGCACCGCGCCCGCATCGGGCTGGATGCGCAGGGCAAGGTGGTGGGCTGGCAGCACACCATCGTCGGCCAGTCGATCCTGAAGGGCACGCCATTCGAGCCCTTCATGGTCAAGAACGGCGTGGACGCTACCATGACCGAGGGCATCGTCGAGAACGACTATGACCTGCCGCTGCAGATGTCTGTGCACCATCCGCAGGTGGACGTGCCGGTGCTGTGGTGGCGCTCGGTGGGCAATACGCATACCGCCTTCGTCAAGGAAACCCTGGCCGATGAAATCGCCGCGGCCGCGAAGCAGGACCCGGTGGCATTCCGCCTGGCCCGGCTCGACGAGAAGAAGCACGCGCGCCACCGCGCCGCGCTGCAGCTGGCGGTGGACAAGTCCGGCTACGGCAAGCGCAAGCTGCCCAAGGGCCATGCCTGGGGCGTGGCCGTGCACGAGTCGTTCAACACCGTGGTGGCGTATGTGGTCGACGTCTCGGTGGTGAAGGGCGAGCCGCGCGTGCATCGCGTCACCGCCGGCGTGCATGCCAACCGCGTGGTCAACCCGATGTCGGCCGAAGCCCAGATCCAGGGCGCGTGCATCTTCGGACTGGCCATGACCAAGCCGGGGTTTGCCATCGAGATCGAGAACGGCGCCGTGAAGAACAGCAACTTCCCGGACTATCCGCCGCCGCGCATCACCGATGCGCCGGTGGTGGACGTGTTCTTCGTGCCCTCGCAGGAGAACCCCACTGGCCTGGGCGAGCCCGGTGTGCCGCCGATCGCGCCGGCGGTGGCCAATGCGCTGTTCACGCTGACCGGCAAGCGCCAGCGGCAGTTGCCGTTCGTGATGGCGTAGACGGGCCTGGCACGATGACCGGCGGCGGCGCGAGCGCTACGGCGTGCCGCCGCTGGCCACGCGCCATGCCTTGCTGAAGCGTTGCAGGTCGGCCGCCGACGCATCGGTCACGGCCCAGTATTCCATGCCGCCTGTCTGCCAGTGCGCAATCTGGTAGCCCTGCCGGGTCAGGGGGCTGTCGAAGTCCGGCGCCGCCATGCGCGCGCCCGCGCCGTGCAGCACGAACACATCGATCGGATGCTGGTTGCGTCGATAGACCAGCACCGCCACGCGCTGCCCGTGGAGGTAGTCGAGCCGTCCGCCAACGAGTGGGAAGCCCTCTGCCGCCAAGTCATGGACCGGCGGCGCGAAATCCAGCCGTCCGTTGAACCATGGCTTGACCGTGTGCCGATCCGTCGATGCCACGTCGATGGCGTGGTCGGCGATCAGCGCGCGCACGTGACTGCTGACCACCTCCCGCGCCATGGCGTCTTGCGGGGAATCCCGCAACATGAACCACGTCAACCCAAACGCCATCGAGGCCACGGTCAGTGCCGCCAGTGCGGCGTTGACGGCCGGGCGCCAGGCAAACCACTCGAGCCAGCGCGGGCGCGATGTCTCGCTACCTGCCGGCACACCGGCCGCGGGCAGCGCGGCAGCGATCCGCGCGCGCAGGGCGGGACTTGCGCGATGATAAGTCGCGCCTTCCCGTACCGCCGTGCGCAGCGCGCGCAGGCGTCCCAGTTCGGCCGTGCACGCGGCACATTGCGCCAGGTGCTGCTCCAGGCGCAGGCTTTCCGCCGCGCCGAGTTCGTCGTCGGCGCAGGCGGGAAGCAGTTCGCAAACCTCATTGCAGTCCATGACCTGTCTCCCCGGCGGGGTGCGGTGCCGGCGCCAGCGCGCCGGATGGCGAGCGAGCGTGTGCCGGCGCTTGCGCCGTGCCCTGCTGCTGCAGCGCCGTCACCGCCGCCGCCAGCATGCGCCGCCCGCGCGCGAGCCGCGACATGACCGTGCCAATGGCGATATCCGCGACACGGGCAATGTCGCGGTAGGGCAGTTCCTCCAGTTCGCGCAGCACCAGCACTTCCCGATAGGCCACCGGAAGCTGCTCCAGCGCACGGTGCACCAGACGCACGTCTTCCTGCCGCAGCAACGACTGCTCGGGGCTGTCCTGGCCATCGTGCCAGGCCGGCAGGGGCTGGTTCTCGTGCAAGTCGTCATAGCTGCACACCTCGCCGGCCGATTTGCGCTTCTGGCAGGTGGTGAACCACGTATTGCGCACGATGGCGAGCAGCCACGGCCGCGGCTGCTCGCCGCGGAAGCTGCCAAAGAGCCGGTAAGCGCGCAGGAAGGCTTCCTGGACCACGTCGTCGGCCTCGCTGGCGCTGCCCGACAACCAGCGCGCGAGGTTGTAGGCGGCGTCCAGTTGCGGGAGCACCAGCTCCTCGAAGCGGCGGCGATCGTCGGATGCGTGATCCATGCGTGCCTTGGTCGGTTTGTGCGCCGGCGCCGCGCCGGTGGCGCACGTCCCGGGTATACCGGGGTTCCACTCAGTTTATTCCCAGTACGGGCGGATTTTTTGCGGTTCCGCATTGCCGGGAATAAAGCCTCCCGCAAGCCGGTATGACAGGCACATCCCTGCAACCAGACGGAGGCACCATGGACACACTGAAGCGACGCGATTTCCTCAGGCTGGCGGGTGCCGCAGGTGGCGCGGTATTTGCCTCCGGGCTCCCGGGCTGGGCCTTCGGGCGCGATGAGGACTTCTATTTTGTGCAGTTGTCGGACGCACACTGGGGCTTCCAGGGGCCGGCCAATCCCGATGCGCGCGGCACGCTGCCCAAGGCCATCGCCGCCGTCAATGCGCTGCGGCAGCCGCCCGACTTCATCATGTTCACCGGCGATCTCACCCACACCACCGACGATCCGCAGGAGCGCCGCCGGCGCCTGCGCGAGTTCCAGTCCGTGATTGCCGGCCTGGGCGTCAGGACGATCCACCTGATGCCGGGCGAGCACGACGCCAGCCTCGATGCGGGCGCGGCCTACCAGGAGCTGTTCGGGCCGACGCACTACACCTTCGATCACAAAGGCGTGCATTTTGTCGTGCTCGACAACGTGTCCGATCCGGCGGGGCGGGTCGGGGATGCGCAGCGCGCATGGCTGGCGGCGGACCTCGCGCGGCAACCAAAGGGCGGGCGCATCGTGGTGTTCACGCACCGCCCGCTGTTCGATCTGTATCCGCAATGGGACTGGGCCACGCGCGACGGCGCGCAGGTGATCGACACCCTGATGCCCTATCCGAACGTGACCGTGTTCTACGGCCACATCCATCAGGAGCATCACCACACGACGGGCCACATTGCGCATCACGCCGCACGCTCGCTGATGTTCCCGCTGCCGCCGCCGGGCTCACAGCCGCAGCGCCTGCCGGTGCCGTGGGATGCCGCGCAGCCCTATCGCGGGCTGGGCTGGCGCGAGGTCGAAGCGAAACCGGCGCCCGGCGCGTTCGCGCTGGCCGAGCAGCCGATCGCGACCTGACCGGAGCCAGCCATGAGAATGTCATCGATGGTCGGGCGGCGCACGGCGCTGGCCTGGATGCTTGGCCTCGGGGCGGCGGTGCTGGCCGGCACCGGCCGGGGCGATGCGGCGGCGCCGCGCGTCATTCGCGTCCACGCGCGCAAGTTCGTCTTTACCCCGAATCACATCCCGCTGCGTGCCGGCGAGTCGGTCGTATTCGAACTGACGGCACAGGACGTGATCATGGGCTTCAGCGTGCCGGATTTCGGCGTGCGTGCCGACGTGCCGCCAGGCGCGACCGTGCGTTTGCCTGCAACGGCGCGCGGCAGCGGCAACTACGGCTTCCTGTGCGACATCTTCTGCGGATCGGGGCACGAGACCATGAACGGCGTGATCGAGGTCATGTAGGCGCCGCCCGCCGGATCCCTGGCGAGCCCGCGGGCGTGACGGCTGGTGTTGTAATCGCGCAGCCCGTGGGCGGCCCTATTGCCTTTGCCCTGCGAGCCGCGTAGAACGTTGGGAAACGGCACCCGGAGAGGGCCGGCAGCCGCTCGTGGTGGGCGGCGGAGCACAACGCCAGAGGATCGAGGTGTGGCCATGGAGACCCAAGAGAGCGCGCTGACGCTTGCCCTGATGACCGAACCCGCGCGGGCCAGGATCTGCCGCGCGCTGCTGGAAGCCGGCGAGGACGGGCTGCCCGCCCCCGCTCTGGCGCAACTGGCCGGGCTGAGCCTGCCGCGTGCCGCACACATGTTCCAGGAACTGCTGCAGGCGGAAGTGGTGGCACTGTCCATCCGCGAGCGCCAGGTCTGCTATGTGCTCAAGGCCCGGCGCGCGGTGCGTGATGCGCTGGGCTATATCGACAGCAGCGGCCTGGCCGACTGATCCTTGCTGTGTGGCCGGGCGCAGGTCGGCGCGGCCCGGTTCCACCGCCGTCCCGCCAGCGCGGGCGCCGGCGGCAGGCTACTTCCGGACTTCCTTCAGTGCCCGCTCACGCGCGGCTTCCCGGTCCTCCATGAGCCGGTAGGCCGCGTAGTACTTGAAGATGTTGCGCACATAAGTGGTGGTTTCGATGCCGATCTTCTCCGCCACCACGATCTCGACATTGTTGAACCACTTGTCGGGGTCCAGCCCGCGCGCCGCAGCCTCCTTGCGCATCTTGGCGATATTGCCGGGCCCGGCGTTGTAGCTGGCGAAGGCGAACAGCGGCCGGTTCGATTCCGAGAAGTGCGCGTCGGGGAAGTACTTGGTCATCAGCCGGTCCATGTACTTGGCGCCGGCGTGGATGTTGGACTCGACCATCTTGATATTGCCCACATTCAGTTCCTTGCCGGTGGCGGGCATGATCTGCATGATGCCGACGGCGCCCACGCGGCTGCGCGCCTGCTGGTTGAGCTGCGACTCCTGGAAGCCCTGTGCCGCCAGCATCAGCGGGTCGAAGCCATAGTCCTTGCCGTACTTCTCGAAGAAGGCAACGGTCTGCTGGAAGCGCTTGTATTCGGCGTCCTCGGTGTTGTTCTTGATCTGCTTGACCCGGCGCATGGATTGCTTGATCAGGTATTCCGCCACGCCCTGCCTCTTGACGTGGTTGATATAGAAATCGTCGATTGCCTGCCGCAACTGCGGGCTGTTCTTGCGGAAGGCCCAACCGATATAGCCGCCTTCGCGCACCGCCAGGTCCTGCCGCACCTTGATGTCAGGCAGGATCTGCGCCCACATCGCCGCCTTCCAGTCATCGACCACCACGATTGCCAGCAGGCCCGCATTGACCATCTCGAGCACGTCTTCGTCTTCGAGGGCATCGGGCAGCAGCACCAGGTGCATCGGCGCCTTGCCGGACTGGCGCAGGCGCTCGTTCAGCGCGGTCAGGCTTTCGTAGTAGCTGCTTGCGCGGCGCACGTGGACGGTCTTGCCTGCCAGGTCGTCCAGGCTCTTCAGCGCCGGCGACTTGGGGCCGGTCACGATCAGCTCGCGCACTGGCTTGCGGTCGCGCGGCGCGGCAAAGTCGACCATCTTCAGCCGTGCCTCGGTCTCGGTCAGGTTGCCGGCGGCGATATCGCCCAGGCCCGCCGCCAGGTCGGGCAGCAGGCGGTCGCGCGTGGTGGGGATGATGATGATGGTGAGCGGGCGCTTGCCAAGTCGACTGGTGTAGGTCTTGTTCAGGTAGCGCTCGAATTCCCGCACCAGTTCCGCGGTAATTCCGCGCTCGTGGCCCTTGTCGCTGAAGTAGAGGGTGCGGCTGTAAGGCACCAGCACGCGGATGACGCGACTGTTGACCATCACGTCGAAGTCGCCGGTGCGCGGCTTGTTGGCCAGGTTCAGCCCGCGCGGCTTCGCGGGCGCTGCCGTGCCGGCCGCGGCTTTCGCAGCCGGCGCCGCCGCGGGTGCCGACGCCGGCGCCGGCTTCTGCTGTGCTACGGCAAACGTGCTGCCCAGGCTGAACGCGGCCATCAGGCCTGACAGGAGCAGGCCTGTAAACCAGTGGTGCGGACGGAGAGCGGGCATGGCGCAGATGGCAAGCCGGGCGAAAAAGCCCGCGACTTGCTCTTATCGAGTCTAGGCGCGATCCGGCTTGTTACAAGCCGCCAACCCCCGATGTTCCCGCGGGCAAAAGGAGGGAAGACGACAGGCAAAAAAATGAAGGTGGCCGGCTGATCCCGGCCACCTCGTTCTGCGCCGGCTGGCGCTATTGCTTAGGCGCGGCCATCTGGTCCTTGGCCACTGCGTCCGCAGCCTTGTTCTCGACCTTGCGCTCCTGCTTGGCAGCGCCGACGTCCTGCTTGTACTCGCCCTTGGCCGCCTTCTTCTTGGCCTTGTACTCGGCCGAGGCCTTCTGGCGTGCCTCTCGGCGCTCGACCAGTGGATCCTTGGGTGGTTGAACCTGGGTCATGCCAGGCGATGCGCTTTGGGAGCCTGCCGCGGCGGCGGGGACGGCTGAGGTTGCCGGGGTGGCCGGCATGCCCTCGGCGGCCGGAGTTGCCGGCGTGGCCGGGCTGGCCGGTGTCTGGGCAATCGCCGTGGCGCAAGTGAGGCCTGCCAGTCCTGCGGCAATCGCGCCGACGATCTTGGGAAGGCGAGCGGGCTGTTTCAGATCCATGGAGAACCTCCGGAGTCGTTGTCCGAGACGCCGGCGACGGATGCGCCGACGTGGCGTAGGCCGCACATCCCTGCCGAAACGGGAATGCAACGGTGCCCTCAGTCTAGGCAGCGAGGCGGTGTTGCGCTGTCGGGCAAGCGCCGAAGCGGGGGCGGAATACTCCTACAAGCGCGCAGTGACGAAGATGTTGCGCACTTGCGACAGCGGAGCCAACGCCGCACGCCATCCGTCGCCACGGTTCGCGCTCGGCGATGTCGCCTTGCGCCAGTACGATGGCTGGCCCAGCGCCATCGCGCTTCAGGTGGGCGTAGCGGTCTGGTTTGCAAGGTAGTGGTCGACCGCAAGATCCATGCTTTGGAACAAGCGCTCGCGCCCGAGTGTGTCCCCAAGGGACGACCGCCGAACCATCTCCAGCACATTGGGATTCAGTTCCACCAGCCAGAGCATCACGCCGCCTTCGCGCATCTTCTTTTCGGCTTCCGTCAGCATCCGCAGCGCCGTGTACTCGAGGTCAAAGACGCCGACAAGGTCGAGCACCACCACCCGGGGATTCGCTGCAGCAATGATGGGCCGCATCTTGTGCCCGATGTGTCTCGCATTGGCGAAGTAAACGCGGCCCTCCGGCCTCAGCATCACCATGCCAGGATAGGTCACGTCGGCGGGATGCTCGGCGGACTGCGGCCGGAATACATTGGTGCCGGGCTTGCGTGCCAGGACATAGACTGGCGGATCGGAAGTCTGGTAGGCCAGCGCCAGCAGCGAAACAATGATGGCGGCGGCAATGCCGTTCAACGTCCCTAGCAGCACGACGCCGGCACAGGCTACCACTGCCCAGAGGAACTCCGTGCGCCGGATGCCAAGGATGGCGCGAAACTCCGCCGGCTGGATCAGTCCCACCGAATAGGCGATGACCACTGCCGCCAGCGCGGCCTCCGGCATCAGGCCGATCAGCGGTGCCAGCACCAGCATCGCGCCCAGCGCGACGGCCGCGGTGATCAGTCCCGCCAGCTGCGATCTGGCGCCGCAGCGGCGGTTCACCGCGGTCTGCGTGGTTCCGCCGCCGGCAGCCATCGCGCCGAGGAATGCGCCACCCAGGCAGGCGAACCCCGTGGCCAGCAGCTCGCGGTTCGGGTCCGGCGCGGGTTCGCCGCTCTGCACGAAGGCGCGTCCGGCTGCGATGGTTTCCGTAAAGCTCATCAGGGCAATGCCCATGGCCGGCACCAGGAGCTGCATGACCAGATCGGGATCCGGCAGCGTGAGGGGCGGCAGGCCAGTCGGGACATGGCCAACGGTTTCAACGCCATGGGACTGCAACCCGAGCAGGCCGACTGCCGCAATCCCGATCCCCACCGCGATCAGCGGTGCCGGCGCGCGCGGCACCAGGCGTTCCATGCCGATCAGCAGCGCCAGGACCGTGACCCCAACGGCCATGGTTGCCAGCGAAGCGTGGGGAACGCCCTGGACCATGGCTGCGAGGTTGTGGAAAAACGCGCCCTTCTGGAAATGGATGCCGAGCAGCTTCGGAAGCTGGTCCACCACGATCACCAGCCCGATCCCGGCCTTGAAGCCGACCAGGACGGGCTCGGAGATGAAATCGGCAACAAAGCCCAGGCGCAGCAAGCGCGCGGCGACCAGGATGATGCCCACGAGGCAGGTGAGCGTGGCCGAAGCCGTCAGCAAGCTCGCGGTACCGCCTGCCGTCGTCGTATCGCTAAGCGCGGCTGCTGCCAGGATCGCCAGCGTGGTCGTGGTGCTGACGCTGAGCGGGCGCGAGGTTCCCAGCATGGCGTAGATCAGCATCGGCGCGAATACCGTATAGAGTCCGACCTCGACCGGCAGGCCCGCGATGGTGGCGTAGGCGAGAGCCTTCGGGATGACGACTGCCGCAACGGTCAGCCCGGCCATGACATCGGGCTTCAGCCAGTCGCGGTGGTAGTGACGCAGCCACTCGGGCCACGGCAATGCAAGCACGCCGGCCGAGTTGCGCAAGGTGCGGCAGGGATCGCCACCGGCGCGGTTGCGGCGACGGGAGTGGGATTCCACGTTCATGGAGGGTGATCCGGGCGGCGGGCTTGATGTTTGTCGTTGTCGTGCGGCGACCCATGTACAGTTTGGTCGAAATTACACGGAGCGGCAAATGCACATTAAGTGGCTAAAGCTCCTCTTTCAGTGGCTCTCCAAGGCCATTTCCCACGAGAATTTCACATCCAAGGGAAAACCCGTATTAAGTCCCTGTCTTGAAATGGCCATACCCCGTCCCTATAATTAGCACTCGCCGGGGGTGAGTGCTAACAGCATGAAAGCGCCCCTTGCGGCACCTGAACATTTCAGACGGCCGTCGCCTCGGTAGCCGGCCGAATTGTGATTAAAAACTCACTTTGTATCTAGGAGTCCGTATGAATCTGCGTCCTTTGCACGACCGCGTGATCGTGAAGCGTCTGGACAACGAAACCAAGACCGCGTCCGGTATCGTGATTCCCGACAACGCTGCCGAGAAGCCCGATCAAGGCGAAGTGCTGGCAATCGGTCCTGGCAAGAAGGATGACAAGGGCAACAACATCGCCCTCGACGTCAAGGTCGGTGACCGCGTGCTGTTCGGCAAGTACGCCGGCCAGGCCGTGAAGGTGGAAGGCCAGGAACTGCTGGTCATGCGCGAAGAAGACATCATGGCCGTGGTGAACAAGTAATTCACCGACTGACCGCCACCCGTACAGATTTCAGGAGATTCAAGAATGGCAGCTAAAGACGTAGTGTTCGGCGACGCCGCACGTGCCAAGATGGTTGAAGGCGTGAACATCCTCGCCAACGCAGTTAAGGTGACTCTGGGCCCGAAGGGCCGCAATGTGGTGCTGGAGCGCAGCTTCGGCGGCCCGACCGTGACCAAGGACGGCGTGTCCGTGGCCAAGGAAATCGAGCTGAAGGACAAGCTGCAGAACATGGGCGCCCAGATGGTCAAGGAAGTCGCTTCCAAGACCAGCGACAACGCCGGTGACGGTACCACCACCGCAACCGTGCTGGCCCAGTCGATCGTGCGCGAAGGCATGAAGTTCGTTGCCGCCGGCATGAACCCGATGGACCTGAAGCGCGGCATCGACAAGGCTGTTGCCGCCGCCGTGGAAGAGCTGAAGAAGGTCAGCAAGCCCACCACCACCAGCAAGGAAATCGCCCAGGTTGGCGCGATCTCGGCCAACAGCGACACCTCGATCGGTGAGCGCATTGCCGAAGCCATGGACAAGGTCGGCAAGGAAGGCGTGATCACGGTTGAAGACGGCAAGTCGCTGGCCGACGAGCTGGAAGTCGTGGAAGGCATGCAGTTCGACCGCGGCTACCTGTCGCCGTACTTCATCAACAACCCGGAAAAGCAGGTTGTCCAGCTGGACAACCCGTTCGTGCTGCTGTTCGACAAGAAGGTCTCGAACATCCGCGACCTGCTGCCGGTGCTGGAGCAAGTGGCCAAGGCCGGCCGCCCGCTGCTGATCATCGCTGAAGACGTCGAGGGCGAAGCCCTGGCGACCCTGGTGGTGAACAACATCCGTGGCATCCTGAAGACCGCCGCCGTCAAGGCCCCGGGCTTCGGCGACCGCCGCAAGGCCATGCTGGAAGACATCGCCATCCTGACCGGCGGCACCGTCATCGCTGAAGAAATCGGCCTGACGCTGGAAAAGGCTGGCCTGAACGACCTGGGCCAGGCCAAGCGCATCGAGATCGGCAAGGAAAACACCATCATCATCGACGGCGCCGGCGACGCAGGTGCGATCGAAGGCCGCGTCAAGCAAATCCGCGCCCAGATCGAAGAAGCGACCTCGGACTACGACCGTGAGAAGCTGCAAGAGCGCGTGGCCAAGCTGGCCGGCGGTGTTGCCGTGATCAAGGTTGGCGCTGCCACCGAAGTCGAAATGAAGGAAAAGAAGGCCCGCGTGGAAGACGCCCTGCACGCCACTCGCGCTGCGGTGGAAGAAGGCATCGTCCCCGGCGGTGGTGTGGCCCTGCTGCGTGCCCGCGCTGCGATCTCGGCACTGACCGGCGAAAACGCCGACCAGAACGCCGGTATCAAGATCGTGCTGCGTGCCATGGAAGAGCCGCTGCGCCAGATCGTGCTGAACGCCGGTGAAGAAGCTTCGGTGGTCGTTGCCAAGGTTATCGAAGGCAAGGGCAACTACGGCTACAACGCGGCTTCGGGCGAGTACGGCGACCTGGTGGAAATGGGCGTGCTGGACCCGACCAAGGTCACCCGCACCGCACTGCAGAACGCCGCTTCGGTGGCTTCGCTGATGCTGACCACGGACTGCGCAGTTGCCGAATCGCCGAAGGAAGAGTCGGCTCCGGCAATGCCGGGCGGCATGGGCGGCATGGGCGGCATGGAAGGCATGATGTAAATCATTGCCGACCGACTGCCCTCACGGGCAGGCTGTCTTGAAAAACCCCCGCGGGCGCGAGCCCGCGGGGGTTTTTCTTTGGGGCGCCGCAGCGGTCTCGCGCTCGAGCCGCCAGGTCAGACCTCGACCACGCAGCACCAGTCGAAGCGCTTGTTTTCCAGCTCGCCGGTGCGGCGGCTGACGTAGCCGCGGGGGTTGCAGACCACGCGCGAATCGTCGATGCAGTAGTCGAAGCTGGTGTGGGTATGTCCGTGGATCCACAGGTCCGCCTTTGCTACCAGGTCGGGCCGGCGCGACAGGAAGCCGCCGGAGACCAGGTCGTGCGAGTAGCGCGGGTCCAGGCTGCCCAGGTCAGGGCCGTGGTGCGTAACCACCACGGTCTTGCCATCGTAGGGCAGCGCCAGCTGCGCCGCCAGCCAGGCCGACGCGGCCTGGTGGCGCGCCAGCGCGTCCTGGGGTGTGAAATGGCGCGCACGGCCGTCGTCGCCGTGGAGTTCGATCAGCCGGTGGTCCAGCATCACCGCCGCGCAAGCCTGCATCGCGTCATCGCGCCGGTCAGTCCCGAACAGGGTGTAGTCAGTCCACCAGGTGGTGCCGATGATGCGTACCCGTCCGTGGGCGCCGTTGAATTCGGCCACTGTGCCATTGAGCACCTGTATGCCTGGGTGCGCCTCGGTGGCTTCGGCCATCAGGCGATCCACGGTATCGAAGTTGCTTTCGTAGTATTCGTGATTGCCGGGCACGTAGATCACCGGCTGGCTGAAGGTGCGCGCGGCCCAGTCGATGCCGTCGCGCCCGTTGGCGATGTCGCCGGCTAGCACCACGACGTCGGCATCGCAGGCGGGCACGGCCTGCGGCATGTTGTGCTCGATGTGGAGGTCGCTCAGGATGCGTAGCTTCATGGAGACTCCGGAGGCGCATGGGGCTCGCTGTATGGGCCGCTACGGCGGCGGGCGGTTGCCTGCATTCTTAAGAAGCCAGCCCGTCTGGTCAAGTCCCGCGGATCCCGCCGAAAAGCAAAAAAGCCCGGAACCAGGTCCGGGCAAGTGACTGTCTAGCCGGCATTGCACCGGGAGACAGCCGGGGGAAACGATCGCGGTTTCCCGGAAGTATTACCCTCCTTGTCCGGCCATGGTCGGCAGGAGAACGCGATAGATCTGGATAAAGGCTGGTCCGAGCAGCACCAGCAGCAGCGACGGGAAGATGGTGAAGATCAGCGGGAACAGCAGCTTGAGCGCGATCTTGGCGGCTTGCTCCTCGGCCCGCATGCGGCGCTTGGTGCGCAGCATGTCGGACAGCACGCGCAGGGACTCGCCCAGGCTGGTGCCGAAGCGGTCGGCCTGGATCAGCATGGAGGCGAACTTGTCCACGTCGTCCACGCCGGTGCGCAGCGACAGGTTCGACAGCGCCTTTTCCTTCGAGAAGCCCGAGCGCAGCTCCAGCAGCATCAGCTGGAGCTCATCGGCCAGCACGGGGCAGCGCAGCGCCAGCTCGTCGGCCACACGCATCAATGCCGCATCGAGCCCGAGGCCGGCTTCCACGCAGACGGTCAGCAGGTCGATCACGTCCGGGAACTCTTCAAACACCGTACGCTGGCGTTGCGCGACCTTGCGTGCGAGAACGACGTTGGGCAGGTAGTAGCCGATTGCACCAAGTACTGCCAACAACGCGAACATGATGTTCCGGTCTTGCAGCCCCGACTGGCCGGCGGCTGCCAGCAGCCCGATCATCGGCAGGGCGACCGCCAGAGCGGTCTTGGCCGCAAAGTACAGCGGTGCGGCACTGGCATTGCGCCAGCCGGCGTTCATGAAGCGCACGCGCAGCTGCGAGCCCTCCCAGCCTTCCTTGGGCAGTGACAGTCGCGATACCGGTTGCGCCCATTGCACCAGCTTTTCGAGTAGCGCATTCCGCTTGCCAGGATCAGCCCCGAGCTGGCCCGCCTGGCCTGCGATCTGCTCCGCCCGCCCGCGCAGGCGGTTGGGCGAGAAGACGTAGAGCACCCCGAACACCGTGCCGAACGCCGCCACGAAGATCAGCGCGAGCACGACAAACTGGTCTGCCTGAAACCCCTGGATAATGCCTTGCATGATGGACTCCCGTCAGGATGGCTGTCCAAGCCCTGCTTCTTCGAGCACTGCATGTACCGGTACCGTGCGTTGCGCCTTCAGACCCGGATTCGGATGATCTTGCGCATCCACAGCACGCCGAAGGTCATCGATACCACTGCGCCGCCGATCATGCGCAAGCCGAGCGGGTCCTCCCACAGCACGTTCATGAAGCCCGGATTGACCACCAGGATCAGTCCGGCAGTGCAGAAGGGCAGCAGGCCCAGCACCCACGCGGACAGCTTGCCTTCCGCCGAAAGCACGCGGATCTTGTCGAACAGCTTCAGCCGTTCGCGCACCATTGTGCCGATGGTGTCGAGGATCTCCGCCAGGTTGCCGCCGCTTTCACGCTGGATCAGCACCGCGATGACGAAATAGCGCAGGTCGCCCACCGGTACCCGGATGGCAAGGTTGGTCATGGCCTCGTCCAGCGCCACGCCGTAATTGATTTCCTCGAAGGTGGTGCGGAACTCCGGCCCGATCGGGGCCTTCATTTCCTGCCCGACCATGCCGAGCGCGCCACTGAACGAGTGCCCGGCGCGCAGGGCACGGCTGATCATGTCGACGGCATCAGCCAGCTGTGCCTCCATCTGCTTGATCCGCTTGCCGCGCAGGCGCATCACATGAAGCACCGGCAGCATGGCGGCCAGCGCCGCGCCGGCGAGCACCAGCGGTACCGGTATCGGCAGCAGCGGAATCAGTGCCACCGTGCACAGCGCCACCATCGCGCAGTAGCCCAGCAGCTGCGCCACCGACCAGGTGCTGCCGGATTGCTCCAGCCACCGGTCCAGCCTGCCCACGCGGGGCACGCTCATCAGCCACTTCTGCAAGCGCGGCGAGCCCGCCAGCATGCGCTTCTTCAGGATCGACAGCTGTTCCGCGCTGACATGTCCGCCTGCCGACAGCGCCCGCAGCCGCGCCTCGATGCGCCTGGCCGCGGGGCCATGGGCGTTGCTCCACCACAGGTAGATGCCCTCGACGCAGAGCACCACGGCCACGAACAGCAGGATGCCGAAGGCGTAGAAGATCGTGCTCATGTGTAGCTCCCCGGGATTGCTTGTTGTTGTATCGCGCCAGGCGGATCAGACTTCGAAGCGTTTGGCCGGGTCATAGGTCTCGTCCGGCAGCCCCACGCCGAACACGCGCAGCCGCTCGGCGAACTTGGGATACACCCCGGTGGCCCGGAAATTGCCGCGGACCGTGCCATCCTTGTCCACGCCCGTGCGCTGGAAGGTGAAGATCTCCTGCATGTTGATGATGTCGCCCTCCATGCCGGTGATCTCCTGGATGCTGATGATCTTGCGCCGGCCGTCGGTCATGCGCGCCGCCTGCACGATCACCGTGATGGCCGAGGAGATCTGCTGGCGCATGGCCTTGGCCGGCATGGTCAGGCCGGCCATGCTGACCATGTTCTCCAGGCGCGTCAGCGCGTCGCGCGGGGTGTTGGCGTGGATGGTGGTGAGCGAGCCCTCGTGGCCGGTGTTCATCGCGTTGAGCATGTCCAGCGCCTCGCCGCCGCGCACTTCGCCCAGGATGATGCGGTCGGGGCGCATGCGCAGCGCGTTGCGCACTAGGGCGCGCTGGGTGATCTCGCCCTTGCCTTCGATATTGGGCGGGCGCGTTTCCAGCCGCAGCACATGGGGCTGGCGCAGCTGCAGTTCGGCCGCATCCTCGATGGTGACCACGCGCTCGTCTTCCGGGATAAAGCCCGACAGGATGTTCAGCAGCGTGGTCTTGCCGCTGCCGGTGCCGCCCGACACCAGCACGTTGACCTTGGCCTGCGAGAGCGCCTGCAACAGCTGCGCCATCGGCGGCGTCAGGCTGCGCAGGTTCACCAGGTCGGACACCTGCAGCGGATTCACGGAAAAGCGGCGGATCGACAGCAGCGGCCCGTCGATGGCAGAGGGCGGGATGATGGCGTTGACGCGCGAGCCGTCGGGCAGGCGTGCGTCGACCATCGGGCTGGTCTCGTCGATACGGCGCCCCACGCGCGACACGATCTTCTCGATCACCTTCATCAGGTGTGCGTCGTCGTAGAACACCACGTCGGTCAGTTCCAGCTTGCCGCGCCGCTCCACATAAGTCTGGCGTGCGGTGTTGACCAGGATGTCCGACACGGTGGGGTCCTGCAGCAGGGGCTCGAGCGGGCCGAAACCGAACATCTCGTCGTAGATTTCTACCGTCAGCTGGCGCCGCTCGTTGTCGTTGAGCAACACCTTCTGTTCGTCGATGATCAGGTTGACCAGCGCGGCGATCTCCTGCCGCACCTGCTCCTGCGGATAGCGCGCCAGCCGCTCCAGCTCCACACGGTCCAGCACGGTCTCGTGCACGTCGCGCTTGAGCTGGTGGTAGCCACCCGACACGGAGGCTGCCGAGGTCGCAAACTGGATTGCGGCGTGGCCGTTGGCAGTGAAGGCGGGCCCGGCATTGGCCAGCTGTTCGCGAATGGACATGATCAACTCCTCGTTATCGGCTTCGGTTGGCCGCCGCCCTGGCTGGCCGTCGTCAGGGTATTCAGGTGCTCCGCGCGCGCAGCATCAGCCTGCGCAGCGGTGATACCGCTTCGACGCGGTTGCGCCGCTCGGCTTCCGGTGTGGTGCACAACTGCGTGGCCATGGCCTGCAGCGCGCGCGCCATGGCGCTGCGCCGGCTCAGCTTGGCGACTGGCTCGCCGTGGCTGACGGCCTCATCCACGGCGGCGGAGTCGTCGGGCAGGGTAAAGGCGACCTTCATGCCGAAGATCTCCTCCATCGTTGCGCGCGGCATCTCGTTCTTGCGGCCGGTGCGGTTCAGCACCAGGCGGACCTTGTCGGTGGGGTAGTGCAGCGCACGCAGGATATCGAGCAGCCGACGGCCCGGCCGCCCGAAGGAGATTGCTGGTTCGGCCACCACGCAGATGCGGTCGCTGTGGTCCAGCATGCCGATCGACAAGGGGTCGATGCTCTGGCCCAGGTCGAAGATCACGAAGTCATAGGCCGGCTGCACCACCGACAGGATCCACTCCAGCTTGTCCTTCTGGATCTGGCTGGCCTTGATGGGATCGGCCGCACCCGCCAGCACGTCGAAGCCGTTGTCCACATGCACCAGGCAGGCTTCCAGGAAGGCGGCATCCATACGGTCGATCTGGCTGCAGATATCGGGCAGCGTGGAGGGCGGGGTCTTGTCGCTGACGATATAGGTCAGGTCGCCGAAGTGCCGGTTCAGGTCCACCACCAGCACGCGCTTGTCAAGGTGCCGGGCCAGCGCATCGCCCAGGTTGGCCGCCACGAAGCTGGTGCCCGCGCCGCCCTTGCACGAGATCACCGAAATTACCTGTGCGGTCTCTTGCGCACGCGGCACGTGGCCGGATTCCACGCGCTTGAGCGCCTCGGCCAGTTGCCCCTTGTCCAGCGGCCACGACAGCACATCGCGGATGCCGGCACGCATGGCCTTGATCAGCACCTCGGAACTGGGCGCCTGCGTGATCAGGATGCAGGGCAGTTCAGGGTGCTGCTGGCGCAGGCTCTCGATGGCCTGCATCTGCGGGGCATTGATGGCAGGCAGTTCCAGGATGAGCAGGTCGGCCATGCGCAGCCGGCTGGCATGGAACGGGAAACGCGCCAGGCCCTCCTGCAGCGTCATGGCCTGGAAGTTGCCGACCACGGTGCTGAGCCGGTTGATCTCGGCCAGCCGCTCGGCGTCTTCGGAAACGATCAGAATTCTGAGCATGGTGTGCTCCTGGTTCATGCGCGCTAGTTGCAGATCGGGCCGCTGGTGGAAGAGTCCAGGCTCTCCCGCGGCAGCGTGGTGGAGAACGAAGGCATCGACACCGTTATCGGAACGACCGGAATAAAGGTCTTGACCGAGACGTTGGCCACGCTGACGGTGACCGAGCGGCAGGAATTGCGCGCGCTGTCGGGGTCGGCGTCGCAGCCGCTTGGTTCATAGGCGACCTGGATATTGGTGGCCTGCAGCAGGGGCATCAGTTTGGTCATCTTGGTCTTGATGGTGGTGTCCGTGGTGTCGCACACCACCGCGATGCGTGCACCCAGCCGGGTGGCCTCACCGGCGGTGTTCCAGTAAAACAGCACGCGGGAGAACTCGGCAATGCCGATCAGCAGCATGAAGAAGATGCTGGCAACCAGGGCGAATTCGACGGCGGTTGCGCCGGCCTGGCGTGAACGCGGGCGCATGGCACGGATCGGAGTCATAGCACCTGCCTCATTACCGTTGCGATATCGGAGAACGCCAGGGCTCCCACATTGAGGTAGGACTGCATTGGCGAGTAGGTAAAGCCCGAGATCTTCACCTCAACCAGATTGATGGTGCCTGCCGGCGGGTTTGAACTGTTGCCGCCCTCGTAGATGGCAACGTTGGCAAACTGCTTGCTGCCGCAGCCGCTCGAGTCAACGCGGTCACAGACGACTACCATTGACGGGCTGAGGCCGTTCACAAGTGCCGCGCCGCCGCAGGTGGTCTTGCCATAGACGGCGATGCATTTGGCCTGATCCACTGGGTAATTCGGCTCGCTGGGCGCGTATTGCGACAGGAAGCGTGCCGCATCGCGCGTGGCCTTTGTCAGGGCGTTGTACTGGTAGATGGCGCGCCCGTACTCGGCCACCCCGGTCACCAGCATCAGCAAGGGCACCAGGACCAGTGCGAACTCCACCGCGACCGCCCCGCGCGCCCTGCTCCTGCGCTGCCTGCATTGCGCCATGATTCGCTCCTATTGCACCAGCACCGGCACACGAGGGCCCACACCCGTACTGGACCCGGGCACACCCTGGGTCGCGCACGGACTGGTGGGGTCCTTCGAGTCCCCCAGGTATTCGAGACTGGTTGCAGCCTTTGCGCTCTGTTCCTGCATTGGCTCGACCATCAGCATGCAGGCCCAGGAGACCACCGCAGCTTGTTTGGCCGTGGCGAGCTCAGTGCAGTCCACTATCGGCACCTGTACCAGCCTGCGGTCGGCGCCGGCCTGATGCACTGGCTTGGTTGAGGGCGTGCCCTTGGTTTGCAAGCCACTGTTCGCATCCGTCTGGTAGGGATCGTTGGTGCCCCGCTTCTGAATGAAGTCAGCGTAGGCGTTGCCACCATTTGGCGCATTCCATGTGGTCAGGGTGTAGGCATAACCAGTAAAGTCGGGTGCCCCATCGTTCGGTCCCTTGTAAGAGCCGGTATAGATCCCGAAGCGGGTATTCCACGCTGCGATCAGCGATGCGATGCTGCCTGGCTCGCCCACCTTGGAGCCCACTACCGGCAGATCGCACTGTCCGCTGCCGGCAAGCAGGTCGGCCAGTTCGGAAGCGCCGCCTGCCGGAGGCGAAAGGTCGGCCCAGCCAAAACTGCCGGGACCGTATGGGTCGCTGCTCGGATCGACCCTGGACTTGATCCAGTCGCCCCGGTTGTACGCGGTTTTCGGCGGATTCGCCGTTGACGGCGTGCAGACATAGACCGGGATGGCACAGGCGGTCTGCGCGCTGGTGGTGGTGGCGACGGCCATGGCATTGACGGTACTGGCCTTGATATCGATCCCTGGCAGCAGGTTGAGCATCTGGATGAACCAGTGGGCGATATCCTTGCGCTCGGCGGTGCATTTCACGTACTTCACTTTGTCGAGCGAGAACGGAATGTTGTTCTTGGTGTAGAAGGTGCTGCCAGATGTATCGCTATATGAGACGTTGAGGTTCTCGAACATTTCCACTGGCTTGCCCTGGAACAGGGCAGCGTTGCTCGTGCCGGTGGCCAGGCCGGCCGCCTCGGACACGAGCAGCGGCGTGGCCCCGGTGACATCGCGCGCGGCAGCCAGCGCGCAGGCATCGACGCTGTTCTGCAGCTCGCTCTTGGTGACATAGAGCTTGCCCAGATCGAGCGCCAGCCCGACAAAGCCGATCAGCACAGCCAGCGACAGTCCCACGATGATGGCAACCGCGCCACGCTGATGCGCGCGCCGCGTCAGCCTGGATCGTGTGAAGCCCGATGTAGACATGATGGTCTCCCGCGGTTCTGGTGCTCAGCGGCCGTTGCCACCCATGCCCACGCCGCCATAGCCGCCGGCGCCGAAGTCGATCGTCATGGAGGGTGCGCCGCCTTGCTGGCTCCCTGACAGCGAACGGTCGAAGTTCTTCATCGCTGCCACAGCCGTCTTGCCATCGGTACCGGTGACAGTGGGCAGCCCGGCAGGCGCGTCGGGATTGATGATCTGCAGCTGCGTGACGGTGGCCAGCGCCACGCCGCGCTGGCCGTCCCACACCGGCGTCGAGGTCATGCAGGCCGATAGTCCCAGGCAGGCCAGGCTGCCGAGCACCAGGACGGCGGCGCCGCGCGAAAGCTTCAGTGTCTTGTTCATGGTCGTTCTCCGGTTCTGCTGGTGGCGCGGCGGATCAGTTGCCGCCCGATACGGTGCGGCCGGCCGTAGCCGCGGCCCTGGCCTGGGCCAGGCGGGCGGCGGTGGCTTCGATGCGGGCGATGCGCGCGGTGGTGTCCTCGGCCGGCGGCGCGGCTGCCGTGTTGCGGGCGGGCGCAGGGGCTGGCAGGGCAGGGCGCTTGCTGGCGCCGGCAACTGGTTCCCGCGTACCCGGCGCAGGCTCATCCAGCGGTTTGCCATTCGGCACGGCCGAGACCGAGGTGTTGGGCGTGCCTTCGCTGCGCGGTGCCGTGGGCGGCGTGGCGGGCGCCGCGGCCGGTGCGGCGGGCTGCGACGGTGCCGGCGCGGGTTGCGGCACACGCTTGCCGTCGCCTTCCATATTGCCCATGAAGTACAGCGACAGCGGGTTGGGCGTGGAGAAGCTGTCGGTCGGCAGCGGGTAGTTGTTGGTCTGCATCGGCTTGACCAGGCGCGGCGTGATGATGAACACCAGTTCGGTCAGGTCCTGCTGGTACTGCGTGCTGCGGAACAGCGTGCCCAGCACCGGCACCTCGCCGGCACCCGGCACCGCCTTGAGCGAGCCGCGCGCGCTGTCCGTCAGCAGGCCGCCGATGGCAAAGCTCTCGCCGTCACGCATCTGCACGGTGGTGGAGGCGCGGCGGGTGGTGATCACCGGCAGCACGGTCTGGCCTGCCAGGGAGCCGCCGCGCACGGTGGCACCCGTGGGCGACAGTTCGGACACTTCCGGCGCTACCTTCAGGTGGATGCGGCCGTTGGCCAACACTGTGGGCGTGAACTTCAGACCCACGCCGAACTCTTCTTCCTGCAGCGTGACGGTGCCGGCACCGTTCAGCACATTGGCCTGCGCCACCGGGATATAGATCTTGCCGCCGGCGAGGAAGCTGGCTTCCTGGCCGCTGATGGTGACCAAGTTCGGCTCGGCCAGGATCTTGACCAGGCTGTCGTTCTTCTGGGCATCGATGGCGATGTCGAACGGCCGGTTGTTGGCCTTGCTGCCGAAGAACGCCGCCGAGGCGCCGGTCAGCAGCGATGTCACCAGTCCGCCGGTCCAGGAGCCGAAGCCGCCCTGCAGGTTCACCGCTGAGCCGAGCTGGTTCAGCAGCGTCTTGGAAACTTCTGCCACCTTCACTTCCAGCATGACCTGCTGCGGTGTATCCACCGACAGCATGTTCAGCACACCGCCCTTCTTGGCGGCGTCGCCCTGTGCGGCGTTGGCGTATGCCTGGGCGATATCCATGGCCTGCTGCGCCGCCTGGGCGTTGGTGACGCTGCCGGTTAGCACCAGGTTGTCCGCCGCCGTCATCACGCGGATGCCGGGCTCGCCGGGCAACAGCTGCCCCAGCGAAGTCTGCAGCCCGCCAGCGTCGGCATTCACCACCACGTTGATGATGCTGCAAGAGCCGCTGCGGCCCTGCACGATCATGTTGGTGGTGCCCACCGCGCGGCCCAGTACGTAGAGCGTCTGCGGCGACACCATGGTGGCCTGCACGACGTTGGGATTGCCCAGCGTGCGGTTGCGCACCGGCTCCTGCAGCGTGATCAGCTGAGACTTGCCGACTGCCACCATCACGCTGGATTCGCTGCGGATCGCGCCGGTGCAGTTGGGCCCGCGCGCGTCCCCGGACGTCAAGGGCGGCGCCGACGGGGCCGGCGCGGCGGCTCCGGGCGTCATGCTGATGGTCATCTGCATCGGGCCCTGCGGGGCCTTGGCGGCAGCCGGTGCGGTCGCCTTGGTCAGGTTGCCCGCCTCGATGGCGGCCTGTGCTGCGGCGGCCAGCGGTGTGCAGAGGATGGTGGCAAGCACCAGGATGCGGGTGCCGCCAGCAGCGTCGGATCGTTTCTGGTTCATTTTGAATCTCCCCCCGGAGAGGCTGTGTTGCAGCTCAGAATTCGTTGGATGCCTGGCGTAGGTTCTCAGAAGCACTCGACGCCGCCCTGCATGCCTGCCAGCACGCCGATGCAGTTGCCCGAGCGTGCGGGCGCCGCCGCCACCGTGCGAGTCTTGACTACGGTGCGCGTCTCGGTCTTGGTCACCACCTTGGCCGGTGCCTCCGGTGTCTTGCCAAGCAGTGTTCCCTTGGTGGCGCCGCCGGTGTTGATGTCGGCCACATCCAGCTGGTTGCGCAGCACCAGCGACAGGGTGCCCACGCTGCGTGCCACGTCGAGCTTCTCGGCCTGTTCGGGCGTGACTTCCAGCGTCACCGCATTGACCACCTTGGGCTGGGTGTCGTCGCGGCTGACCTGTTGCGCTACCGCCAGCACCAGGATCTTCTCGAGCACGATCTTCGAGATGCTGCCGCTCTGCGCGGTCTTGGCTTCTTCGTTGGTATTGACGATCACGTCGACGTAGTTGCCCGGCAGCGCGAAGCCGGCCACGCCCACCACGTCGTTGACGCGGACCGTGATGGCGCGCTTGCCGTCATTGATCACGGCGGACAAGCCACCCTTGGTGCCCACCGGCGCCAGCTTGGCGTCGATGACGGGCTCGCCGCGCTGGAGGCTGGTGCGGACCACGCGGCCCTCCAGCGCCTTCATGTCTTCAAACGCGCCGGGCGGCACGCTGCCGGTCGGCCAGCTGACCATGCGCAGCTGGCTGCCGTTGAGCGGCTGGCCGAGGTTGAGGTCGTTGGCGGCGACGACCACCTGCCTGACCGAGCTGGACGACTGCTGGACCAGCCATCGCGACGCCGATACCACTGCCGCCACGCCGGCGACGAGGGCAATCAGCAGCATCAGGATTGCGCGTGTGTTTTTCATGATGATTCTCCCCCTACAGTGGTCCGATGGTGTGGTGCAGTTCAGCTTGCGGCGCGACGGTCATCCGACCATCGATGGCCAGCGCCCAGCGATGGCATCGCGTCGGCCGAAGCGCGCAGCCCGTAGTAGCCTTGCCATGCAGACAGCAGGCCTGCCTCGGTAACCTGTGCGGCATGGCCGTGGTAGCGCACGCCCGAGTCCACCAGGCGCAGCAGGTCGCGCGGGATGCAGGCCAGCAGCGGTGTATCGCTGGCATAGTGCAGGCTGTCGACTAGGAAATCGAACATCGCATCCGTGCTGGCCAGCCCGAAGTCAGCGGCGGTGCGCTGGTAGACCTCGCGGTAGTCGTCCACGGACAGGGGGCCCACATAGAGCTTGCTGCCAAGCCGGCGCAGGAAGGCGTCGTCGCCCAGCTCCGACGGTTCGAGGTTGGTCGAGAACACTGGCCAGACATCGAACGGCACCGAGAAGCGCACGCCGGTCTGCAGCGTGAACATGTCAATGCTGCGATCCAGCGGCACGATCCAGCGGTTCAGCAGGTCGCTGACGCCGACCAGCTGGCGGCCCAGGTCATCGATGATGTAGATGCCGTTGTTGGCCTTCATGTGAGGGGGCGCCTGGTAGAAGCCGGAGATGCGGTCATAGCGCAGGTCCAGCATGGACAGCGTCAGCTCGCCGCCAGACAGCACTACCGGGCGATGGCACAGGACCCAGCGGCGGTCCAGCGAGCGGTGCGCCAGCGACGCTTCGCTGTCGTCGAACGGCACATGGACCAGCGGATCGAACACCTGGATGATTTCACCGGCCACGGTGATGGCATGCGGCACCGGCACAGCACCGGGCAACAGCGTGCCTAGCCGTTGCGCCAGGTAGGTCTTGCCGCTGCCGGCCGGGCCGTAGATCATCAGCGCGCGGCAGGTGTTCAACGCCATGCCGATGGCGTCGAGCAGATGGACCGGAATCACCAGGTCATGGAAGGCGGCGGTAACGTCCGCCTTGGTCACGGAAGCGTGGTTGACCGAGTGGCGCTTGACGGCATCGAGGTACGCATCCAGCGTGACCGGCGCCGTGCCGACATAGCTGCAGCGTGCCGAGGCTTCCGCCGCGCGGGTATAGCCGGCGTCAGTGAGCCGGAAGCGCACGTCCAGGTCGCTGGCGCCGCGGTGCGCGATCTCCAGCAGGCGCTCGCGCACGGCGACGGCCGCAATGTCATTGACTACCAGCGCCGGCAGCTTGAGCGTTTCGGTCAGTACTGCCAGCGTGACGGTGCGGTGCTGGTAAGCGGCCTTCATCAGAAGCCCGAGCAACTGTGCGATCTCCAGGCCGGTATCGGCAATCGTGCGCGGCAGCACGTGCCAGGGCGGCATCGGCAGCGTGCCATGCTCGGCATGGCCATTCCTGCCGGTCGCGACGGGCTCAAGGAGCCGTGGTGCGTGGCCTGAGTCGTGATGCTCGTTCATTGCCGTCCCCTGTTCGCTGTTCAGTGTGTTCTCGTTCCTGCAGGCGCCCGTGACTGGTCGGCGCGTTGTGTCGCTTGTGGCTGGTGTCATGTGCTGGCAAAAAGCATGGTCAGCGTTCCGGCGGCAATCGCTACGCCGTAAGGCATGGAGCCGGCGGAGGCCCCGGCTTCAGGTTGTACCGGCCGTGAACCAGGCACCAGGGCGGCGATCAGCATGTGGCCCACTCGGGCGAGGGTCGAGCGCCCCTGCCCTGTGATAAGCACCTGTATCAGTGCCCAGACCCCGCCAATCACGCAGGTTGCCAGCGCGATCTTCAGCACCATGCTGACGCCGAGCCAGGCGCCCACCGCTGCCATCAGCTTGACGTCGCCGGCCGCCATGCCGCGCATCAGGTAGAAGGGCAGAAACAGCGCCAGGCCCATCGTCCAGCCATAGAGCCACGCCAGCGAGCCGGCGGCCAGGCCATGAATGGCAGCCATTGCAGGCAGCGCAGCGATCCACGCACCAAAGGTCAGCCAGTTGGGAATGCGGCGCTGCTCCAGGTCGATGGCCGCGGCTGTCAGCACGATGCCGATCGTGGCGGGGCCGACGAGGGGGGCGAGGGCGGTGGCGGCTTGCATGGCGTTAGTGGCTGGTGGCTTGGGTGGTGTCTGGGGCGTGCGCTGGCCGGATGGATCAAGGCAACTTGGAGGCGATCAACTCGTACATGGCTTCCACGGCATCGCCGAGCGTGGCCACGGAAAGGACAATTGCCATGGCGATCAGACTGCCAAGCAAGGCGTATTCGATAGCGGAAACACCCTGGTCGTCGCGCAGAAAATCTCTTGACCTGGCGAAGAACTTTGGCATTTGGCGTCTCCGGTGTCTGTGTTTGTTTGTCGGGCGGGAGTGCGTGCCGCATGGCCGCCCCGGAACAGGGCGGCCATGCGTGCGGGTCGACTATCAGGCCGGTGCGGCGTTGGTGAGGGTGTCGCCGATGTACTTGAAGATGATGTTCAGCTTCGTGCCGATCGTCTGAACCGACACGATGATGACAACTGCGATGAGTGCGGCAATGAGGCCGTATTCAATGGCGGTCACACCGTCTTCATCACGGATGAATTGCTTCAGCATGGTGGTCAGGTTTTGCATGACTAACTCCTTGGGTTGGGAACAGGCACTGCAGGACTACGAACTGCGGATAAGGCAACACTGGCACCGGATATCAATGCCTGGAAGTCCGGAAGCAGGGCGGTGCGCAGATAGCGCATGCATGGAACGGCCACAGGCCGGGACCGCCGTGCACACCGTGCGGGTTGCGTGACTGCAGCCGGCGTTGTGCCGACGCATGCATGCACCGCGCGGCGTGCTGCACATGGCCTGCGCGAGCCATGCAACGGAACGGCGCGCTGCTGGTGCCTCTGGCAGCAGCAGCGTGGCCGATATTCCGGTGTGGCATCGCAGGTTGATGTGCGACTGGCATGGTGAGGCTCCCCGTATTTTTGAATCTGATGCCGGCGAACGTTGCGCCAGCATCGCGGCAGTCAGGACTGCGGTGCCGCGTGCCTGACATAGGCAAACGCCAGGCCAGGCCAGCGCAAACCGTTGTGCCACAAGGGTTTGCGGGTAGCGATGCGCGCTGGCCACAGACTCGGCGGGCCTGCAGGCGGCTTTTCGGCCACGCTTCGTTGCTGGGTGGAAACGCGGGTCTTGCAAGCCATTCCGGACCCCGCTACGGATGTTCTAGATCGCGTGACGTGCTCACGTGGGCCGCGCTGGTGAAACAGGGCAAAAACTTCATCCAAAAGCATGAGGCAGCGTTCGCGCCGAGGTTCGGCATTCGTCGCAGTCGGTAGTCCTCCTGGCTGCTTCGCTCCCTTTTTCCGGTGACGGCCAGACTGACGGATGAGAGCGTCTTCTGCCGAGGCAACGTTTCCGGATCGAAACATTGCGAAGTACGCCAGGGCCGCTGGAGTGCCGGCAGGTTCCACAGGCAGTCCCTGCAAACCCTTGTGTGCAGGGGGCTGCAGGCCCGCGCGGCCGCGTGATTCACCTTCGAAACATGGCATGTGGGATGGCTGTTCTTCGCTGCATTCGCAGGCGTGCGCGCGCAACCGACTTGCGAAGGGGAGCTGCGCGACAAGGCTTGCGGTTCACGCAGGCTTCGCGTCTTGTCGACGGCCTGCCGGGGGGGCGACGCTGCGGGGATTGGGTGTGCATCGCGATTGGAGTTCGCGAGGATGAGAGCCGTGGCAGGTATGGGGGGATCAGGGCAGCTCTCGCTGCCGATGGCCGCTGGGGCTGCGCTATAGGTTGTGTAGCGACGCGCCCTGCGGACCGGGGCATTGCATGAGCACGGAAGTTCAGGCCAACGCTGCCTGCGGCCATGCAGCGCGCCATGGCGTGGCCCGCCACGGCCAGGCAGGGCACCGGGACGCCTGCCATGCCGCAAGGTGCGGCGCGCGCTGCCTGCTAGCCGGGAACGGGAACGGGCACGGGCGTGCGGGTGACGGCCCTATTGTTCGCGGACGTAGGCGACGGCATTGGCATCCTCATGCACTTTTCGCCAGCTCGGTAAGCCATTGATCAGCTTTGATGCAGGGCTTGTGGGCTCAAGAACGGCCCATCGGACCTTGTACTCCTGCATCAGGGCCTGCAGGATCTTGGCATCGCCGGAATAGGCTGCCATATACCTTCGCACGAAATCGTCCCCATAGAGGTCGGCGCGGCCGTCGATGAGCGGCGCAATGCCGGAGAATATGAGGTAGCCCCCGAAGTTGTAGCTATTGAAGACCGGCCCGGCGGCACCTGCCGCCATGGCCGCGTCGACGGCCTCACGGGGCTGTATCCGGCCCTGGTCGTGCTGGATGCCTTTGGCAAGGAAGGCGATGCTGGCCATGAACAGTGCCATGCACAACGCGGTAATGATTCGAATACTTCGTGATGACAGGCGCGGCTTGATTTCCGGACGGATGGCTGCGCGTAGCTGGGGGCCGACGCTGGGCATCAGCAACAGCGGGGCCAGCAGCCCCGGCAGTTCGGCATAGCGCGCGAAGGCCAGGGCAAGGTGAACCAGCCCGAAGCACATCAGGATCCGGGTCGCAGGCAGGCGGAACCCGAAGTAGAGCGCGCCGAACAGCACAAAGCCAAGCCACAGCTCGATTGGCTGGATCAGGCGGAAGTCCGGTGCCTTCCATTCGCTGATGATGCTGAGCGAAAAGCCCATGCCGGAAACGTGGAAGGGGAAGAGCAGGCCGTCCACGCCGTTCGGTGTCAGCAGGCCCGCGAGCACGGTCAGTGCCAGGAACGGTGCCCATGCCTGCGCGCTCCGGCGTGGATGCCCTTCAGCCAGGATGGCCTCGACGGCCAGTGCGCCGGCCAGCCCGATACCGAGCAGGAAGCTGCCATGCAGGTTGGCCCAGGCCAGCATGACGACCGGCAGCCACAGGCTGGGTCGCTTGCCTTGCTCACGCGCCAGCACAAGCTGGGCGGCCCAGATCACCATCAGCGGCCAGGCCAGCGCATGCGGGCGGGCGAGCAGATGCTGGGCCAGCGTCAGGAAGGCCAGGGCGGTCCCGGCGAACGCATGCAGCGGCTCGATATAGCGCAGCAGGAACCGCAACAGCATGGTCAGCGCGACGGCGGTCGCCAGCGCGGTGACCAGCACCGGCCCGGTCCAGCCGAGCCAGGCATGGGATGCGCCAAGGATGACTTCGGCCAGCCACTCATGCGGAACCCATTTCGCGCCATGAAAAGAGAACGAGAAGGGATCGGTCGCTGGCACTGCATGGTTGGCAAGGATCCATTTGCCGGCGGCGATGTGCCAGAACGTGTCGGCATCCACCAGCAACCGCCCACCGATAAATGAGAGGATCGAGAACAGGCTGAGTCCGAAGAGGGCGAGCCAGAACCACTGCTTCGTAGCGAGTTGCTGGAGCAGGCTTTCCCTGCTGTTCGTCTCCACCCAGGTCGTAATGGTTTTCATGGCGTCTCGCGGTGGCTGTAGTGGTTACCCATCCGGATCAGGTAGGAAAGGCGCGCGGCTGGCCTGCCGCCGCCGGGGGCGCAGTTGACGGGCAGTCGCAATAACCGCGCCATTGCCGAAAATGCCCTTGTTTCCCGGGGAGATGGCGCCGGCTGGGTGCGCGCCTTGCTGGGCTGGCGACAACGTGCCCGTGCTCCCGTTTCCACGACGAATCGTGCTTAATTCTTTGAAGCCCGCGCTTGCATGCGAGGCAGCGCGCACGTGCGGCCATCCTTGCGCCAAAAGTATGAGTCGGAGCGCGCGGCACACAGTGCATTTGGCTGAGACCGACACGCAATGCCGCCGCCGGGCCTCCGCGCGCGAGGCGTCGCAGGGAGTAAGCCATCCGATGGCCAACGTTTCAGCGGGGAAACGCGCGCCGTCGCCGCGGACCAGCTGCGCCGGTGTCAATGCAGGGAGAACCGTAATGGCTCGCGGGATTGCGGTCGAAGCGGGTCGTGATTCAGTTTGGAAACGCTTGCACAAGCCAGATTCCAGCGCCTCGCCCTGGGCCGTGGTTCTGCTTGTACATCAGTGGGCGCCTGACCAGAATGGAGCCAGTACATCGATGCATCGCCGCTGCATTGCCAAGAAGAACACAGGCCGGCGCTGCCACAGAATATCAGGGGGTTGGGGAGCGATGAGCCTGGACCATAGCCCGGCAGCAACGCCGGGGTCAGTGATGTCGCGGCATTGGCTGGACCTGGAGCGTCTCAGGGCCTACAGCGTTGCCATGCTGATCGTATACGGCGCGCTGATCGTGATATGGGCCTTCAGGACGCACGGCTTCACCACGGATGCGATGGGCCGCCCCGGCGTGGATTTCTCGGCGTTCTGGAGTGCGTCGTACCTGGCCATCAAGGGGCAGGCCGCCGCGGTCTATGACTACCACAAGCTGGCACCTGTCATTGCGGCTTTCGGCGCAGTTGAGAGAGAGGGGCAGTTCTTCCTGCCATGGGTCTATCCCCCGACTTTCCTGTTGTTTGTGATGCCACTGTCCTTGCTGCCGTTTGCAGCGAGCTATCTGCTCTTCATCGGCGGCACGGCCGTCATGTATATCGCCGCGGTGCTCAGGATCCTGTCCTTGCCAGGCGTGCCGCGCCATGTGGTGTGGCTGCCCGTGCTGGCTTTTCCGGGAATCCACGAGGCTGCCATGATCGGGCAGAACTCATTGCTGACCGCGGGCGTGGCGGCGTGGGCGCTGATCCAGTTGAAAACCCGGCCAGTCCTGTCTGGCCTGCTGATCGGCTTGCTGTGCATCAAGCCGCAGCTGGCGCTGATGCTGCCGCTGGCATTGGTGGCAGACCGTGCATGGAAGACCTTCTTTACCGCTGCCGCGACCGCTGCGGCAATGGCTGCCTGCAGCATCGCCCTATGGGGATGGCAGATCGTACCCACGTTCCTGGATATCGGCACGCACTTCAGGCAGACGGTGCTGGAGCAGGGGGAGTTTGGATGGCGCTATTGCCCGACGCTCTTTGCCATGATGCGCCGCGCCGGGGCGCCGGTGGCGATTGCGTACCTGGCCCACGGCCTGGGCGCGGGCTTCGCGATCTGGGCTCTGATCAAGGTCTGGCGCGGCCGGAATTCGACTGCGCTGCGTATTGCCGCAGTGGCGGCGGCCACCCTGCTTGTGAGCCCATACGTCTGGTACTACGAGCTTACCTGGATGGGGCTCGCGATTGCGGGTCTGGCGGTCGAGGGGGTGACGCGTGGCTGGAGGGAATGGGAGCGGGAGATCCTGGTGGTGGCATGGCTGCTGCCGATTGTCCTGAGCGCGAATCACGCGGGCCATTTCCCGCAGGTCGGGCCGCTGGTGACGCTGTTGCTGCTGATGGCAATCCTGCGCCGGGCGCGGACCGGGGAGCGGTTCGCACCCGGTAAATAACAAGGCGCATGACAGCGCAATCATGGCGGTGTGCGCACAAGCCACCCCGTCTCGGGAGGGGATCATGTCAGGCCCATACGACGTCAGGCTGCTTTCTCTGGTTGTGCCCTGCTACAACGAGTCAGAAGGCATTGGCCACTTCTTCGACAGCGTCATTCCCGTGCTCGAGTCCATCGATGCGATCCGCTTCGAGATCGTGCTGGTGAACGACGGCAGCTCGGACGACACGCTGGACAAGCTCATTGCGTATTCGCGCCGGGACGCACGCGTGCGAGTCGTGGACCTGACGCGGAATTTTGGCAAGGAAGCTGCCTTGACCGCGGGACTCGACGAGGCCCTTGGCGACGCGGTGATTCCCATGGACGCCGATTTGCAGGACCCGCCCTCACTGATCCCCGAGCTGCTCATGCGCTGGCGGGAAGGGGCAGAGGTGGTGCTTGCCCAGCGCAGCAGCCGCGTGTGCGACTCGTGGCTCAAGCGCGTGACCGCGGGCGCGTACTACTGCATCCACAACAAGCTGTCCGACCAGAAGCTGCCCGTGAACGTCGGGGATTTCCGGCTGATGGACCGGGTGGTGATCAATGCGCTCAAGCAGATGCCGGAGCGACGCCGCTTCATGAAGGGGTTGTTCGCGTGGGTGGGCTACAAGACCGCGATCGTCCGCTATGAGCGCGAGATGCGCAGTGCCGGTCGTTCCAAGTTTTCCGGCTGGCGTCTGTGGAACCTCGCGCTTGAGGGCATTACCAGCTTCAGCACCATCCCGCTGCGCAGCTGGACATATATCGGCGTCCTGATCGCGCTTGGCGCGTTCTGCTACGGCACCTTCATCGTGGCGCGAACCCTGGTCCTGGGGATCGATGTCCCCGGCTATGCGTCGCTGCTGTCGGTGCTGCTGTTCCTGGGGGGCATCCAGCTGATCGGGCTGGGGGTGGTCGGCGAGTATGTCGGCCGCATCTATGATGAAGCCAAGGGGCGGCCGATCTATCTGGTGCGGCGCCGTTACCAGGAGACCGGCCAGGACAAGCTCATCGCCTCGGGAAGGCGCGTGATCCGGATCGACCGCGGGCATGTGAGCGGTGGCCGCTGATGCGAGCCCGGCCTGGCCCTAGTCCCGATAGGTCCAGGCCCGGTGCGCAAGGTAGGTGAAGACCGGCACCGTCAGGACCACGCCGGCCAGGCCCGCCCAATAGCTGGCCCCCAGATATTGGGCCGTCCAGGAAATGCCCACGGTCAGGCCCAGTCCCAGCAGGGATACGCCGGCAAAGCGGCCCAGGGTCCGGTGGCGCAGCCGCGACGAGAAGCTCCACAAGGTGTTGAGCAGATAGGAGCAGGCGGTCGCGCACACGAAGGCCACGCAGTTCGCCGCGACCGGTGAGGCCGCCAGCGTTGTGACCAGCGTCGCGGTGATGGCGACATGCACGCCCGTCGAGGTGGCGCCCGATACCAGAAAGCGCGTGACCCGGCGAAGTTCGGGCGTGGTGATGCCGGCGTTCACGATGCGCGCACGATCGCCATCAGGGAAATGCCGAACGGCAGCGATCCGTGTGCCAGCCAATGGCGTTCCGTGCTGAACATGCGGTGCAATGCCTGGTTGACGGGTTGGGGCGGGAGCCCCGCTCCCGTTGCCTTCTGGCTGCCGCTCAGCCGGTCGCTGATGCGGGCCGCCACCGCAAGCGGAAACAGCAGCGTGTTGAAATAGGACATCCGTTCCACGCGCATGTGACACCGGGTGACGAGCGCATGCAGCGACCGCTTGCTATAGCGGCGCTGGTGATGCAGGAAGACGTCGTGGGAACTCCATAGCCATTGGTAGGCGGGCACGGTAATGAGTGCGGCGCCGCCGGCTTTCAGCATCCTTGCCGTACAGTCCAGTGCCCCGGCATCGTCGGCGATGTGTTCCAGGCAATCGAGCAGGCAGACCAGGTCGAAGCTGTGTTCCGGGAACGGCATGTCGTCGGGGCACCTGCCACTGCGGATATCGTAGGCCCCCAGGGTCTTCTCCCGCGCCAGCCGCAGGGCGGTGCCATCCATTTCCACGGCGCTGACGTTGCCGAACCGCGAGAGCATCTCAAGGTTTCCGCCGGTGCCCGCGCCGATCTCCAGGATGGATGCGTCGCGCGGCAACGCCAGGCCGGACAGGATCGTGCCGACGATTTCGCGCCGCCCCCGGAACCACCAGTGGCAGGCTTCCGTTTCGGCCATTTCAAGGTAGGCATCAGGTGACATCGGTCGGTTCCTCCGCGATGGATCGGCTAGCCCTGCACGCAGATCAACCCCAGATCCCCCTTCTTCACCTGCAGCTTGTAATCCCGCATCAACCTGAACAACGTCACCCGCGAAATCCCCAGCTCTGCGGCCACGTCAATCAGCCGTTCATGATGCCGCTGCAGCGCCTCGACGATCGCGGTCTGCTCGGCCGCTTCGCGGATGGCCGCGAGCGTGAGCGGGCGGTCGTCGGCGGGGGTGGCCAGCTCCAGGTCGTCGGGCTGGATCACGCCGTCTTCGCACATGGCGGCGGCGTGGCGGATGCGGTTGATCAGTTCGCGCACGTTGCCGGGCCAGTTGTGCTGCTGGATCGCGCGCAGCGCCATCGGCGAGAAGCCGCGGATGCGTGCCGGCGACTGCTTGCGCACGTTGTCCAGCACGTGTTCGGCGATCAGCAGGATGTCGCTGCCGCGTTCGCGCAGCGGTGGCTGGCGCACGCGCAGCACGCACAGCCGGTGGTAGAGGTCGCCGCGGAAGCGTTCGGCGGCGATCGCGGCTTCCAGGTCGACGTGGGTGGCGGAGATGATGCGCACATCCACCTCCACCGATTCGGTGCCGCCCAGCCGCTCGATGCGGCCGGTTTCCAGGAAGCGCAGCAGGCTGGTCTGGCTTTCGATCGGCATGTCGCCGATTTCATCGAGGAACAGGGTACCGCCCTGTGCCATCTCGATGCGGCCAGGCTTGCGCTTGGTCGCGCCGGTGAAGGCGCCGCGCTCATAGCCGAACAGCTCGGACATCAGCAGCGTGGGCGGGATCGCCGCGCAGTTGACCGCAACGAAGGGGCGCGAGGCCCGCTCCGAGGAACGGTGGATGGCATGAGCGGCCAGTTCCTTGCCGGTGCCGGACTCGCCGGAGATCAGCACGGGCGTGTCCCACCGCGACACCTTCTCGATACCGCGGAAGAGCGATTGCATGGCCGGGCAGCTGCCGATCATGCCGTCCGGGCGTGCGGTGCCGGGGCGGGCATGCTGCGCGCCCGGGCGCAGTTGCGCCATGCCGAGCGCGTGGCCGAGCGATTCCGCCAGGCGAGAGTGCTGGATCGGTGCGGTGTAATAGTCGACGAAGTACAGGCCCAGCAGCCGGCGCGCGGATTCGGTCAGGGACTCCTGGCCGGCGATGACGCCGATCCAGCCGATATGCGGCAGCGAGAGCCAGGACTCGAACGATTCCAGGTCGGCGTCGCTGAAGCCGCCTTGCAGGTCGAGCATCGCCGCAAGCGGCTGGTTGCCCGGGGGCAGCGCGTGGAGGTCTTGCAGGTTGGAGGCGAAGCTGATCTTCCAGCCACGCTGCGCGAGCATCCTGCAGAGCATGGCGTCGTGGTGCTGCGACAGGTACAGCAGCGGGCGGTTGGTGTACGCGCTCATAAAATTTCCCCGGATCTTTTGTTTTTACAAAGCCGGCGGCCTGCTGTCGCGGGTCACTGGTTTCGTTCGCTCTAAGGCCAGCGCCTTGCCGCATCATGACCATGCCGCGGCCTGGCGCTCTCCCTAAATTGCTGCCCGCGGCGCTGCGCTGCGCGGGCCGGTGGGCCCGTTTTCGCCGCCGCCGCGACCTTACCTCCCTGGTATCGGTCACGGCGGCTGCCGCTTCGCTTCGCCTGCATCGCAGACTGTTGCTTCACCCCGTTTCTTGTCCGGATGCGCCGGCCTGGCCGATGCGTCCGCTTGTTGTCTGCGTGCCGCCCCGTTTGGCCGTGGCGTGCCCGCATAGTCCAGGTACCACGGGCCGCGTTTCGTCCGCTTGCGGCCCGTGTTCCTGAACGACCTCCGCTAATCTTGTCGACGACCCCTGCAACCTGGCCTGCCGATGCGGGCCAGTTCCTGCCGCGTGGCCCACGCTTACAGCGCCAGTCCGAATCCCGCCCTGGGATGCGGGGTCGTCCTGAAACTGATCTTCGGCGAACGCGTGCCAGTGTGTTGCCGCTTCGGTTTCAGACGTCCCCCTGTTCCGGGCTTCTGTTCGCGCGGACATATGTGCGACGAACGTGCCAGATATGGCTAACTCTTTGATAACAAAAGGAAAGAGGAATTTTCGGCTGGCATTTGCCCGTTATTGGCGATCAATAATGTTCCGCGTCTGATACATGCGGCCGGATTTTTATGCTGCGATGCAATATTTGGTGAGCTCGTAATGAGACACAGGCATCACGCCGCGCGGCAGAAGGGTGGCGAAAGACCTACTTTTTGGCGGCAATTCCCATCCGAAGGAGGGAGAGCGAAATTTCAAATGGACAGGCGTCAGGGCTCGGATGCAGCACGCGAGTGAAGCTGCCAGGTAGTTTCATTTCCGTTACAACGATTTGAACTCTGTACATCGGTAGCCACCCCGGCGCGCCGTGGCTGGCCTCAGCCTTTTGGCGCCGCGCGCGCCGTGCGGGCGCGCTTGGGTGGAGGGAATCGACGCGTTGACAAGCGTTTGCCCGATGCCGGCCAAGGCCGGCCCGGCCGTTTCTCATCTCTTTGGATGGGCCGGGTAGATTTTTCACGGTTGCTGGCACCGTGCGCCGATTGGTTGCATTGGTGAAACTCGGGCAGTTCCGGCAAGGCCGCGGCGCACACGTATGGCGGGTCATCGGACGGCTTGCGCCATTCGCCAAGCCCTTGATTTCACTGGCCTAGACGAAAATGATTCGTATTGCCAACATCCACGCTTCAAACGATTTCATGCATGAAACCGCTCGGCGGGCGTGCCGCCGTCGGCGGCAGGGTGGACGTGGCCGGCTTCCTGCCGGACCTGCTCCTGCAGCCATGCATGGAACTGCTGGATGGCCTTCTCGCGCGGATTGCCTTCGCGCCAGGTGACCCAGTAGTGGAGGCTGGACGGGATGCGGGCGGGCCCGATCTGCACCAGTTCGCCGCTGGCCAGGTAGTCGTGCGCCAGCTGGGCGCGCGCAGTGGCTACGCCCAGCCCAGCGACGGCGGACTGCAGCATCAGGCCGGCATCCTGGAAGATCGGGCCGCGTTCGGGCTCGTCGCCGGGCAGGCCGGCGGCTTCGAGCCAGTCGCGCCAGGGGCGCAGCGCAAAGCGCAGCATCGGCATGCGCGGCACGTCGGCCAGCGTGAAGCCGGGGTAGCGCGCCAGCAGCGCCGGGCTGGCCACCGCGATCACATGGTCCTCGATCAGGTTGTGGCATTCAAAGCCGGGCAGGTCGATGCGCTGGTGCCAGATGCCGACATCGACGCTGTACGGGTCGGGCGGCGTGATTTCCGCATGCAGCCGCAGGTGCAGGTCCAGCGACGGCACCTGGGCGTGCAGGCTGGGCAGGCGCCGGATCAGCCAGGCATTGGCCAGGTCGGCCATCACGCTGACCTGCAGCCGGACGACCGGCGGCCCGGCGCTGTTGCCGGCCTCACGCAGCGCGCTTTCGATGCTGTCGAGCGCGCCGCGCACCTGTTCGGCCAGCCGCGCGCCCACGCTGGTGGGGATCATCTGGCTGCCGCTGCGCTGGAACAGCTTGGTGCCCAGGCTGGTCTCCAGCGCGCGGATATGGTGGCTGATGGCGCTGTGCGTCAGGGCCAGTTCCTCGGCCGCGCGCGAGAAGCTACGGTGGCGCGTGGCGGCCTCGAGCGCACGCAGCGCTTGCAGCGGCGGCAGGTGGACCGGGCGTTGGGCGGGTTTGGCGGGGGATTTGGCCATGGCCGTCAAATTCTACTCACAATTGCGGCGGGTATCTTTCGTTGGCCTTGAATTGCCAGAGGAACGACAATTCGGGCCATCATGACGACTACGACTTCAAACTTGTCTTCTGCGCCCTCGCAAGCGCGACTCGCCACTGGTGCTGCTGCCGGCGCCCGCTGGCGCGTGCTGGCGGTATTCTCGCTGGGCTTCCTGGTGTCCTATCTGTTCCGCGGCGTCAACCTGGGCTTTGCGCCGCACCTGACGCGCGAACTCGGGCTCAATGCCGGCGACCTGGGCCTGCTCACCAGCTTCTACTTCCTTGGCTTTGCCTGCGCCCAGCTGCCGGCGGGAATCCTGCTGGACCGCTACGGCCCGCGCCGCACCGAGGCGGTGATGCTGCTGGTGGCCGTGGCCGGTTCGATGGTGTTCGCGCTGGCGCCCGGCATGGCCGGGCTGGCCGCCGGCCGGCTGCTGATCGGGGTGGGCGTGTCGGTGTGCCTGGGCGCCACCATCCAGGCGCTGTCGATGTGGTTCCCGCTGTCGCGCATGCCATTGCTCAACGGCGTGGTGATGGCCATTGGCGGCCTGGGCGCGGTGCTGGTCGGCGCGCCGCTGTCGTGGCTGCTGTCATTGACTGACTGGCGCACGGTCAGCATGGGGCTGACCTGCATATCGCTGGCGATGGCGGTGCTGCTGTGGTTCGGCGTGCCCGACAAGCCACGCGCCGGCAAGGAAAGCCTGCGCGAACAACTGCGCGGCACGCGCCAGATCCTGGCCAGCGAACGTTTCTGGCGCGTGGTACCGCTGACACTGCTCAATCAGGGCGTGTTCATGGCGGTGCAGACGCTATGGGTGGGTGCTTTCCTGCGCGACGTGGCCGGCTTCGATCCGGCCAGCAGCGCACAACTGGTCTCGGTGATCGGCTTTGCCATGATGGCCGGCTGCGTCGGCGCGGGCTGGGCCGCGCGCCACCTGGAGCGTATCGGCGTGAGCCTGTATGCCTTTGCCGGCACTGGCATGACCGCCTTTATCGTGGTCCAGCTGCTGCTGATGGCGCAGGTCCCGCTGCCGCCGGTGCTGCTGTGGGTGGCTTATGGCGTGTTCGGCTCCAGCGGCATCCTGACCTATGCGGTGCTGGCGCGCAGCTTCCCTGATGCGCTGATCGGAAGGGCTACCACGGCGCTGACGCTGACGGTGTTCCTGTCCACCTTTGCCTGTCAGGTGGGTGTGGGACTGGTGCTGGATCTGTGGCCTGCCACGGCCGGACACTATCCCAAGGCTGCACACCTGACGGCGTGGGGCGGACTGGTGGCGCTGCAAATATTCGCGGCCGTGTGGTACCTGATGGGTGCGCGCCGCCCGCGCTGACGATGACTGGCCCGACCTGAATTTCCTTCGCGTCGTCGCCCCCGGTTGGCGGGCTATCCCAATCCCAATGACGGGTTCGGCACGCTCAGTAAACACCTGGCAACGCGCGGAATCGCACTTTTTCGCGATACCGACAGTATTCGGGGTCGTCGGAGAGCAGCCTTTCTTCGCGATTTATCCGCACAGCCTGCAGCGCGTACAGCCCGGCATAGACCAGCAAGTTCTGCGGCCCGAAATTTGTGAGCAGGAAGCCGACGTCGGTGATGAGGTAGCCAAGGTAGATCGGATGCCGCACGAACCGGTAAGCCCCGCTCGACACGATTCCGCGATTGGCAGGCAGTATTCCGAACGAGAACCGGAGCGAGATCTTTGCGTAGATCTGCCAGGTGATTCCTATGACCTGGAGGCCAGCGCCAAGTATTTCCGGTACCAGGTGCTCCCCTGGCGCCAGCTGAATTGCCACGAAATAGTATGAGGCGCCCAACGAGCAGATGACTGTGACCGGATTCCAGTCTCGTCGCTTCGGAACCCGGACAAACAGGGACAGGCCAAGGGTCAGGCAGTTTGCCAGCACGAGCAGCAGCAAGGTGATTCGCGTCGGGTCCGCGAGCCAGTGCCGGATTGCCGCGTAAGCGAACGCAGCAAACATGATGGCGCTGGCACTTCTGAGACTTGCCTCCAAAAGGAATTCCCGAAGGTCTGTTCTGGGCGCAGGGCCCCCTCGATCCTCGTCCGTTGGGCATTCTGGCATGGCTTCCCCTTGTCCTGGCGGAGTCTTGGCGCTCCGCCTCACTGGCTGTCGTGCAGTTGTTGACCAAGCGTAGCCCGTGAACGCCAGACGTCATATCGGGAAAAAGGATGTTTCGCCGATGAAAGCCGCGCATTGCCTGGTCGATGGCGCAGGCCAAGGGGAAGGCCAGAAGGAAACCGGCAACGAGCTTGCGCATCGCTATCTGGCCGTTACGTCGTTGGCCATTGCGATGGAGCCAGACCTGGCGATGTGAACAGACCTTAGAGCATGACCGGACGGTCGTCCAGCTCGTTCGGGTTGGGCCCGCCGCCAGACGGGAAGTGCGTGGCCAACAGTGCATGGATGCGCGCCACCGTGGCCAGCACCGGCCGTACCGACAGGTCCTGCCTGAGTCCCCGCGCCAGTTCGTCGCACAGCTCGCGCCAGGTGGCGGGCCCCACGCAGGCGTCGATGCCGCGGTCGGCCAGCAGCTCGACCGCATGGTCGGCCAGGTTGATATAGAGCAGCACGCCGGTATGGTCCGCGGTGTTCCAGACCTCGAGCGCGCCAAACAGGAAGCGGGCGCGCTCGCGCGGCGTGACGCCGGCCCAAGCATGGCCCACCGGCAGGCTGGCTTCGATCACCACGCGGATCTCGCCGCGGTGGCTGGCTTCGCCGGCGTGCACGGCTTCATGCAGCTGTTGCTGGGCTTCGGCCGGAAAGTGCTTGCGGGCTGCGCCGGCTGTGGTGGCGATATGGTGCAGGGCACGTCGGAGATTCGGCATTGTCGTCGTTCCTTGCTGTCACCAGTTGCCCGAGGCGCCGCCGCCGTCGAAGCCGCCGCCGCCCCCGCCACCAAAGCCGCCGCCGCTGTCACCGCCGCCTCCGCCAAAGCCGCCACCACCCCAGCCGCCGCTGCGCCGGCCCCAGTCCTGCCCCATGGTGTAGCCGCCCAGGCCGCCCAGCCCACCGGCGATCACGTCGCGACCGCGCCGGGTGGTGACGATCTGCGGGCCGCGTCGGCGCAGGATGGCACTCAGGAAGAAGAACACGATGATCGCCAGCGGCAGCAGTGCCGGCAGCCACTCGGCCAGCCCGGACGATTGCTGCGCCTTGCGCTGCGGTGCCGCCAGGCCTTCCTTGTCGATGGTGGCCTGGATGGCCGAGATTCCCGCCGCCAGCCCGCCGTAGAAGTCGTTCTGGCGGAAGTGGGGGGCCATCACGTCCTGCAGGATGCGCTTGGACATGGCATCGGTCAGCGACCCCTGCACGCCGCGCCCGACCTCCAGCCGCATCTTGCGCAGCCCGGGCGGGTTGTCCTTGGCGATCAGCACGATCACGCCGTCGTCGATGCCCTTGCGCCCGGCGCGCCAGGCGTCGGCCACGCGGATGCTGTAGGCATCGATCGGCTCGGGATCGGTGGTGGGCACCATCAGCACGAAGATCTGGCTGCCGCGCTGCTGCTCGTATTCCGCCAGCACGTTCTCGAGCGCGCCGCGCTGCTGCGGCGTCAGCGTGCCGGTCAGGTCGGTGACGCGCTGGGTCAGCGGCGGCACCGCGACAAAGCCGTCTGCCGCCAGCGCCGGGCCGGCCAGCAACGCCGCCAGCCATAGCAGGGCGGCCGCCAGCCAGGCGTGCCGCCAGGGCGAGCGCAGGGTGTGGCCCATGGTGTGGTCCGTCTCAGAACTTGACTGCGGGCGGCGTGGAGATGGCTTTCTCGTTGTCCACCGTGAACGACGGCTTGACCGGGTACTTGAAGACCATCGCCGTCAGGTTGGTCGGGAAGCTGCGCGCCAGCACGTTGTACTGCTGCACGGCGGCGATATAGCGCTGGCGGGCCACGGTGATGCGGTTCTCGGTGCCCTCAAGCTGCGACTGCAGGTCGCGGAACGAGGCGTCGGCCTTCAGTTGCGGGTAGTTCTCGGACACCGCCAGCAGGCGCGACAGCGCGCCGGACAGCTCGCCCTGGGCCTGCTGGAAGCGCTTGAAGGCTTCGGGGTCGTTCAGGGTTTCGGGCGAGACCTGGATGCTGGTGGCGGCGGCGCGCGCCTTGGTCACGGCCTCAAGCGTCTCACGCTCGTGCGTGGCGTAGCCCTTGACCGTGTTGACCAGGTTGGGGATCAGGTCGGCGCGGCGCTGGTACTGGTTGATGACTTCGCTCCAGGCTGCCTTGACCGCCTCGTCCTTGGTCTGGAAGTCGTTGTAGCCGCATGCGGACAGCAGGCTGGCCATAACCGCCAGCAGCAGCCAGCGCAAGACAGGCATCGGCGAGCTGCTGGACAAGGAGGGGGACGAAGAGGCGCGCATCAGAGACTCCGCGGGTTGGACGAAAACCCAAGTGTAGCGCACCGCCCCTGTCGCCAGAGGGGCAGGCGGCGCACCGGGGCGCCGCCTGCCTGGCATGGCCTCAGCCCGCCGCGAACGCCTTGCGCGCGGCGTCGAGCGTGGCCGCCAGGATGGCGTCGTCGTGCTGCGCGGAGACAAAGCCGGCCTCGAAGGCCGACGGCGCCAGGTAGACGCCGTGATCCAGCATGGCGTGGAAGAAGCGGTTGAAGCGCGCGGTGTCGCTCCTGGTTACCTCGGCGAAGCTGCACGGCACGCCGTCGCGGAAGTAGATCCCGAACATGCCGCCGATGGCATCCGCCGCGAACGGCACGCCCGCGGCCTTGGCGGCCTCGGCCAGGCCGTCGGCCAGCTTGCGGGTCTGGGTGGCCAGGCGCTCATAGAAGCCGGGTGCCTGGATCAGCTTGAGCGTGGCCAGGCCCGCGGCCACCGCCAGCGGGTTGCCCGAGAGCGTGCCGGCCTGGTAGACGCCGCCCAGCGGCGCCAGCTTGGCCATGATGTCGCGGCGCCCGCCAAAGGCCGCCGCCGGCATGCCGCCGCCGATCACCTTGCCCAGGCAGGTCAGGTCGGGCCGGATGCCGTAGTGCGCCTGCGCGCCGCCCAGCGCCACGCGGAAGCCGGTCATGACCTCGTCCAGGATCAGCACCGCGCCGTCGCGGGTGCACAGGTCGCGCATGGCCTTCAGGAAGGCATCGGTGGCGCGCACCAGGTTCATGTTGCCGGCCACCGGCTCGACGATCACCGCGGCGATCTCGCCGGCATGCCTGGCGAAGGCCTGTTCCAGCTGCTCGACGTTGTTGTACTCCAGCACCATGGTGTGGCGCGTCACGTCGGCCGGCACGCCGGCTGACGACGGCGCGTTCTGGGTGGTGTCGGCAAAGGTCAGCAGGCCGGAGCCGGCCTTGACCAGCAGGCTGTCGGCGTGGCCGTGGTAGCAGCCTTCGAACTTGATGATCAGGTCGCGGCCGGTGAAGCCGCGCGCCAGCCGCAGTGCGCTCATGGTGGCTTCGGTGCCGGAGGAGACCAGCCGCACCTGCTCGATCGACGGCACCAGCTTGCAGATTTCCTCGGCCATGGTGATCTCGGCCTCGGTCGGGGCACCGAACGAGAAGCTGTGCGCGGCGGTTTCCTGTACCGCACGCACCACTTCCGGGTGGGCGTGGCCCACGATCATCGGGCCCCAGGAGCCGATGTAGTCGATATAGCGCTGCCCGTCGGCGTCCCACATATAGGCGCCTTCGGCACGCGTGATGAAGCGCGGCGTGCCGCCCACCGAGCGGAAGGCGCGCACGGGCGAGTTGACGCCCCCGGGAATGGTCTGCTGGGCGCGGTCGAAGAGCTGCTGATTACGGGACATGGCGTTGAGGTGAGGACAAGGACTGCAGGGATCGTGTGCGGCGGGCCCGGGCCTTATCGTTGACATGCAGCAAAAACAGCGGAAATTCGCTGCAATTGCCGGCCAATCAGGCGCTAACAGGGCGCTAACATGCGCGAACACGGCGGATCTGGCACGATTCTGGCGGCCGCCGGCTGGCGCCGGCGGCACGGTTTCGGTACCATCTGCGCTGGATTTTAATGGAGAGTGGCCAGAGCCTGTTATGGAATACAAGACTTGGATGTGCCTGATCTGCGGCTGGATCTACGATGAAGCCGCAGGCGCGCCGGAAGACGGCATCGCCCCCGGAACCCGGTGGGAAGACGTGCCCATCAACTGGACCTGCCCGGAATGCGGTGCGCGCAAGGAAGATTTCGAGATGGTCGCCATCTGAGGCGGCGTCCCCCAGAAGAACAATTACCGGGCGCGCGTCGCGCCGATGCGACAGAACGCCGGCCGGCCGCGGCCGGACCGGATTGACGGCCCCCCGGCGTCTTGTCACACTCTGTTGCAAAATGACTGCCCGTCCCTCTGCCTCTGGCTGGGAGGACGGTAGGCAGGTGCGGGTTCCACGCACCGCCGCTGCCGGGCACAGCCCGGCCTTGGAAGGGAAACAAAAATTGTCGGGGGTCCGTCGGGGCGCGCATGGGGTCGCGCTGCTCCGCACGGGTGTTCTCTAGTGCTTGCCGGCGCTCCGCAAGGGGCAGCTGGTCGCGGGAACAACAATGCGGGTCGCTCAAACAGAAGAAAACCAGCGGGTCAATACCGCCGGCGCCCAGGGTGTGGCGCCTGGCGTTTCCATTCCGGACACCACGGCGCCGCCGCGCCGCAAGGTGCTGGTCATTGATGATTCCAGCACCATCCGCCGCACCGCGGAGATCTTCCTGTCGCAGGCGGGATACCAGGTGGTGCTGGCCGAAGACGGCTTCGAGGCGCTGGCCAAGGTGGGCGAGCTGCACCCGGACCTGGTCTTCTGCGACATCCTGATGCCCCGCCTGGACGGGTACCAGACCTGCTCCCTGATCAAGAAGAGTCCGCGCTTTCACGCCATCCCCGTGATCATGCTGTCCTCGCGCGACGGCGTGTTCGACCGCTCGCGCGGCCGCCTGGTCGGCGCGCACGACCATCTAGCCAAGCCTTTTACCCGCGAAGCGCTGCTGCACGCCGTGCAGGCCTGTCTGCCATGCCAGGCCGCGGGCCACGTGCTGCCTGCCTGAAGCGCATGCACGCGACGCCATGTACGAATCGAAGGAAAACCTCATGACTGCCATCAACAAGATCCTGATCGTCGACGACTCCCCCACCGAAGCCCTGTTCATGTCCGACCTGCTCGGCAAGCGCGGCTTCAAGGTCTCGGTTGCCAGCAACAGCGACCAGGCCTTCGCGCGCCTGCAGGCCGAGAGCTTCGACCTGATCCTGATGGACGTGGTGATGCCCGGCCAGAACGGCTACCAGGCCACCCGCGCGATCAAGCGCGACGACCGCTTCAAGGACATCCCCGTGATCATGTGCACCAGCAAGGGCCTGGACACCGACCGCATCTGGGGCATGCGCCAGGGCGCGTCTGACTACATCGTCAAGCCCGTCGACGGCGAAGAGCTGCTGGGCAAGATCGCCGCGCTGGCGCACTGAGCTGCCAGCGCAGGCCGTACGGGAAGCCACTGCCACCTGTTCCGGGGACCGCCAGATGAATGCGCCACGCCAAGACCTCCGCGCCCGCCAGACCCGTCTGCAGGACTACCAGGCCATGCTGGCCCGGCGCCTGCGCGAGGCGCGCAGCCTGCCCGCGCCCGACAGCTACCTGGCGCTGCAGGTGGGCGCGCGCAACTGGCTGCTGCCGCTGGCCGATACCGGTGAGGTGCTCGACATGCGCCCGCCCAGCCCGGTGCCGCTGACGCAGCCGTGGTACAGCGGCCTGGTCAATGCGCGCGGCAGCCTGCTGGGCGTGATCGATTTCAGCCTGTTCTGCGGCGGCGCGCCAACGCCGCTGCAGCCCGGCAGCAAGATCGTGGTGCTGTCGCGCCAGGTGGAGCGCGCCTGCGCGATCCTGGCCACGCGCGTGGCGGGTTTGCGCCATGCCGCCGACCTGAGCCTGCCGCACGGCGATGCGCCACCACCGGCCGGCACGCCGGCATGGGAAGGGCAACGCTTTGCCGACCGCGACGGGCGTGACTGGCAGGTGCTGGACGTGCGCGCGCTGCTGGACGCGCCGGCCTTTCTGCAGGTGGGACGGGTTGCGGCCTGAGGCCCGCCGCCAATTACAAGATACAAGAATGACGCGCAGGCCACGGCCTGCGGCACCCGGCACGAGCCGCCGGGCATGACAACGAAAAAAACGGAAGAGGGTGCCATGGGTTTCAAGAAATTCAGCCTGGGCCGGCGCACGCCGGCAGCCGAAGCAGCCAGCGGCCTGGCGGGCGGGCCCGGCATGGCCTATGCGGGCGGCCCGGAACCCGCACCGGCACCCCCATCCGCCGACGGCCTGGGCGCCACGCCAATGGAGCATGTCACGCGCTGGCTTGGGCGCATGCCGTTCTCGTCGCAGCAGCGGCTGCTAACGGTGGGCGTGGTGGTGTCGCTGGTGGCACTGCTTGGCTCGGTGTACCTGGACAACCGCATCGCCAACAACGCCGCCGCGCAGATCGAGATCGCCGGCGACATGCTGATGCACTCGCAGCGCCTGGGCAAGGCGGTGCCGGTGGCGCTGCTAGGCAATGCGCAGGCCTTCACGCAGCTGCGCCAGTCGAAAGACGCGCTGGCAGGCGACCTGAAGGCGCTGCAGGAAGGCAGCGACGAGAAGCGCGTGCGCGCCACCAGCGGCGCGGCCGAACCGCTGCTCGAGACCGCGATGCAATCGTGGAAGCGCTCCGAGAAAAGCGCCGCCGACGTGCTGGCGCAGCAGCCGGTGCTGAACACCATTGGCCAGACGCTGCAGATCTTCAACGCCTCCAACCCTGAGCTGCTGGAGTCCGCCGAACAGGTCGCGGCAATTAAGCTGCAGTCCAGCGCCAACGCGCGCGAGGTGGCGGCCTCGGCGCAGCTGGTGATGCTGACGCAGCGCCTGGGCAAGAACCTGAACGAGTTCCTGGCCGGCGAAGGCGTCAACCCGGAAACCGCGTTCCTGCTGGGCAAGGACACCAACACCTTCCGCGAAACGCTGGACGGCCTGCTCAACGGCAGCGAGGCGCTGCGCCTGTCGGCGGCCGCCGACGAAGAAACGCGTGGCTACCTGAAGCAGCTGTCGCAGCGCTTTGAAGCGGTGCAGAAGACCACGCAGACCATCCTGCAGAATCTGCCGGGCCTGATTGCCGCCAAGCGCGCGCAACAGCAGATCTTCAACGACAACGAGGCGCTGCGCGGCGAGCTCTCGGCGCTGCAGCGTGCCTACGCGCAGTCGGCGCGCGTCCGCCCGGTGACGCTGGGCGCGACCGTGGTGTCGGCGGCCATGACGCTGCTGTGCCTGGTGGGCCTGGCGGCCCTGTACCTGCGCGATTCACGCATGCGCGCGCTGGAAGCCGAGGCGCGCGAGCGCGAGGCCGAGTCCCGCCGCCTGGACGAAAAGCGCAACAACGACAACACCCAGAAGGCGATTCTGCAGCTGATGAACGAGCTGCAGGACATCGCCGACGGCGACCTGACGCGCCAGGCCACGGTGACCGAGGACATCACCGGCGCCATTGCCGATTCGGTCAACTACACCGTGGAAGAACTGCGCGAGCTGGTCGGCCGGGTGCAGCAGACCGCCGGCGAGGTGACGCAGGCGTCGGGGCAGGTGCAGTCCACCTCGACCCAGCTGGTGTCAACCACCGAAGAGCAGTCGCGCCAGATCCGGCAGACCGGCGAATCGGTGGTGGACATGGCCGACCGCATCACGCAGGTGTCGCGCGGCGCGGCCGAGTCCGCCAACGTGGCGCGCGCCTCGCTGTCTGCCGCGGAGCAGGGCCAGCAGGCGGTGCAAAACGCCATCGCCGGCATGAACGATATCCGCGAGCAGATCCAGGAAACCTCCAAGCGCATCAAGCGCCTGGGCGAGTCGTCGCAGGAGATCGGTGAAATCGTCGAGCTGATCTCGGACATTACCGAGCAGACCAACGTGCTGGCACTGAACGCCGCCATCCAGGCCGCGTCCGCGGGCGAAGCCGGGCGCGGCTTCTCGGTGGTGGCCGAAGAAGTGCAGCGGCTGGCCGAACGCTCCGGCGAGGCCACCAAGCAGATCGGCGCGCTGATCCGCACCATCCAGACCGATACCCAGGACGCGGTGCACGCCATGGAGCGCAGCACGCAGGGCGTGGTGGAGGGGGCGCGGCTGTCGGACAACGCCGGTGCCGCACTGGTCGAGATCGGGCGCGTGTCGCGCCAGCTGGCCGAGCTGATCGAGCAGATCTCGCAGTCCACCTCACACGAGGCTGACCTGGCCACCACCGTGGCCCGCCATATCGAGCGCATCCTGCAGGTTACCGAGCAGACCACCACCGGCACGCGCCAGACCGCGCAGTCGGTGCGCCAGCTGACGCTGCTGACCGAAGAGCTGCGTAACTCCGTGTCGCGATTCAAGATCGCCTGAGTGGCCGGATGACGCCTGCGACCGCTTCCGCGCACCGCGGCCTTACCGGGCTTAGCGGCCACGCGCTCCATGCCAACTCCGCGCCTGCCGCCTGTTGCGGCAGGTCGCCCGCGGCCGCCTTCCGGGCGCCGCACTGGAAGCCGTCATGTCCCTGAATTTCCCTGTCCCGCGCGATGGCGCCGCAGCCGGCGCACCGGCTGACGCCGGCGCCGTGCCTGAGCCGGCTCCCGCGCCGCCGTCCGCGAGCGCGCCAGCTGTTTCCGATCCGGGCGCCCCCGCGCGCGACCTGTCTGGCCTGGCGTGGCTTGCGCCGAGCCTGCGCAGCGCGCTGGAAGACGCCGCCGCCGAGCTTGGCCACTATGTCGACGAGGTCCGCCAGGCGCCCGAAGCGCTGGGCGCGCGCGATACCACCTCACTGCGGCTGGCCGGCCAGCACCTGCACCAGGCCGCCGGCGCCGTGCATATCGTCGGGCTGCGCGGCACCGATCCGTATTGCCAGGCCCTGCGCCGCCTGCTCGAAGCCATCGACGCCGGCACCGTTGCCGCCGGCCCCGAGGCGCTGGCGGTATTCCGCGCCGGCGTGCAGGCGCTGGCCGAGTATGTCGACGACCTGATGGCCGGCGACGATGAAGCGCCGTTGCGCCTGTTCCAGCCCTATGCGGGCGTGCTGGCGCACCTGGGCGAAGAGCGCGTGCATCCGGCCGACCTGTGGCTCGATGAGCTGCAGATGCTGCCCGGCATGCTGCTGCCGGCGAGAGGTCCGGCGGCGGTCATGCGTGCGCGCCAGCAGTTTGAGTCAGCCTTGCTCAAGGCATTGCGCCTGCCTGCGCCGTGCCCCGACGCGGCGCTGCTGCGCGAAGCCTGGCTGCCGCTGTGCGCGGCGCTGGACGAGGTGCGCGCCAATGAGCAGGAGGCGCGCCGCGCGGCGGATCATCCGGATCGCGGGGTCTGGCATGTGCTGGGGCTGGTGTTCCGCGCGCTGGGCCTTGGCCTGTTGCCTTCCGACCTGCTGGCCAAGCGCTTTGCCGGCCGCGCCAACCTGCTGCTGCGCCAGTACCTGCAGGGCCATGTGCGCGTGCCGCAGGCGCTGCTCAACGACGCGGTGTTCCTGCTGGTCTGCACCGGCCTGGCCCGCGACGGGGCCGGTGACGGCGATGGCCTGGCTGCGCCGCGTGCCGATATTGCGCGCACGCTCGCGGCGTTCCGCCTCGACCCCGCACACGCGCTTGCCAATGCGGACTTCCGCCAGCGCTATTACGGCTGGCTCGACCCGATCGACACGCGCAACCTGCAGCAGGCCGCCGCCGGGCTGGAGCACGCCGCCGCCGGCGAACCGACCGGCTGGGAAACCGCGCTGGCCGCGCTGGCCGAAGCCGCGCAGCCGCTTGGGCAGCCGGCGCTGCAGCGCTGCCTGGCGCAGGCGGCCATGCACGGCGGGCAGCATCACCGTGGCGAGGCACTCGGCGCCTCCGGCATCGCGTTGTTTCTGGCGCGCGCGCTGGCGTTGCCGTGGCGCGTGCACGGGCAATCCGCCCATCCGGCGGCGGCGCGTTTTGCCGCGCAGTGCGAGGCGCTGGCGACATGCCTGGCCGATCCCGCCGCGAGCGCGCCCGCGTGGCTTGCGGGCATGGTCGACGAGGCGCGCGCCCAGGCGCTGCGCAGCGAGGCCGTGACGCAGCTGCGGGCGCAACTGGACAGCGGCGAATCGTGGCTGGACAGCTTCGACCGCAACGCGGCCCGCGCCGAAGGCGCCGGCCACCTGCGCGATGCGTGCCAGGCCTTTGCCGCGCTTGGCGCCACGCTGGCGCACTTGCAGTCGTCCGCCGCGCTGCCTGCAGCGCTGGTGGACGATGCCGCGCAGGCCGCCGCCGCGGTGCATTCCGTCAATGCGCGGCTGGCCGATCCGGGCGAACTCGCCGATGCCAGTGCGCGCGCCGCGCTGCTGGGCGAAGTCGCGGCAGAGCTGGGCGCGGTCCATGCCTTTGCCGATGCGCTGGAATTCGGCCGCGTGCGGCGGGCCGATACGCTTGCCGACGCCGGCGAGCCCGATGCGCCGCGCGCCGCGCAGCATCCGCTGGCCGCCGCGCGCGCCGCCGCGGCCGAGGCGATCCAGGCCGGCCCCGTGCCCGATGCGCCGCCCGTGCAGCGCCTGCGTGCCGCGCTGCAGGCGCTGGCCGACCAGGCCACCATCGACGACGATGCCGCGCTGCGCCGCCAGGCCGCCGAAGCCACCATGCAATGCAATGCCTGGCTGGCCGGCAGCGATGATGCCGCAGGCAGGCTGGCACTGGCACTGGCCGAGCCGGCGGGGGCTGCGGCACCCGCGGCCGCGCCGGCCGCGGCGCAAGGCCTGCCGGCTGCCGGTGACAAGGCGGCGCTGGACGCCGAACTGCTCGACATCTTCCTGAACGAAGCCGACGAGGTGCTGAGTGGCATCGCCGGCGACCTCGGCTCGGGCGTTGAGGCGCTGCACGATGCCGATACGCTCAGCCGCGTGCGGCGCGCCTTCCATACGCTCAAGGGCTCCAGCCGCATGGTCGGCCTGCATCGCTATGGCGAAGCGGCCTGGGCGGTCGAGCAGGTCATGAACCTATGGATTGCCGAGGCGCGCGAGCCGGTGCCGGCGCTGCTGTCGCTGCTGCGCCGCGCGCATGCCGAGCTGTCGGCGTGGGTCGCACAGCTGCATCGCGATGCGGCGACCTGGCACGACATCGCGCCGCTGGTGGCAGCCGCCGAGGCGGTGCGCGACCCGGCCGCCGCGCAGGCCGCGGACGAACTGCCAGTGTTGCCCGGAGCGGCTGCTGAAGCGCCGCCCGAGCCGGCCGCCGAGACTGCCGATCACACCGGCGCCGATGCCGTCGGGCACGGCGAAGACAATGTGATCCCGTTCCGCCTGTCCGGCGGCCTGTCGGACGAGGACGACCACTACAAGGTCATCGGACCGGTGCGCATCGGCCTGGCGCTCTACAACGTCTACCTGCAGGAGGCCGACGACCTGCTGCGCCAGTTCGCCACCGATATCTCCGAATGGCGGCATGAAGGCCATCCGTGCCCGAGCGAACTGGGGCTGCGCGTCGCCCACACGCTGCAGGGCAGTGCGTCCACCGTCGGACTGGAACCCGTGCGTGAGATCGCCGAGGCGCTGGAGGCCCTGCTGCTGCAGCTGGGCTCGCACCCGGTGGCGATGCACCCGGGCGATTTCCGCCTGCTGGAGCAGGCGGTCGAGCGCCTGCGTGGCATGCTCCACCAGTTTGCCGCGGGCGTCTGGCCGGATGCCGATGCCGGCCTGCGCCGCAGCCTGGTTGAGTTTGGCGAGCGCGCGCTGCTGCGTCCGCGCGTGGCGGTGCCCGCCGAGCCGGATGGCTCGGTCGCGCAGCTGCTGGGCCAGTTGCCGCCGGCGCAGGAAGACCAGCCGGAGCCGGCGGCATCGCCCGGGCCGGAGGCCGCACAGCCACTGGCCACGCCGCATGACGCGGTCGTTATCGCGCTGCCGACCCCGCACCGGGCGCCCCTTGCGCCGGTATCGGACGAGGGCGGCGCCCCGGATCCGGCGCTGGTCCAGATCTTCCTGGAAGAGGCACAAGGCACGCTGCCCGAGCTGGGCAAGCTGCTGCGCGGCTGGGAAGCCGCGCCGGAAGACTCGCGCCACGGCGGCCTGGTGCTGCGCGCGCTGCATACGCTCAAGGGCAGTGCGCGCATGGCAGGTGCCATGGCACTGGGCCAGGCCGCGCATGAAATGGAGACGCTGCTCGACGCCAGCCTGCGCGGGCAGGGACAGCAGGCCGTCGGGCCGAAGCTGTTCGAGCGGCTCTATGCCTGGTACGACCGCATCCTGGCGCATGTCGAGGCGCTGCCGTCCGGCCGCCTGCTGCCCGCGGACGACCCGGACGTGGTCAACGGCCTGGCCGAGGTGCCGGAGGACGCGCAGGCCGATGCGCCGCTGCCGCAGGCAGATGCCGTGGTCGAGGCGGTGCCCGCCGCCAGCCTGCCCGCCATGCCGGGGCCGGCAGACGTGATGGTGGCGATGCCGCCGGCCGTGCCCGCCGAGCCGCAACGCGCGCTGGTGCGTGTGCAGGCGCGCGCGCTCGACACGCTGATCAATGAAGCCGGCGAGGTCGGCGCCACGCGCGCACGCCTGGACAGCGAACTGGAGGCGATGCGCGCCTACCTGGGCGAACTGAACGACAACGTCGCGCGCTTGCGCGGGCAGTTGCGCGAAATCGAGATCCAGGCTGAATCGCAGATGGCGTCGCGCATTGCCGACGCGCAGCACAAGCAGGAATTCGATCCGCTCGAGTTCGACCGCTTCACGCGCTTCCAGGAGCTGACGCGGATGATGGCCGAGTCGGTCAACGACGTGGCCACCGTCGAGCAGAACCTGCAGCGCGGCTTTGACCGCGCCGCCGGCGACCTGGCCGCGCAGGCGCGCCTGACGCGCGGCATGCAGCGCGGGCTGATGCAGGCGCGCATGGTGCAGTTCGACGCGCTGGCCGAGCGCCTCTATCGCGTGGCACGCCAGGCCGCGGCCGAGACCGGCAAGGAAGTGCGCCTGTTGATCAAGGGCGGCACCGTGGAAATCGACCGCTCGGTGCTGGACCGCATGGCCGGCCCGATCGAGCACCTGATCCGCAATGCGGTGGTGCACGGCATCGAAGCCGCCGCGCCGCGCCGCGCCGCGGGCAAGGCCGCCACCGGCGCGCTGACGCTGGAGGTGCAGCAGGAAGGCAACGAGGTGGTGCTGCATTTCGTCGATGACGGCGGCGGGCTGGACCTGGCGCGCATCCGCGCGCGCGCGGTCGAGCGCTGCCTGCTGGCGCCGGACGACGACGCCAGCGAAGCGCGCCTGACCGAGCTGATCTTTGCGCCGGGCTTCTCCACTGCCGACGCGGTGTCGGAGCTGGCCGGCCGCGGCGTGGGCATGGACGTGGTGCGCGCCGAGACCGTGGCGCTGGGCGGACGCATCACGCTGGAGTCGAAGCCGGGGCAGGGCACCACCTTCACCGTACACCTGCCGCTGACCACGGCAATCACGCAGGTGCTGGTGATCTCGCTGGGCGCACGGCGCTATGCCGTGCCCAGTGGCATGATCGACCAGGTCCAGCAGCTGCGCGCCCCGGCGCTGCTGGATGCCTACAACCAGGGCCGCCTCACTGTGGCTGGCGCCGAGGTGCCGTTCTTCTACTTCGGCGCGCTGCTGGAGGAAGGCAACGCGGTCGCGGCCGGGCGCAAGTATTCGCCGGTGGTGTTGGTGCGCAGCGGCGCCGAGCGCGTGGCGGTGCATGTGGACGATGTGGTCGGCAACCGCGAAGTGGTGGTCAAGCACATCGGCCCGCACCTGGCGCGGCTGGAAGGCATTGCCGGCGCGACCACGCTGGGCGATGGCGAGATCGTGCTGATCTACAACCCGGTGGTGCTGGCGCAGCGCTTGGTGCGCGAACGCGGCCAGTTGGTGCCGCAGGCCTTGCCGCAGACGCCGGCGCTACCTGCCGTGCAGGCGCAGATGGGCGCGGTCGCGGAACTGGCGAGCGACGGCACCACCGAGCCGGTGCGTGGCCTGGCCGTGCAGCCGACCGTGATGGTGGTGGATGACTCGCTGACCGTGCGCAAGGCCACCCAGCGCCTGCTGGGCCGCGCCGGCTACCAGGTGGTGCTGGCGCGCGACGGTGTGGATGCGCTCAAGCAACTGCAGGATGTCATGCCGGACGCCATGCTGGTCGACATCGAGATGCCGCACATGGACGGCTTCGACCTGACGCGAAACGTGCGCTCCGACGCGCGCACCGCGCATATGCCGCTGGTGATGATCACCTCGCGCACGGCCGACAAGCACCGCCGCTATGCCGAGGAGATCGGCGTCAACGTGTACCTGGGCAAGCCTTACAACGAGGATGAACTGCTGGGCACGCTGCATCGGTTGCTGGGTGAGCGGGCGGCCGGTACGGCAGGGTCGGTGGCGCAGATGCTGGGGGACGGCCAGGCGGGCTGACGGTTTGCTCCCCTTTCCCGCTTGCGGGAGAGGGAGCATGCAGTTGGCATGCAAAGGGCAGCGGCGCGCTCAAGGGTCTGCCATGCAAAAGGCTCGACATCGCAAGATGCCGAGCCTTTTTTCCCTCCACCGGCGCGCCGTCCCGGCTGATTACCAGCGCATCTGCGCGTTCTTGCCGCCGGTGGTGACCGTCGCGGTCTTGGTCCGGCCCTGGTAAGTCGCCCGCACGTTGTACGTGCCCGACGGCGCCTTCAGCAAGCAGCGCGGACCGTCGGCGATAAAGCTGGCGACCTCCTTGCCGCCGCGCATCAGCTTGACGTCCACGTCGGACAGGTACTCGCCGCGCGCGCCCTGCGTGAACAGCAGGCTCATGTTGTACTTGCGCGCCTGCGATTGCAGCGCGACCTGCTCGTCTTCGGCGACACCGCCGCAGATATAGGCGACCGAGCCGGCCGTACGCTGGACCATGGCATCACGCGGCGGCGGCGGGGGCGGCGTGGTCAGCGGCGGGCGTGGCTGCGCGGGCGCTGCCATCGGCGGTGGCGCCGGCGCAGCTGGTGGCGTGCCGGTGGGCGCGGGTGCCGGGGATGCCATCGGCGGCGGTGCTGCCGTGGCAGGCGCCGCTATGCCCGGTGCGGGCTGTGTGGCAGGGGGCATGGTGTCGGCCGGCGGCGCGGCCGGCATCGTGGCACCCGGGGTCGGGGCCATGGTGCTGCCCGGGGCAACTGGCGCCGGGGCGGCAGGTGCAGGGTTGGTGTCTACCACCGGCGCCTGCGCATGGCTGGCAGCCGGCACCAGGGCCAGCAGCGCGACCACGCCGGCGCTGAGCGCGATCACCAGGCGCTTGACGCGCGAGCGGCGTGCCAAGCGCGCTTCGACAATTTCCAGCGAACGGGTAGGGGCAAACGGGAGCAGTTGCGGCATCGTGGCCTCCTTGGGCGAGCTTCGGAATCAGATGCCCCGGAGGACCCCGTGGGATCACTTCGGGTCTCTCTTTTCCATCCTAGGGCTCAAGGGTGGGCAACAGTGCCGGGGTTGGTCCTACATCCGCGTCAGCCGACGGCGCATTGTGGCCCGCAGGCGGCGTGCGAGCGACTTCGCAGGTACCGGAAGAAAAACGGCCCTTCCCGCAGGGGACGGGCCGTTGACGGCGCGTGATCCTGGCGGGCGGGTTATTTCTGGCTCACCAGCCGCTTGGGCACCGACAGCGTCAGCGCCGCGCCCACCACCAGGCACGCGGCCAGCAGGTACATGCCCGAATCGGTGCTGTGGGTCAGGTCCTTGAGCCAGCCCACCGCATAGGGGCTGAGGAAACCAGCAAGGTTGCCCAGCGAGTTGATCAGCGCGATGCCCGCGGCCGCGCCAGTGCCGGCCAGAAAGGAAGTCGGCAGGCTCCAGAACAGCGGCAGCGTGGTCAGGATGCCGATGGTGGCCAGCGTCAGCGCCACCATTGCCAGCGTGGTGTCGCTATGCCATTGCACCGACAGCAGCAGGCCCAGCGAACCGGCCAGCGCGGGCAGCGCGATATGCCAGCGGCGCTCGCCGCTGCGGTCTGCGCTGTAGGCCACCAGCACCATGCCGACCACCGCGCAGCCATAGGGGATGGCGGTCAGCAGGCCGATATCGAGCGCGCCCTTGACGCCGGTCTGCTTGATGATGGTCGGCAGCCAGAAGCTGACGCCGTACAGGCCCATCACGAAGCAGAAGTAGATCGCGCTCATCAGCCAGACGCGCGGGCTGGACATCACGGTGCGGATCGGCGGGTCTTCCTTGTGCGCATCCTCGCTAGCGATATTGCGCTCCAGCAGCGCCTTCTCTTCCGGCGACAGCCACTTGGCGTGGGCGATGCGGTCGTCCAGGTAGGCCAGCACCCACAGGCCCACCAGGATCGACGGAATGCCCTCGAGCAGGAACATCCATTGCCAGCCGGACCAGCCGTTGTGGCCGTGGAAGGACTGCATGATCCAGCCTGACAGCGGCCCGCCGATTACGCCTGCCAGCGCGACCGCGGTCATGAAGTAGGTGGTGGTGCGCCCGCGCCGGTTGGCCGGGTACCAGTAGGTCAGGTACAGGATGATGCCGGGGAAGAAGCCTGCCTCGGCAATGCCCAGCAGGAAGCGCAGCACGTAGAACATGGTCGGCGTGGTGACGAACATCATCGCCGCCGAGATCGCGCCCCAGGTGATCATGATGCGCGCGATCCAGATGCGCGCGCCCACCTTGTGCAGGATCACGTTGCTGGGCACTTCGAACAGGAAGTAGCCGATAAAGAAGATGCCGGCGCCCAAGCCATAGATGGTCTCGCTGAACTGCAGGTCGTTGAGCATCTGCAGCTTGGCAAAGCCCACGTTGACGCGGTCCAGGTAGGCCACCACGTAGCACATCAAGAGGAAGGGCACCAGGCGCCAGCTGACCTTGCGGTAGGTGGCGTCTTCAAAGGCGGCGTCGCTGACGCCGGGGCTCACTGCGGTCGTTGTCATGCTGTCTCCTGAGGATATGGCGCTTCTGTGTGACGCGTTTTACAGCTACGGTACGACCGGCTCAGACGCAGCGGCCGCCGTCCACTTCGATGCAGGTGCCGGTGATAAAGGCCGCTTCGTCCGAGGCCAGGTACAGGCAGGCGTTGGCCACGTCCTGCGGGGTCGACATGCGGCCCATCGGGATGGTGGCAAGGAACCTGGCGCGGTTCTCGGGCGTATCGGGCATGCCCATGAATTCTTCGAGCAGTGCGGTGGCGCCGATCACCGGGTTGACGCAGTTGACGCGGATATTGTCCTTGCCGAGTTCCGCGGCCATGGCCTTGCTGGCGGTGATCACCGCGCCCTTGCTGCCGTTGTACCAGACCAGGCCCGGGCGCGGCCGGATGCCGGCGGTGGAGGCGATATTGACGAACACGCCGCCGCCGCGCTGGCGGAAGTGCGGGATAAAGGCGCGCGCCGACCAGTAGATGCTCTTGAGGTTGACGGCGTAGACGCGGTCGAACTCCTCCTCGGTGACTTCGAGGATGGGCTTGTTGCGATGGGTCGTGCCGGCGTTGTTGACCACGATATGCACGTCGCCGAAGGTGGCCAGCGCGGCTTCGCGCATGGCTTCGGTGTCGGCTTCGCGCGAGACGTCGGCGCGCACCGCGCGGGCCCGGCCGCCGGCGTCGCGGATCGCGGCGGCGACGCGTTCGGCGGCTTCCTCGCGCAGGTCGGCGACCACCACGTTGGCGCCTTCGCGCGCGAAGGTGTGGGCAATGCCTTCGCCGAACCCGGAACCGCCGCCGGTGACGATCGCTACCTTGTTGGCCAGTCTCATGGCTTGTCTCCTGGTGTTGTGGTTATGTTCTGGTGATCAGTGCTGCGAGGGGTCTCAATGCCTAATGCGAGAACGGCCCCTGGCCGCGCAGTGCATTGGCAACCATCATCAGTGCCAGCAGGAAGGGCAGTGCCACATACAGGCACCAGTGCACGCGGTCGCCGACGACGTCGCCCCACTTGCGCTTGAAGACCTGCAGCCGCGGCATGCCGGAAGGATTGGTGGCGCGCTTGTTCCGCACATGCCACGCCATCCAGAAGAAGAAGATGGCAAAGGCGACGGACAGGAAATTGATGTTACCCATGTTGGATGGCGATGGTTTTCAGGGTGGTGAATCCGTACAGGGCCTCGAAGCCCTTCTCGCGGCCGTAGCCGGACTGGCCGGTGCCGCCGAAGGGCAGCTCCACGCCGCCGCCGGCACCGTAGTTGTTGATAAAGACCTGGCCCGCGCGCAGCTTGTGCGCCAGGCGCAGCTGGCGCCCGCCGTCGCGCGCCCAGACCCCGGCCACGAGCCCGTAGGGCGTGCCGTTGGCCAGTGCGATGGCTTCGGCCTCGGTGTCGAACGGCATGGCGGCCAGCAGCGGGCCGAACACTTCTTCCTGCGCCAGCCGGTGCGCCGGCGGCACGTCGCGGAACAGCATCGGCACCTGGTAGTAGCCGGCCTCCGGCGCCTCGGCCACGATCTGGCCCTGAGCCATCACCGACACGCCGGCGTGCTGCGCATCGGAAACGAAATCCCACACGCGCTGCTGCTGCTTGCGGCTGATCAGCGGGCCGCATTCCAGGTCCAGCTCTGACGGGCCCACGCGCAGCGACTCGAACACCGACGCCAGTCGGTCGAGCAGCGCGTCATAGACTGGCCGCTCCACCAGCAGGCGGCTGCCGGCCGAGCAGGTCTGGCCGGCATTCTGCACGATGCCGTTGACTACCACCGGCACCAGCGTATCCAGGTCGGCATCGGCAAAGACGATCTGCGGCGACTTGCCGCCCAGCTCCAGCGTGACCGGCACGTGGTTCTCGGCGGCCAGCTGGGCCACCTGCTTGCCGGTCTGGGGCGAGCCGGTGAACGAGATATGGTTGATGCCCGGGTGGCGCGCCAGCGCGGCGCCGGCTTCATGGCCGTAGCCGGTGATGATATTGAGCGCACCTTCGGGCAGACCGGCCTCGGCGGCGATCTCGGCCACGCGCAGCAGCGACAGGCAGGCGTCCTCGGCCGGCTTGACCACGCAGGCGTTGCCGGTGGCCAGCGCCGCGCCCACGCTGCGCCCGAAGATCTGCAGCGGGTAGTTCCAAGGGATGATGTGGCCGGTTACGCCGTGCGGCTCGCGCACGGTCAGCACGGTGTAGCCGGGGTTGTAGGGGATGGTCTGGCCGTGCAGCTTGTCGACCGCGCCGGCGTAGAACTCGAAATAGCGGGCCACGGCGCGGGCATCGGCGCGCGCCTGGCGCAGCGGCTTGCCGGTGTCGCGGGCCTCGAGCGCGGCCAGCTCGTCCTCGTGGGCGATCAGCGCCACGGCGACGCGGTTGAGCAGGCGCACCCGCTCGGCTGGCGCCATCTGGCCCCAGGCGCCTTCGGCGGCCTGGCGGGCCGCATGGACGGCGACGTTGATATCGGTGGCGTTGCCGCGTGCGATCTCGGCGAACGGCTCGCCGTTGGACGGATCGAAGACCTTGATGCGCAGGCCGTTGTCGGGCGCGATCAGGCGGTTGGCGACGAAGTGCTGGGCGTGCATGGGTGGCTCCGGGGCAGCAGGTGCAACAGGGGGGGGCAGCACGGCGGCTGCACTATTCAGTGACGGCTGAAGAATGCGCCATTATCGCCGACACCGGCCAGCGTGCAATGCGCCGTGCCTGGCCCAGTTGTCAGCCTGCGGTCAGGCACGAGCCGCTATAATGCCCGCCATCCAACAACACACCGCAGGCATCTGGAGAATCGCATGAGCTTCAATCTCGTGTCCCCGGGCAAGGACATCCCCAACGATTTCAACGTCATCATCGAGATCTCGGCCCAGAGCGATCCGGTGAAGTACGAGGCAGACAAGGAAACCGGCCTGCTGTTCGTCGACCGCTTTATCGGCACCGGCATGCGCTATCCGGCCAACTATGGCTACATCCCGCAGACGCTGTCGGGCGATGGCGACCCGGTGGATGTGCTGGTGCTGTCGCCGTTCCCGATCCTGGCCGGCGCCGTGGTGCGCTGCCGTGCACTCGGGATGCTGAAGATGACCGACGAGTCGGGCGTGGACGCCAAGCTGGTGGCCGTACCCCTGGATAAGCTGTCGCCGGCCACCGCCTACATGAAGGGCCTGTCGGACGTGCCGCAGAATCAGCTGGACCAGATCAAGCACTTCTTTGAGCACTACAAGGCACTGGAAGCCGGCAAGTGGGTCAAGGTCGAAGGCTGGGCCGGCATCGAGGAAGCCCACAAGGAAATCACCGACGGCGTGGCCAACTACAAGAAGTAAGCTGAACCTCCGCTGAAGAAGCCCCGCTCCGGCGGGGTTTTTTGTTGCCGCGCGCTTGACGCACCGCAGTACCTGGGCAAGTGCCTTGCGCTACGCTGTGCGGGTGCTGACAAGAGGAGTCCCCATGCATTCCATCACCGAAATCCAGGCATCGCCGCAGGCCTTGTCGCCGTCGCGCCGCTATGACCGGCTGGCGGTGTGCTTCCACTGGGCGGTATTCCTGCTGGTGGCGCTGGCCTATGCCGCGATCGAGCTGAAGGGCAGTTTTGCCAAGGGCACGCCGCCGCGCGCGCTGGCGATGACGGTCCATGAATGGGCGGGCGCTCTGGTGCTGGTGCTGGCGGTGCCGCGCCTGCTGTGGCGCCTGGTGCGCGGCGCGCCTGCGCTGGAGCCGGGCGCGCGCTGGATGCAGTTGGTCGGCGAGGCCATGCACTGGGTGTTTTACCTGTATATCCTGGCCCAGCCGCTGCTGGGGCTGCTGGCGATGAACGCTGGCGGCCACCTGCTGGTGCTGCCTTCGCTGGGGATAGAAGTGCCAGCGCTGGTGGCAGCCGACCCGGCGCTGAAGGACACCGTCAAGGCAATCCACGAGACCCTGGGCACCGCCTTCTACCTGGTGATCGGGCTGCATGCGATGGCGTCGCTGTTCCACCACTACATGCTGGGCGACAATACGCTGCGGCGGATGTGGCGCTGAGCGCCGGCTCGCGTATTCAGGCGCGGGCGAACGGGTTGCGCTCGCCCAGCTCGTCCAGGTAGGCGTCGATGCCCTGGCGCTCGCGTTCCAGGAAGCGCTCGACGGCATCGGCAAAAGCGGGATGCGCCAGCCAGTGGGCCGAGCGCGTGGCCACCGGCAGGAAGCCGCGCGCCATCTTGTGCTCGCCCTGGGCGCCGCCTTCGAAGGTGCGTATGCCTTGCTCGATGCAGAATTCCAGCGGCTGGTAGTACGCGGTTTCGAAGTGCAGGCAGGCGTGGTACTCCAGCGCGCCCCAGTAGCGCCCGTAGAGCGTGCTGACTTCGGGCGTATCGTCATAGACCAGCAGCGAGCTGGCGATGGGCTGGCCCTCGCGCTCGGCGATCACCAGCAGCAGGTGCTGCGGCATGGCGGCGCCGATGCGCCGGAAGAAATCCAGGTTCAGGTAGGGCGTGGAATGGTGCTCGCGGTAGGTCTGGCGATAGCACCGGTTGAAGAACTTCCACGCATCGTTGTCGATCTGCGCGCCACGCAGGCGCCGGAAAGTGATGCCGGCCTGCGCCACCTGGCGGCGCTCGGCGCGGATGTTCTTGCGCTTTTTCTGCGACAGCGTGGCGAGGAAGTCGTCGAAGCTGCCGTAGCCGTCGTTGGTCCAGTGGAACTGCACGCCGTGCCGCATCAGCATGCCGGCCTGCTGCATCAGGGCGGCCTCGGCCTCGTCGGGGAACAGGATGTGCAGCGACGACATCTGGCTTTCGGCGGCCAGCGCCAGCGCCATCTGCAGCAGCAGGCGGCGCGCATGGGCGTCTTCGGCCAGCAGCCGCGCGCCGCGCACCGGCGTGAAGGGAATTGCCGCCAGCCATTTGGGGTAGTACTCGAGCCCGTTGCGGGCATAGGCGTCGGCCCAGGCCCAGTCGAAGACATACTCGCCATAGGAATGCGCCTTGGCGTAGAGCGGCATGGCCGCGGCCAGCCGTTCCGGGTGGCCGTCCTTGCCCGGCGCCCATAACGTCAGGTAGCGCGGGTTCCACCCGGTTTCGGCGCAGGCGCTGCCGCTGGCGTGCAGGGCATGCAGGAAGGCGTGCTTCAGGAACGGCGTGGCATCCGCGTGGTGCGCCACCAGGGCGTCCCAGGCGGCGGCATCGATCTCGCCCAGGTCGGAGATGATCTCGGTACGGTATTCCTGCGCAGGGTCGCCCGCCGCCTTGCGCTTGTGCTGTGCCGGCTGGCGCTGGTCCTTGCCAGGCACGCATGATTCAGACTGCATTGCACCAGTTTCCGTCTGTGGATCGAGCGAGTCTACCGGAAACGATGCGCCGTTGCTGTGCCCGCGGCAGGCGCGGGGCGGCCGTCGTAAAATGGAGCATCCTCGTCACCAGTGCTGCCGAAGCATCCCGGGATGCTTCAGGCGGCCCGCCTGCGCGCGGCATGGTCCGTCCGATAACCAAGGCCCGATATGAAGAACCCGTTTTTCAACCTGTATTCCCACGGCTTTGCGCGTGTCGCGGTGGGCGTGCCCGTCTGCCGGGTGGCCGACCCGGCCTTCAACGCGGCCGAGACCATTGCCCTGGCGGCGCAGGCGGCACAGCAGGGCGCCGTGCTGGTGGCGTTCCCGGAACTGGGCATCTCCGCCTATACCTGCGACGACCTGTTCCACCAGCGCGCGCTGCTGGACGCCTGCGAGGCGGCGCTGGCCACCATCGTCGAGGCCTCGCGCAAGCTGCCGGCGGCGCTGATCGTCGGCATGCCGCTACGGGTCGAGCACCAGTTGTTCAACTGCGCCGTGGTGGTGGCGCGCGGGCGTATCCAGGGCGTGGTGCCCAAGTCCTACTTGCCGAACTACTGGGAGTTCTATGAGGCGCGCCAGTTCAGCGCCGCCGACAACGCCGCGGTCGAGTCCATCCGGCTGCTGGGCCAGGACGTGCCGTTCGGCGCCGGGTTGCTGTTCGATGTCGAAGACATCCCCGACTTCCGCTTCCATGCGGAAATCTGCGAAGACGTCTGGGTGCCGATCCCGCCGTCGTCGTTCGCGGCGCTGGCCGGGGCCACGGTGCTGGTCAACCTGTCGGCCTCGAATATCGTGGTCGGCAAGGCCGGCTACCGGCACCAGCTGGTCTCGCAGCAGTCGGCGCGATGCCTGGCGGCCTACCTGTACACCTCGGCCGGCAAGGGCGAGTCCTCCACCGACCTGGCCTGGGACGGCCAGGCGCTGATCTGCGAGAACGGCGAGCTGCTGGCCGAATCCGAGCGCTTTGCCGATACCTCGCACCTGCTCTGCGCCGATATCGATGTCGAGCGGCTGTCGCGCGAGCGCATGCACCAGGTGACCTTCGGCCACTCGGTGCGCCGGCACAAGGCAGAAGTGGACAAGTTCCGTGTGGTGCGCTTCCCGCTCGACCTGACCCTGGAAAAATCGCTGCCGCTGGCGCGCAACGTGGCGCGCTTCCCGTACGTGCCGGCCGATCCGCGCCAGCGCGACGAACGCTGCATGGAGGTCTACAACATCCAGGTGCAGGCGCTGGTGCAGCGCCTGTCGGCCAGCAAGATCAGCAAGGTGGTGATCGGCGTCTCGGGCGGGCTGGATTCCACTCACGCGTTGCTGGTCTGCGCCAAGGCGATGGACCGCCTGGGCCTGCCGCGCGCCAATATCCTGGCCTACACCATGCCGGGCTTTGCCACCAGCGACCGCACGCTGCTGCAGGCGCGCCAGCTGATGCAGATGGTGGGCTGCACCGCGACCGAGATCGATATCCGCCCGTCGTGCCTGGCCATGCTGAAGGACCTGGGCCACCCGTACGCCGCCGGCGAGAAGGTCTATGACGTGACCTTCGAGAACGTGCAGGCCGGCGAGCGCACCAACCACCTGTTCCGGCTGGCCAACTTCCACCATGCCATCGTGATCGGCACCGGCGACCTGAGTGAACTGGCGCTGGGCTGGTGCACCTATGGCGTGGGCGACCACATGTCGCACTACAACGTCAACGCCAGCGTGCCCAAGACGCTGATCTCGCACCTGGTGCGCTGGGTGGCTGAGACCGGGCAGGTGGGCGAGGGCGGTTCCGACGTGCTGCTGGCCGTGCTCGACACCGACATCAGCCCCGAGCTGGTTCCGGGCGACAGCAACCACGGCCCCGAGCAGAAGACAGAGAGCACCATCGGCCCGTATGAGCTGCAGGACTTCAACCTCTACTACACGCTGCGCTTCGGCTTCACGCCGTCCAAGATCGCCTTCCTGGCGCTGCACGCCTGGGGCGACCGCGAGCGCGGCGTATGGCCCAACGGCCCGCATGTGGTGCGCAACCAGTACGGGCTGCCGGAGATCAAGCGCAACCTGGCGATCTTCCTGGACCGCTTCTTCCGCACCAGCCAGTTCAAGCGCTCGTGCATCCCGAACGCGCCCAAGGTGGGCTCGGGCGGATCACTGTCGCCGCGCGGTGACTGGCGTGCGCCGAGCGATTCAGAGTCGGTGGTGTGGCTGGCGGACCTGGAGAAGGTGCCGGATTGATGACCGTTTCTTGCCGATAAGAAAAATGGCCCGCATCGAGCGGGCCATTTTTCTGACTGCGTGATTGTCATGGCGCCGGGCCGGAAACCAGTTTCAGCCCCACCACGCCACCCAGGATCAGCGCGATGCAGCCCATGCGCGCCAGCGATGCGGGCTCGCCCAGCCAAAGCATCCCGAGCATCGCGGTGCCCGCCGCGCCGATACCGGTCCACACCGCATAGGCCGTGCCCACCGGCAGCACGCGCAGCGACAGCGTCAGAAGCAGGATGCTGGCCATCCCGGTGGCGACCGTATAGACGCTGGGCCAGAACCGGCTGAAGCCGGCCGACCATTTCATGCCGAAGGCGAAGGCGATTTCAAGCAGGCCGGCAACGGCCAACAGGGTCCAGGACATCTCTCAGGCGGCCAGCAGGCGATGCGTGAACAGGCTGTGCAGCGTGCGCACGAACAGCACCACGATCGCGGTCGTCAGCACCAGCAGGATCAGTCCCGCCAGCCAGGCCAGCACGGCGGACTGCTCGTGCCCGGCGTACTTCAGCGCCGCGTTCGATAGCGCCGCCATCGGGAAGCTGATGGCCCACCACGACGGCGCGAACGGCGCCGGGCGGCGGAACACGCGCCACGACAACAGCAGGAACAGGAACAGGCCGAAGTAGAACAGCATGCCGGCGAACATGTCGACGCTGCCGGTCATATTGACGTAGGCCAGGAAGCCCACCTCGAACGGCGCGATCAGGATGATCAGCGACGGCACCATGCCGGCCGGTAGCGGATCGTGGTGGATCAGGCGCGAGATGATCATGGTGAAGAACACCAGCGCGATCACGGTGCCGACGCCGACGGCGAGCAGGTTGACTTCATGCGCCCAGGCCATCGGCATGGTGCCGCCGGCCACGGCGATGTCCAGTGTGGCCACGCCGGGGATCAGCCACGCCGGCACCACGTTCGCCGCCTCGGTCCGGCCGTGCAGCAGCCGCCCGGCGATGACAAAAGTCAGCCCCACGGTGATCACGGTGCCGAGCGTCCAGATCGTCTGGCCCAGAGTCTCGTGATGCGCGCCGACCACCGACGACAGCAGCAGGATCGCAATCGCGATGGTGCCGAAGAAGTTGCCGGCGACGGGGTGGCTGAACTCGGCCCTGACCGCGTCCGGGTAGCGCAGCCACTTGGCCAGGTAGCCGGCGGCCAGCGCCAGGAAGGCGAGCACCGCGACCACGCCAACCGCGTTGCCAATGACGGGGCTGACGCCGAATGCGGAGCCGGCGCCGCGCCATGCCATGGACAGGCCAGACAGGCCCATGACGGCGCCGAACAGGTTGACCGGAAGGTGTTTCACCGAGCTGCGCGGCGCCGGCAGGGTGGCCGCGGGATAGGCTGCAAGAGTCATAGGGGTGGGTCTGCTTTTCAGTGGGGGCGCCGGCTTGGCGTGCCTGGCGGGAGGGTTGCCGGGGCCGCGTCCTGGATCGGACGGGGCCTGGTGAAAGGAATTATGGTTGCCGCTCTTGCTGGCCGAAAGGCGCTAGACACGTCAAATCCAGCCAAACCAATCGCGATGTCTGCCAGCGCCCGCGCAGCGCCGGAATTCCTGCCTAGACTGCGCCCCGGTTCTGATCCGTAGTGAGAGGAAAGACAGGAATGACTAGACGAAACATGAAAAGAGCCAGCATGGCTGGATTGCTGCTGGCGTGCTGCCTGGGCCTCGCGGCCTGCATCCAGGCGCCGATCCGGCGCCACGAAGGCGAACCCGTGCTGCGGCACGGGCAGGGCGGTGCACGCGAGCATGTCGACGGGGTCGATATCTGGATGCGCGGCGAACCGCCGCGGCCCTACGAGGTGCTGGCCTACACCAGCGTGGAAACGCCGGAAGGCTGGATCGGCGAACGCTTCCTGCTGAAGCGGGTGGCCAGCCGCGTGCGCGAAGCGGGCGGCGACGCTGCGCTGCTCGGCGACCAGCGCAGCCGAGTGGTCGCGCTGCAGCGCGCCGGCAGTCACACCGCGCTGGCGGAGTCGCAGCGCATCGTCGAGATCACCATCGTGCGTTACCGCTGACCCTCCGCGCTGGCGGAATCTGCCTAGACTGCCAATATCAGCCACGCGCCAGCCAACCGCCGGCCACCGCCCCGGTCCCCTGCCTTGCTGCCATGAAGATTGCCGTCGTTGCCTTCCCCGGCTTCCAGATGCTGGACCTCGCCGGCCCCATTGACGTGTTCCACGAAGGTGCCCGCCAGGCCGGGCAGCCTGACGCCTACCAGTTCGAGATCATCGCGCCGGTCCCGGGTCTGCTGACTGCCTCCAACGGCATGCGCGTCGAGCCGGACGCGACGCTCGATACTTGCAGTGACGATATCGACACGCTGCTGGTCGCAGGCGGCCCGGGGTTGCGGCAGCAGCAGCAGGACGAGACCGTCAGCGCCTGGCTGGCACGGCAGGCCCGGACCGTGCGGCGGATGGGGTCGGTCTGCTCCGGCGCGATGGTGCTGGCGCATGCGGGCCTGCTTGACGGGCGCAGCGTCACCACGCACTGGAACACCACCGACCGCCTGGCGCGCTTGTTTCCGGGCGTCCAGGTCGAACCGGACCGGATCTATGTCAAGGACGGCAACCTGTACACCTCGGCCGGCGTGACCGCGGGCCTGGACCTGGCGCTGGCTCTGGTCGAGGAGGATTTCGGCCGCGCCGTGGCGCTGCGCGTGGCGCGCGAGCTGGTGATGTTCCTCAAGCGTCCGGGCGGGCAGTCGCAGTTCAGTGCCCACCTGGCGGCGCAGACCGCCGAGCGCAACGCGATCCGTGAGGTGCAGGGCTGGGTGGTCGAGAACCTGGCGGGCAACCTGTCGGTGGAGGCGCTGGCGGCGCATGCCGGCATGAGCGCGCGCAACTTTGCCCGCATCTTCAAGCAGGAATGCCAGGTGACGCCGGCGGATTTTGTCGAGGCCGCGCGCATCGATGCCGCGCGTCGGCTGCTGGAGGGCTCGCGCCATCCGCTCAAGCGCGTGGCGGCGCTGGCCGGCTTCAGCGATCCGAACAACCTGCGCCGCGCCTTTTTGCGCCGGGTCGGGGTGGCACCGTCGGACTACCGGCGCCGCTTTCGCGGCGAGGCCTGAGCAAGTGCTGTGCACAGGGCTTGCACAGGCTTTGCACAGGTTTTCCGGTCTGGTATCCACAGGGTTGTCCACAGCCTTGGGCGCCGGCGGGCCGCCACGCGGTGCGCACTGGCGAACGTTCTGGCCGCGCCGGGCGAGGGATAGCGGGGAATACGTGGCGCCAATGACTGGTAAAATGCCAGCCGGAGAGCGCCGCGACCGCGGCGATGCGCCGCCAGGCGCGTGAACAAACGATAAACAGGGGCCAGTCATGAAGCAGATTACCGCCATCATCAAACCGTTCAAGCTCGACGAGGTGCGTGAAGCCCTGGCCGACGTCGGCGTGACCGGGCTGACGGTGACCGAAGTGAAGGGATTTGGCCGCCAGAAAGGGCATACCGAGCTCTACCGTGGCGCCGAGTATGTGGTCGACTTCCTGCCCAAGATCAAGATCGAAGTGGTGGTGGCCGAGAACCAGCTGGACACCGTGCTGGACGCCATCGTCAAGGCCGCCCACACCGGCAAGATCGGCGACGGCAAGATCTTCGTCACCGAGATCGAGCGCGTGATCCGCATCCGCACCGGCGAGCAGGACGAAGCCGCGGTCTGAGCCACGGGCCAGGACAGAAAGACGCCGCCTTGCGAGGCGGCGTTTTTGTTGGCGGGGTGGCGTTCAGCTGGGCAGCTTCCACCCGTAGCGCACCGACACCAGCCGCATGGCGATGATCGCCACTGCCCCGGTCAGCAGCGCCGCTTCCTGCTGCACCGCCAGCCAGCTCATGCCGACATAGATCCAGCAGCCGATAAAGGAGCAGGTGGCGTAGGGCGAGCGGTCGCGCAGGATCATCGGCACCTCATTGCACAGCACGTCGCGCACCACGCCGCCGAACACGGCCGAGATGATGCCCATCATCACCGCCACGGTGGGCGTCATCTGCGCCACCAGCGCCAGCGAGGCGCCGGTCACCGAGAACAGCCCCAGCCCGATCGCGTCGGCCACGATCATGGCCCGGTCCGAGGCCACGCGGCTGACCACGCGCAGCACGAACGAGGCGCCGAACGACATCACGAAGATCAGCAGCACGTAGCCTTCGTGGTCGACCCAGTAGAACGGGCGCCGGTCCAGCAGCACGTCGCGCACGGTGCCGCCGCCAAAGGCGGTGGCAAACGCCACCACGAAGGTGCCGACCACGTCCAGGCGCTGCTTGCGCGCGTCAACCACGCCCGAAACCGCAAAGGCGAGCACGCCGATCACCTCCATGATGTGGAGGATCAGGGGCAGCCGCCCCATCAGCAAGTCAAGCGGAACGTGCATCCGCGGCGAGGCGTCAGGTGCGCGGCTGGCGCAGCAGCACCATCAGTGCGCCGGCGCCGCCTTCGGCCTCGCGCGCCTGCACGAAGGCGAGCACTTCTTCCTTCTGCACCAGCCAGCTGCGCACCTTGCCCTTGAGCACCGGCTGCTTGTCGGGCGAGCCCAGGCCCTTGCCGTGGATCACGCGCACGCAGCGCACGCCGTTGCGCACCGAGCGGCGCAGGAACTCGGCCAGCGCCTCGCGCGCCTCGTCGCTGCGCAGGCCGTGCAGGTCGACCTTGTCCTGCGGCACCCATTCGCCGCGGCGCAGCTTGCGGATCACGTCCATGCCGATGCCGGGCCGACGGAACGACAGGGTCTCGTCGGTTTCCAGCAGGCTTTCCACGTCGAAATCATCGGACAGCGAGGCCGCCAGCACCGCTTCGTCGTTGCGGCGCGACTGCACCGGCACCGGGGCGGGCTTGCTGGCGGGCACGGGGGCGCGGTTGCGGTCGCGCAGCTGGCTGACCTGGCCCACGCTGGTGCGGAAGACGTCGGCCTCCTCGCGGGCGCGCTGGGCGGCCTGCTCGGCGGCCACGCGCTCGGTTTCTCGGCGCTCGGTATCGGCCTTGAGGGTGTCGCGCAGCCTGGCAAGGTCGTTCAGGCCGAATCGTTGGGGCGGTCGGTCGGGTTTGCGGGCGCCGTGCGTCATTGAGAATCTCCGGGGGCTCGGCGCCGATTATATCGACTGGCGGGGCAGCAGGAGGGCGGCACGAGGTGCCAAAGGGGACGCGCCGGCGGGCCGTGACGGCCCGGCCGGCGGAGGGAGCTGTGCTTACTTCAGGGCTTCGACAAAGCGCTGGGCGTCCAGCGCGGCCATGCAGCCCGTGCCGGCGCTGGTGATGGCCTGGCGGTAGACATGGTCCTGCACGTCGCCGGCGGCAAACACGCCCGGCACGCTGGTGGCGGTGGCGTCGCCCTGCAGGCCCGATTTGGTCACCAGGTAGCCGTTTTCCATGGCCAGCTGGCCTTCGAACAGGTCGGTGTTGGGCTTGTGGCCGATGGCGATGAACACGCCGGCCAGCTTCAGGTCCTCGGCCTGGCCGGTCTTGGTGCCGCGGACGCGGATGCCGGTCACGCCGGATTCATCGCCCAGCACCTCGTCCAGCACGCTGTCGTAGCGGATCACCACGCGGCCTTCCTTTTCGCGCTGCAGCAGGCGGTCGACCAGGATCGGCTCGGCGCGGAAGCTGTCGCGGCGGTGGATCACGGTGACCTTGCTGGCGATATGCGACAGGTACAGCGCCTCTTCCACGGCGGTGTTGCCGCCGCCGACCACGGCCACTTCCTGGTTCTTGTAGAAGAAGCCGTCGCAGGTGGCGCAGGCCGACACGCCGCGGCCCATAAAGGACTCTTCGGACGGCAGGCCCAGGTACTGCGCCGAGGCGCCGGTGGCGATGATCAGCGCATCGCACGTATATTCACCGGCGTCGCCGATCAGGCGGAAGGGGCGGGCCGGCTGGCCGTTGTCGTCCACCAGCTTGGCAGTGTGGATGTGATCGAAGATGATTTCGGTCTTGAATTCCTCGGCGTGCGCCAGCAGGCGTTGCATCAGTTCAGGACCCTGGACGCCCTTGGCATCGCCCGGCCAGTTCTCGACGTCCGTGGTGGTCATCAGCTGGCCGCCCTGTGCCAGGCCGGTGATCAGCACCGGCTCCAGGTTAGCGCGGGCCGCGTAGACCGCGGCGGTGTAGCCGGCGGGACCAGAACCGAGAATCAGCACTTTTGCGTGTTTTGCCATGATGCGTTCCTGTGGCCGGTGCGGCATGCTGCCCACCGGCATTGCTCGAAAGCGACATTATAAGAGGAGCCGCATTTGCTCACTGTTGCAAATTCCAATGAGTGCGATAGTCTCGGGCCACGTTAAAATGGCCGCCACGATGACCGTCAGCCACCCGGTGAGTGACCACTGACCGATGCCGGCATCGGCCCGAAACGCATCCGGAATCACCTTACACGCGAGTCTTAACCAGGCATGGCCCGAGCTACCACGACCACCCGCACCGATCCCTCAGCCTTGCCATCCCGCATCGGCAAACTGCTGGGCGAGGTCCGCTGGTTTCTGCTGCTGGCCGTCACGCTGGGCTTCCTGTGCGTGCTGGCCAGCTACAGCAAGACCGATCCCGGCTGGTCGCATGCCAACCAGGTGGCCGATATCCACAACCTGGGCGGCCGCGTCGGCGCCTGGGTGGCCGACGTGCTGTTCTTTATCTTCGGCTTTTCCGCCTACTGGCTGGCGGTGCTGCTGGTGCGCCGCTGCTGGCGCGGCTGGCGCACGCTGACCGCCGAGCTGCCCGAGCGCGCGGACCACGGCCTGCACCGCCAGGGCGTGACCGTCAGCTGGATCGGCTTCGGGCTGACCCTGTTCTCCAGCATGGGCCTGGAGGCGATCCGCATGTACCCGCTGCGCGCCGCGCTGCCGCGCGCGCCGGGCGGGGTGCTGGGCGATCTGCTGGGCGGCTGGCTGCAGGTGGCGCTGGGCTTCACCGGCGCGACCCTGCTGCTGTTGCTGCTGCTGGCGATCGGGCTGTCACTGTTCTTCCATTTCTCCTGGCTGACCGTGGCCGAGCACGTCGGCGGCTTTGTCGAGACCCTGTTCCTGGGCTTCAAGGCCCGCCGCGAGAGCAAGCAGGACCGCATTATCGGCGAGGCCGCCAAGACCGAGCGCAAGGAAACCGTCGAGGTGCAACGCGTGCGCATCGAAGAAGCAGCGCCGGTGCAGATCGTGCGCCCGCAGGCGGTGCCCAAGCATGAGCGCGTCGAGCGCGAGAAGCAGCAGCCGCTGTTCGCCGATATCCAGGACTCTGACCTGCCGCCGCTGTCGCTGCTGGACCCGATCCCGCCGCACCAGGAAACCGTCAGCGCCGAGACCCTGGAATTCACCTCGCGCCTGATCGAGAAGAAGCTCAAGGACTTCGGCGTCGAGGTCAAGGTGGTGGCGGCCTACCCGGGCCCGGTCATCACACGGTATGAGATCGAGCCCGCCACCGGCGTCAAGGGCAGCCAGGTGGTGAACCTGGCGCGCGACCTGGCGCGCTCGCTGTCGCTGGTGTCGATCCGCGTGGTCGAGACCATCCCGGGCAAGAACTACATGGGGCTGGAGCTGCCCAACCCGAAGCGCCAGACCGTGCGCCTGTCGGAAATCCTTGGTTCGCAGGTCTACAACGAGAGCGCGTCCAGCCTGACCATGGCGTTGGGCAAGGACATCGCCGGCAAGCCGATGGTGGCCGACCTGGCCCGCATGCCGCACTGCATGGTGGCCGGCACCACCGGCTCGGGCAAGTCGGTCGGCATCAACGCGATGATCCTGTCGCTGCTGTACAAGGCCAAGGCGGAAAGCGTACGCCTGATCCTGATCGACCCGAAGATGCTTGAAATGAGCGTCTACGAGGGCATCCCGCACCTGCTGTGCCCGGTGGTGACCGACATGCGCCAGGCCGGCAATGCCCTGAACTGGGCCGTCGGCGAGATGGAGCGCCGCTACAAGCTGATGAGCAAGCTGGGCGTGCGCAACCTGGCCGGCTACAACAAGAAGATCGATGAGGCCGCGGCCCGCGAAGAGAAGATCCCCAACCCGTTCAGCCTGACCCCGGACGCCCCGGAGCCGCTGGACCGGCTGCCCACCATCGTCATCGTCATCGACGAGCTGGCCGACCTGATGATGGTGGTCGGCAAGAAGGTGGAAGAGCTGATCGCCCGCATCGCGCAGAAGGCGCGCGCGGCCGGCCTGCACCTGGTGCTGGCCACGCAGCGCCCGTCGGTGGACGTGATCACCGGCCTGATCAAGGCCAACGTGCCGACCCGGATCGCGTTCCAGGTCAGCAGCAAGATCGACTCGCGCACCATCCTCGACCAGCAGGGTGCCGAAGCCCTGCTGGGCATGGGCGACATGCTCTACCTGGCGCCGGGCACCGGCTTGCCGGTGCGCGTGCACGGCGCCTTTGTGTCGGACGAGGAAGTCCACCGCGTGGTGGAAAAGCTCAAGGAATCCGGCGAAGCCAACTACATCGAGGGCATCCTCGAAGGCGGCCTGACCGAGGACGCCGGCGGCGGCGACGGGTTTGGCGGCGGTGCCGGCATTGGCGGTGGCGGTGGCGAGGCCGATCCGCTGTACGACCAGGCAGTCGAGGTGGTGCTGAAGAACCGGCGCGCGTCGATCTCTCTGGTGCAGCGCCACCTGCGCATCGGCTACAACCGTGCCGCGCGGCTGCTCGAAGACATGGAAAAGGCCGGCATGGTCTCGGCCATGTCGGGCAACGGCAACCGCGACATCCTGGTGCAGGGCGCGGGTGCTGCCCGCGAAGATGACTGAGCGCCGCTCGCGCAGCCCTCGTAATATCCGGTTACCCGCCGACGTGCGGTGCGCGGAATCCCCGGGCCGCCGGCGGCTCTAAAAGGACAGGTTGCCCGTGCCCGACGCGGCGCAGGCAACGCACCTACAACTACCAGGACCCGAACCATGCGAAACCGCATCCTCGTGTCGGCTTGCGCCGCGCTGGCGATGTTTGCCCTCCAGGCGCCGGCCCATGCCGCCGCCACCGACCAGTTGCAGAGTTTTGTCACCGGCGTGAAGAGCGCGCGCGGCGAGTTCACGCAGCGCCAGGTCAAGGGGCAGGGCGCCAACGGCAAGGTGACCGGCACCTCCAGCGGCACCTTTGTGTTCTCGCGCCCGGGCAAGTTCACCTGGCGCTATACCAAGCCTTACGACCAGCTGCTGCAGGCCGACGGCCAGACCCTGTATATCTACGACAAGGACTTGAACCAGGTCACCGAGCGCAAGCTCGACGGCGCGCTCGGCTCCAGCCCGGCGGCGATCCTGTTCGGCAGCAATGACCTGGAAAAGAACTTCGTGGTCAAGAACGGCGCGACGCGCGATGGCGTAGAGTGGCTGGAGCTGACGCCCAAGGCCAAGGACACGCAGTTCGAGCGCATCGGCATCGGCTTCAAGGCCGGCAATCTTGAGGCCATGGAGCTGCGCGACGCGTTCGGCAACACCACCCTGCTGACCTTCACGGGCATGCAGAAGAACCCGCCGCTGGCGGCCGATGCATTCCGGTTCACGGTGCCCAAGGGCGCCGATGTGATGAAGCAGTGAGGCCCGCCATGAACGATCCGCAGGAAGGTCCCGCAGTCACCATCCGTTCCCGGCGCCGCCAGCGCGCCGTGCTGCTGGCCAGTGCCGGCGCGCTGCTGTTGGCGGCATGCGCCAGCAGCGGCGGCGGCGCCAGCAAGTTCGATGTCGATTCCTTCCTGCGCGCATCGGACTCGGCGTTGCCCGAAGTACTGGGCAATGGGGCCTTCCTCAAGGCCACGCGCGTGCCTGCCACCGACTGCGCGGTGATGCTGCAATCGGCCAGCACCGGCGTACTGGAAGACCTGCCGCCGAGCAGCAGCGCGCGCGGCCCGGCCTGGCTGTTGCACCCGAAGGACAAGCCCGGCGAGGTATGGCTGGTGGTCAGCGAGTCCGGCGGCGAGCGCACCTGCCACGGCCCGTTGCCGGCCGACGCCATGCAGGCGCTGGCCGCCCGGGCCAAGGGCTGAACCTGGGGCGCCGCCGTCAGTGCGGCTTGATGGCGATCTTCAGCACGCCGTCGCGCTGGTTGGCGAACAGGTCGTAGGCCGCGACGATGTCGTCCAGCTTGTACTGGTGCGTCACCAGCGCGCCCAGGTCGACGCGGCCCGACTCGATCACATTGATCAGCCGCCGCATGCGCTCCTTGCCGCCGGGGCACAGCGCAGTGTTGATCTTGTGGTCGCCCAGCCCTGCGGCGAAGGCCGACAGCGGAATGGTCAGGTCGCTTGAGTAGACCCCCAGGCTGGACAGCGTGCCGCCGGGCTTGAGCACGCGCAGCGACTGCTCGAAGGTTGCCTGCGTACCCAGCGCCTCGATCGAGGCATCCACGCCGCGCCCGCCGGTCAGCTTCATGACCTCGTCCACCACGTCGCAGTTGCGGAAGTTCAGGACCACGTCCGCGCCCATCTTGCGCGCGATCTCCAGCCGGTGGTCGTTGCCGTCGATGGCGATGATGGTGGTGGCGCCGCATAGCCGCGCGCCGGCGGTCGCGCATAGCCCGATCGGGCCCTGCGCGAACACGGCCACGGTGTCGCCGATGCGGATATTGGCGTTTTCCGCGCCCTTGAAGCCGGTGGACATGATGTCGGGGCACATCAGCACCTGCTCGTCGGTGAGGCCATCGGGGATCGGCGCCAGGTTGGCCTGGGCGTCGGGCACCAGCACATATTCCGCCTGGGTACCGTCGATCATGTTGCCGAAGCGCCAGCCGGCGGTCGCCTTGTAGCCGTGGCAGCCGCACTGCCCGCTGGCCATCAGGTAGCTGCCATCCTGCGAGGCCACGCCGTCCTGCGCCGCGTACGAGTTGAAGTTGGGGCAGATTGCGCCGGCGATCACGCGCTGGCCTTCGCGGTATCCCGTAACCGCGCTGCCGAGCTTTTCGATGATGCCGACGGGTTCATGGCCCACGGTCAGGCCCTTCGCCACCGGGTACTCACCCTTGAGGATGTGCACGTCGGTGCCGCAGATGGTGGTGGTGGTGATACGCACCAGGGCATCGTTGGGGCCGATATCCGGGATGGGCTTGTCTGCCAGTTCGATCCGGCCAGGCTCGACAAAAACGGCGGCTTTCATCATTGCGGTCATGCGTTGCTCCCAGGGAAGGCGCAAGGGGATGCGCGGTGGGTGGAGTGGGGCGGGATGTTGCCGGCCCGCTTACTCACTGATAGCACGCATGGGTTATAGCCCGGTTTATCCAGATCAAGCCGAGGCCACACGGAAAATGTGCACAATACATGGCAATCCGGCAAAAGTTTCATATCGGTGTGCAAGGAAGCTGAACGCTGCGGTATGCCGCGGGTCCCAGCGTCCTCATACTCGCCATACCCATCAGGAGAACAACATGATTGCGATGCGAACTATCCTCTGCTGGACGCGCCAGGCCGCCACGCTGGCGGCGGGCGGGGTCCTGCTGGCAGCCTGCGCGGCGCAGCCGCCGGCGCCCGCGCCGACCGGCCCGCAAGGCGCGCGTGGCACGCCCGAGGGCTGTGCCGCCGACAAGCTGGCCGACGATGCCCTGGTCGGCAAGACCGAGGCCGAGGTCATCGGCCTGCTGCAGGGCTGCGCGTGGCGCCTGGGCGAGCGCGACGGCCAGCAGTTCCCCGGCACCATGGACTACAACCCGCAGCGCCGCACCCTGGGCGTCAAGGCCGGCAAGGTAGTCTGGGTGCGCCGCGGCTGAGGCCGGGCGCGCATCCTGCGGGCATTGATCTGTCAACTGCCGCCAACATGACGGAATTGTAATTTGACGGTCTGAACAAGAATCAATATTGTTTCCCGCTGACCGGAATCCAATAACCGGGCGGCCCCGGGGTGCCCGGCGGCTGCCCAAACCATGCTGGGGAGCCATCCGCGTGAAGACCACTATCCGAACCTTGCTGCCGCGCGCTGCGGCGCTGGCCCTGCTGACCCTGCCGCTCGCCGCGGCGGCGCAGGAAAAGGTGCTCAACCTCTACACCGCGCGGCACTACCAGACGGACGAAGCGCTGTACACCAACTTCACCAAGCAGACCGGCATCAAGATCAACCGCATCGAAGGCCAGGAAGACCCGCTGCTGGAGCGCATCCGCAATGAAGGCGCCAACAGCCCGGCGGACGTGTTCATCACGGTGGATATCGGCCGCCTGTGGCGCGCCCAGCAGGCTGGCGTGTTTGCGCCGGTAAAGTCGAAGGTGCTGGAATCGCGCATCCCGGCCAACTACCGGGACGCCAATGGCGAATGGTTCGGCTTCTCGGCGCGCGGCCGCGTGATCGCCTACAACAAGACCGCGGTCAAGGCTGGCGATATCGCCAGCTATGAAGACCTGGCCGATCCCAAGTGGAAAGGCAAGGTCTGCACGCGTTCCAGCGGCCATGTCTACAACCTGTCGCTGGTTTCCAGCCTGATCGCCCACGATGGCGAGGCACGCACCGAGCAATGGGCGCGCGGCGTGGCCGCCAACCTGGCGCGCGTGCCCAAGGGCGGCGACACCGACCAGCTCAAGGCGGTTGCCGCCGGCGAATGCGACGTGGCCATTGCCAACACCTACTACATCGCGCGCCTGCTGAAGTCGACCAAGCCGGAAGACAAGGCCGTGGCCGACAAGCTGGGCGTGCTGTGGCCGAACCAGTCGAGCCAGGGCGTGCACATGAATGTCTCGGGCGGCGGCATGCTCAAGCATGCGCCCAACAAGGAAGCGGCGGTCAAGTTCCTGGAGTACCTGGCCAGCGACGAGGCCCAGCGCTACTTTGCCGACGGCAATAACGAATGGCCGGTGGTGCAGGGCGTGAAGGTCAGCAACCCGGCGCTGGAAGCGCTGGGCACGTTCAAGTCCGACACCATCAACGTGGCCGAACTGGGCAAGTACCAGCCGCAGGCACAGAAGCTGGTGGACCGCGCCGGCTTCAAGTAAGCCGCCACGGCCTTTACAGCAGGGCGGTTCCTGCTACAGCAGGAACCGCTTGTTCCCCGTCACCTGCGTCGGCTCCAGCTTGCGGAACGTCAGCTTCACGCTGCTGTTGAGCCGCCGCCCCGCCTGTCGCCGCACCAGTGCCCGGTGCAGCAGGCCCTTGTGGCCGACCGTGCCTTCGGCATAGGGCTGGTCCGAGGTCCCGCCCAGCGCCATCGCGGCCAGTGCCTGGTTGCGTTCGGCCGCACTCTTTTCCAGCAGCTTGTCCAATGCCATGCGTGCGCGCACCTGCGCCGCCAGCGCGGTGTCGCCTGGATTGGCGCGGGCGCGCTCGGCATCCCACGGCAGCTGCACCTTGCCGGCAAGGCGGCGCAGCGCGGCGCGCAGTTCGGCGCCATCCATCTGGGTTTCCTGCACGATCCAGACGGCGTCATGGCGCAGCACCGCTTCGGCATCGGCCATGCGGCGCACCAGCGCGGGCTGCAGCTCGGGCGACGAGAACTGCCGCGCGCGGCGGATCGCGTTGAGCGCGATGCGGCGCACCTGCGGGTTGGCGTGATCGAACAGGTCAGCGATGACGCGCGCGGCCGTGTCGGCCGAATCGACCATCTCCGCCAGCTGGCCGGCCAGCGAGACTTCTTCCACGCCGCTCAGCTTGTTGCGGCTGAGCCGGTTCAACTTGAACAGCAGGATGTGATATCGCAGCATAGGTTCTTGCGCGGCAGGCATGCCGCTGTTCGCTCCCGGGCGAACGCCGGGCCATAAAAGGCTATCGGCGCGCAGCGGTGCGACTTTAGCGCAGGAACGGCAAGGGGCGTAAGTTCAGTGCTGCGCTTCGCGCCGGATCGTGCGCGACAGCACGATCACCGGCAGCAGGCCCACGGCCACGATCACCAGCGAGGCGGTGGCGGCCTCGGCCAGGCGCTCGTCGGCAGCGAGGTTGTAGGCCTGCACGGCCAGCGTGTCGAAATTGAACGGGCGCATCACGAAGGTGGCCGGCAGCTCCTTCATCACGTCGACAAAGACGATCAGTGCCGCCGTCAGCAGGCTGCCGCGCAGCATCGGGAAATGCACGCGCCGCAGCGTGGCGCCGGGGCCGTGGCCCAGGCTGCGCGCGGCGGCGTCCATGCTGGGCGTGATCTTGCCCAGCCCGGCATTGACGGTTTGCAGCGCCACGCCCAGGAAGCGCACCAGCAACGCATAGACCAGCGCGGCGATGCCGCCGGTCAGCAGCAGCCCCACTGAGAGCCCGAACTGCTGCTGCAGCCAGGCCGACAGCGCGTTGTCGAGCCGCGCCACCGGCACCAGCACGCCCACAGCAATGACCGAACCCGGCAGCGCATAACCCATGCCGCACAGCCGCGTCAGGCCGCGCATCAGCCAGCTGCGCTTGCCGTTGACCGCGCGCGCGGCGTAGCCCACCGCCAGCGCGACCGCCACCGCGGCCAGCGCGGTGGCGCTGGCCAGCAGGAAGCTGTTGCGCACCAGCCCGACAAAGCGCGGGCCGAACTGCGCATCGCCGTCGGAGAAGGCCATGCGGCACAACATCAGCGCGGGAATCAGGAAGCCCAGCAGCACCGGCACCATGCATACGGCCAGCGCCAGCCAGCCGCGCCCGCCGTCCAGCGTCCAGGCCACGGCGCGGCGCTGGTTGCCGTAGACCTGCGCGCGGCCGCGGCTGGCGCGCTCCATCAGCAGGATCGCGGCGACGAACAGCAGCATGCATGCCGAGAGCTGCGCCGCGGCGTTCTTGTCGCCAAGCGAAAACCAGGCGCGGAAGATGCCGGTGGAGAAAGTCGGGATGGCAAAGTAGGCGACGGTGCCGAAGTCGGCCAGCGTTTCCATCATCGCCAGCGCGGTGCCGGCAACGATGCCGGGGCGCGCCAGCGGCAGCACCACGCGCCAGAGCCGGCTCCAGGTGCCGTGGCCGAGCAGGCGCGCGGCCTCCAGCGTGTTCTGGGTCTGCTGCAGGAAGGCGGCGCGCGCGGTCAGGTAGACGTAGGGGTACAGCACCAGCGAGAACAGCGCGATGGCGCCGCCCAGCGAGCGGATATCGGGGAACCAGTACTCGCGCGCCTTCCAGCCGGTCAGCTCGCGCAGCCAGCCCTGTACCGGCCCGGCAAACTGCAGCGCATCGGTGTAGGCATAGGCGATGACGTAGGCGGGCATCGCCATCGGCAAGACCAGCGCCCATTCCATCACGGTGTGCCCCGGGAAACGGTAGGTCGATACCAGCCAGGCGGTGGTCACCCCCAGTAGCAATACCCCCACGGCGACGCCGCACAGCAGCCAGACGGTATTGAGCACGTATTCCGCCAGCACCGTGTCGATCAGGTGGCGCCAGGTGTCGCCGGCGGGCAGCAGCACGGCCGAGGCGATCACCAGCACCGGCACGGCGATCAGCAGCGCCATCACCAGGGTGGCCAGGGTAAGGGGATGGAAGCGGCGGCGGCTGGACAGGAGCATGCGTCGGAAAGTGGGCGGAAGTGCCGCGCGCAGCGTGCGGGCTGCCGCATTCTAGCAATGTGGGGCACCCTTTCGCCCCGAAAGTCGGTCCCGGCCCCCGGCTGCGTCTTTATAATGCGCACATGCGAACCGATTCCTATTCACGCTTACCCGGCGCCCAGGCCCGCAGCCGGCCAGCGACCCGCGCAGGCGTTGCTGACGTCACTGGCGCCGGCGCCGCTGTCATCGAGGTGGACCATATCCGTCACGCCTTCGGCCGCCATGCGGTGGTCAAGGGACTGTCGTTCTCGGTGGCGCGCGGCAATATCGCCTGCCTGCTGGGGCCCAGCGGCTGCGGCAAGACCACGGTGCTGCGCGCCATCGCCGGTTTCGAGCCGCTGCAGGACGGCCGCATCGTGCTGGACGGGCAGGTCGTGTCGTCTTCCGGGGCGATGCTGGCGCCGGAGCAGCGCCGCATCGGCATGGTGTTCCAGGACTATGCGCTGTTCCCGCACCTGGACGTGGCGGCCAACGTGGGTTTCGGCCTGGTGCGGGCCAGCCGCGCCGGGCGCGCGGCGCGCGTGGACGAGGTGCTGCAGCTGGTCGGGCTGGCCGGTGCGGGCCGCAAGTATCCGCATGAGCTGTCCGGCGGCCAGCAGCAGCGCGTGGCGCTGGCGCGCGCGCTGGCACCGCGCCCGGAACTGCTGCTGCTCGACGAGCCGTTCTCCAACCTCGACGTCGACCTGCGCGAACGCCTGAGCCTGGAGGTGCGCGCGATCCTGAAGGCGCAGGGCACCACCGCGATCCTGGTCACGCACGACCAGCACGAGGCCTTTGCCATGGCCGACGAGATCGGCGTCATGCACGACGGGGTGATCGAGCAGTGGGGCAGCGCGCACGACCTCTACCACCGGCCGACATCGCGCTTTGTCGCGGGCTTTATCGGGCAGGGCGTGCTGATGGCGGGGCGGCTGCGCGGGACTGCGGAGATTGAACTGGAACTGGGCCTGCTGCGCCCCGCGGCGCCGCTGGCGCTGCCCGCGGGCGCCGCCGTCGACGTGCTGGTGCGCCCCGACGACATCATCCACGACGACGCCAGCCCGATGCGCGCCGAAGTGGTCCACAAGGCCTTCCGCGGCGCCGAGATCCTGTACACGCTGCGCCTGGCCAGCGGCAGCCGCGTGCTGGCGCTGGTGCCGTCCCACCACAACCATGCCGTGGGCGAGCGTATCGGCATCCGTGTCGAGATCGAGGACGTGGTGGCATTTGCCGCGTAGCCTGCCACGCAAGGGCAGGGCGCCGATGGTCTACACTGTGGCGTTCTGCATTCACAAGGCTTGAATACCGTGGCGGACACGCTGTTTTCCGATACTCCCGACCGTTCCCGGCAACCGCTGGCCGAGCGCCTGCGCCCGCGCACCATCGACGAGGTGATCGGGCAACAGCACCTGCTCGGTGCGGGCAAGCCGCTGCGCGTGGCGTTCGAGTCCGGCGAGCCGCATTCGATGATCCTGTGGGGCCCGCCGGGCGTGGGCAAGACCACGCTGGCGCGGCTGATGGCCAGCGCCTTCGACGCCGAGTTCATCGCGCTGTCGGCGGTGCTGTCGGGCGTCAAGGACATCCGCGAGGCGGTCGAGCGCGCCGAGCAGTTCCGCGCGCACGGGCGGCGCACGCTGGTGTTCGTCGACGAAGTCCACCGCTTCAACAAGAGCCAGCAGGATGCCTTCCTGCCGCATGTGGAAAGCGGGCTCTTCACCTTTATCGGCGCCACCACCGAGAATCCCTCGTTCGAAGTCAACGGCGCCTTGCTGTCGCGCGCGGCGGTCTATGTGCTCAAGAGCCTGGACGATGCCGAGCTGACGCAGCTGGCGCTGCGCGCCAGCGAAGAACTCGGCGGACAGGGTGGCGACCTGAGCTGGCAGGACGAAGCGCTGCAGCTGATCGTGGCCTCGGCCGATGGCGACGGGCGCAAGCTGCTGAACAATATCGAGATCGTGGCGCGCGCCGCGCGCACCGCCGGCGCCGCGCAGATCGATACCGCGCTGCTTGGCAGCGCGCTGTCGGAAAACCTGCGCCGCTTCGACAAGGGCGGCGACGCCTTCTACGACCAGATCAGCGCGCTGCACAAGTCCGTGCGCGGATCGGACCCGGACGCCGCGCTGTACTGGTTCTGCCGCATGATCGACGGCGGCGCCGACCCGCGCTACCTGGCGCGGCGCATCGTACGCATGGCGTGGGAGGATATCGGCCTGGCCGATCCCCGTGCCGCCCGCATCACGCTGGACGCGGCCGAGACCTATGAGCGCCTGGGCTCGCCCGAGGGCGAACTGGCGCTGGGCCAGGCCCTGATCTACCTGGCCGTGGCGCCCAAGTCCAACGCCGGCTACAACGCCTACAACGCGGCGCGAGCCTTCGTCGGCAAGGACAAGTCGCGCGCGGTGCCGGTGCACCTGCGCAACGCGCCGACCAAGTTGATGAAGGAGCTTGGCCACGGCCACGCCTACCGCTACGCGCACGACGAGCCCGAGGCCTACGCCGCCGGCGAGCACTACTTCCCGGACGACCTGAAGGCCCAGGGCTGGTACCAGCCGGTGCCGCGCGGGCTGGAGGGCAAGATCGCCGAGAAGCTGCGCCACCTGCGCGAGCTGGATGCCGCCTGGCATCGCGAGCAGCGCGTGGCCAAGTCAAAGGACGGCGGCAAGGGCGGGGAGTGAGCGGTGGCGTGAGCCGGCAACACGGCGGCGGCCTGGCCTCGCCCGGTTCGCGCCGGACTGGGCCGGTGCAGTAAAATGGCGGGTCCGCCGGCATGTCGCTGGCCCTGCACTTCACCAAAGCAACATGCTCGACATCCAGCTGTTCCGCAAAGACATCGACGCCGTGGCGCAACGCCTTGCCACGCGCGGCTACCAACTCGACATTGCGGCGTTCCAGGCACTTGAGGCCGAACGCAAGCAACTGCAGACCCAGACCGAGGAACTGCAGGCCCGCCGCAACAGCCTGTCCAAGCAGATCGGCATGCTCAAGGGCAAGGGCGAGGACGCCTCGGCCGTGATGGCAGAAGTGGGCGGCATCGGCGACACGCTCAAGGCCTCGGCCGCGCGGCTGGACGAGATCCAGGCGCACCTGGCTGAACTGATGCTGGCTATCCCCAACCTGCCGCATGAAAGCGTGCCGGTGGGCAATGACGAAACCCAGAACGTCGAAGTGCGCCGCGTGGGCGAGCCGCGCCAGTTCGATTTCGCCGTGCGCGACCACGTCGACGTGGGCGAGAAGCTGGGCCTGGACTTCGACACCGCGGTCAAGGTCACCGGTTCGCGCTTCTCGATGCTGCGCGGCGGCCTGGCGCGCATGAACCGCGCGCTGGTGCAGCTGATGCTCGACACCCATACGCAGGAACACGGCTACACCGAGATGTACGTGCCGTACATGGTCAACGCCGCCTCGATGCGCGGCACCGGCCAGTTGCCCAAGTTCGAGGAAGACCTGTTCAAGGTGCCGCGCAAGGTCGGCAGCGAGGAAGGCGAGCGCATCGAGAACTTCTATCTGATCCCGACCGCCGAGGTGCCGCTGACCAATATCGTGCGCGATGCCATCGTCGCGGGCGAGAAGCTGCCGCTGCGCTTTGTCGCGCATACGCCGTGCTTCCGCTCGGAAGCCGGCTCGTACGGCAAGGACACGCGCGGCATGATCCGCCAGCACCAGTTCGACAAGGTCGAGTTGGTGCAGGTGGTGCCGGCCGGGCAGTCGTTCGATGCGCTGGAGCAACTGACCGGCCACGCCGAGGCGATCCTGAAGAAGCTGGATCTGCCGTTCCGCACCATCGTGCTGTGCACCGGCGACATGGGCTTTGGCAGCACCAAGACCTACGACCTGGAGGTGTGGATCCCCGCGCAGAACACCTACCGCGAGATCAGCTCGTGCTCGAACATGGGCGACTTCCAGGCGCGCCGCATGCAGGCGCGCATGCGCACGGGGCAGGGCAAGCCGGAGCTGGTGCACACCCTCAACGGCTCAGGCCTGGCCGTGGGCCGCACGCTGGTGGCGATCCTTGAGAACTATCAGAACGCAGACGGCTCGGTCACGGTGCCGACCGCGCTGCAGCCGTACATGGGCGGCATCACCCGCCTGGAGTCGGAGCTGTAAAGCGAACTGAAAAAATCCGCAGCCAGCCTCTTGCATCGGCTGGCTGGACATGGCTATAATCTTGGTTTCGCCACACGGCAACAAGTTACCGGAGAGGTGGCAGAGTGGTCGAATGTACCTGACTCGAAATCAGGCGTACCGGCGACGGTACCGTGGGTTCGAATCCCACCCTCTCCGCCAAAACAAGAAGCTGCCCGGCTCGACCACCGGACAGGCAAAAACAGTGTAGTAAAACTCAGGCCGACGCCCACGAAAGTGCGCGTCGGTTTTGTTTTTTCCGCGGCCGGTTTTTCATGCGGCGGGCATGGGCCACCGCACTGGCCTGCGTACCGGACGCGCTGCCGGGTGCACTATCATGGCGATCCGCAACGCAGGATGCCGCACCATGACACAGCCACCCGCCACCCAACCCCCAGCACCGGTCTTCCACGGCGATCCGGCCGAACTGCCGGCCGACCCCAACCTGGTCGCCGGCATGCCGTACCTGCACTACAAGGGCGGCGCCTACACGGCGGTCGGCATCGGCCGCTTCGAGGCCGATCTCGCGCCGGTGGTGGTCTATCGCGCGATGCGCGATCCCTCATTGCTGTGGGTGCGCCGCGCCGATGTGTTCAGCGAACCGGTGGCCACGCCGCACGGCGAGGTGCCGCGTTTTGCGCCCGCCTGGCCCGCGGCGCTGGCCTGCCTGGACTTCCTGCCGCGTCAGGCGGTGCTCGATGTGCTGGCGCTGCACGACACGCCTTACCGGCACTACCACGACCGCCGCCATATCCTGGAGATGTTCGAGACCGCTCACGCGCGCGGCATTGCGCTGGACCGCGCGCAGGCGCTGGCGGTGCTGTGCCACGACGCGATCTATGTGGCGGGGTGCGAGCACAACGAGGCGGCGTCGGCGGCGCTGATCGAAACGGTGGCGCCCGGCGAAGACCGCGCGGTGCTGGACCGTGCCGCGCAGATCGTGCTCGATACGCGCGGCCATGGCCCGAGCATTGCCGGCGCCGAAACTGTGCTCGATCTCGACCTGCTCAGGCTGGCCGCGACGCCGGAAAGGTTCGATGCCCATAGCCTGGACGTGTTCGCCGAGAACCGCGCCTTGCTGGCCGCGCGCACCGGTCTCCAGGGGGGGGCGCTGGAGACGGAATTCATGCGCCGCCGCGCGGCGTTCCTGGGCAAGCTGGCGCAGCGCCCGCAACTTTTCCTGACCGAAGCTTTTGCCGACTGCGAGGCGCCGGCGCGCGCCAATATCGCCCGCATCGTCGGCGCGGCGGGCGCGTCCCGTGATTGACGTGCCGGCACGCGCGAGCGCCTTCGCCGAGGCCGGGCTCACGCGGGGCACGGCGCTGGGGCTGCTGGCGCTGTTCACGCTGGTGACGGTGCTGCTGCTGAGCCTGGTGCCGCTGCTGGTCGCGCTGTTGCGGCCGGTGGTGCGCTGGCTGGACCGGTGGCGCGTGTGGGGGGCCGGCGCACTGTCCGCGCGAGTCGCCGCACAGCCGCGCCGCCTGAGCACGCTCACGCTGCGCGTGCTCGAGCGCGACATGGCCGAGCTGCTGCTGGTGCTGCTGGCCGGCGCCGTGCTGCTGGCCTGCGGCAGTGCCCTGTTCTGGCTGGCCGGCGAGGTCGCCGAAAGCGGGGGCGTGGTGCGCATCGACCAGATCGTGTTTGCTTGGCTGCGTGCCTTGCGCACCGACTGGCTCGATATCGCGATGGTGGCCGTGACCGAACTGGGCGGCGCGCGCATTTCCGTGGTGGTGGGCGTGGCGGTGTTCGCGTGGCTGTGCTGGCGGCGCGCCTGGACCGTGGCGCTATACTGGGCCGCCGCGCTGCTGGGTGCGCGCGCCTGCGTGATGGCGCTCAAGCTGGGCATGGCGCGCGTGCGCCCGGCCAGCATCTACAGCGGCCTGGAATCGTATTCCTTTCCCAGCGGCCACGCCACCAGCAGCATGGTCACCTATGGCTTCCTGGCGTTCCTGATGTGCCTGCGCCAGCCGTGGCGCGTGCGCATTCCGGTGCTGGCGCTGACCGTGGTGGCGGTGGCGGCGATCGGGATCTCGCGGCTGTACCTGGGCATGCACTGGCTGTCGGATGTCGCGGCAGGCTATGCGCTGGGGCTGGCATGGATCGCGCTGCTCGGTACGGCTTACCGCACGCTGCATGTGCCGGCGCCGAGGGAATCGGTGGCGCCATGGCGGCTGGGCGTGGTGGCTGCGGCAGCGGTGGTGGTGGCGTTCAGCTATGTGGCGTGGTTCCGGCTGCCGGATACGCTGGAGCGCTACCGGCAGGCTGGCGCCCCTAAGCCAGCGGCGCTGGCGCTTCAGCCTCCGGCGCTTGCGGCAGGCGCGACACCAGCAGCTGATCGATCTTGTGATGGTCGATGTCCAGCACTTCGAAGCGATAGCCCGCTACGGTGATCGACTCGGATTTCTTCGGGATGCGCTTGAGCGCGTAGATCACCAGCCCGGCCGCAGTGTCGACATAGTCCTCGCCGGGCAGGGTGTCGAGATCCAGCGCCTTCTTCAGGTCCACCAGCGGGGTGAGGCCGTCGACCAGCCAGGAGCTGTCATCGCGCCGCACGATCTGCTCGTCCTCGCTGGAATACAGGATGTCTCCCATCAGCGCGCCGACGATATCGTCCAGCGTGACTATGCCCACCACCAGCCCGTACTCGTTCATCACCACGGCAAAGTTCTGGTGCATCTCGCGGAAGCGCGTGAGCGCCTCGGACAGGGTCAGCGTGTCGGGGATCACCAGCACGTTCTTGTCGTGGTGGCGGCCGATATTGCCGATCGCAGCGGCGCTTTCATCGGCGAGCAGCAACTGCAGGATGTCCTTGGAATCGATATAGCCCTGCACGTCGTCGAGGTCGTGCCCGCACACCGGGTATTGCGCGTGCGGCTGGCTGACCAGCTTGCGGCGCACGCTGTCGGCGGGTTCGTCGAGACTCAGGTAGACCACGTCGTCGCGCGGCGTCATGATCGCAGTAATGCTCTTGAACTCGAGCTCGAACACGTTCTCGATCAGGTGGAGTTCATGCTTGTGCAGCACGCCGGCTTCGGCGCCGGCATCGACCATCGCGGCGATGTCCTCGGTGGTGATCTGGTCGACCGGCTTGGTCGGCAGGCGCAGCAGCCGCAGCGTGGCATCGGCGGCGGCGTTGAAGATCCACACCAGCGGCTTGAGCACGCGCAGCAGCGTCAGCATCGGGTCGATCACCGCCACCGCGCACCGCTCGGGGAAGGTCATGGCGATGCGCTTGGGGATCAGGTCGGCAAACTGGATAAACAGCAGCGTCACGATCAGGAACGAGCCGATATTGGCCGTGCGCTGGGCGTGGACCACCTGCATATAGGGCGACAGCGTTTCCAGCAGCAGGTCCGACACATGCTTCTCGCCGAGGATACCGGCCAGGATGGCCACGCTGTTGACGCCGATCTGCACGATCGTGAAGAAATTCCCGGGCTCCTCCTTGAGCCGCAGCACGCGCGTGGCGCGGCCATCGCCGCGCTCCGACAGGACTTGCAGCTTGGTGCGGCGGGCGGCCGTCAGCGCGATCTCGGAGACCGAGAAAAAGGCGCTGACAAGGACAAGGGCGATCAGGATCAGGACGAACATAGGCGGTTTGGCGCCTGCAGCTTGTGCCTGCAGGCGGCTTGATGATGGTGCACGGCGCGAGCGGCTGTCAATCAGGCATCAGGCAGACCTCGATCGCGGCTCCGAGGCACCGCGTCAAAGCTGGCGGCCGGCGCTTCCAGCCGCTGCGGCAGCGTCGCGGCCAGTTCCCCGGCGGCCAGCGCAAACTGCGCGCGCAGGTCGTCGGCCAGGCTGGAGCCGGCGCGGTGGCTGGCGCGCAGCATCTGGATCTCGAACGGCAGCACCGGCGCCACGTCATGCAGCGCGACCCGCTCCGGGCTGGCGCTGAGCGCGGTGTACTGGTCCAGCAGGGTCACGCCCAGTCCGGCATCGACCAGGGCCAGCGCCAGCGAATAGGTCTGCACCTCCAGCGTCGAGCGCGGCTCCAGCGCATGCCGGGCCAGGGTCTGGCGCACCAGCAGCCCGAGCGAGCTGTTGTCGTCATAGCCGATGAAGGCGCGCTCCATCAGCCGCTGCATCGGCACCACCTGGCGGCGCCCGCCGGCAGGCAGCGGCTGGCCGCGCGGCACCGCCAGCAGCATGCGGCCGCTGGCCACCGGCTCGCAGGAGATGGCCTCGTGGCCCGGCGGCGCAAAGGCAAAGCCCAGGTCGATCTGGTTGGCCAGCAGCGCCCCGACGATCTCGTCGGTATGGTGGGTCAGCACCTGCACCTGCGTGTCCGGGTGGCGCGCGCAGAAACGCCGCACTGCCGGCACCAGCAGCGGGTTGGCCAGGCTGGGGGTGGCGGCCACGCGCAGCCGCCCAGCGCCCTTGTGACGCAGGCTTTCCGAGACCCGGCGCACGCGCTCGATCTCGCCATATAGCCTTTCGACATCGCCATAGAGCGCATTGGCCTCGGGCGTGGCCTGCAGCCGGCCGCGCACCCGTTCGAACAGGCGGAAGCCGAGCGAGGCCTCGGCATGCTGCAGCACGCGCGTGACCACCGGCTGGGACACATGCAGCAGGCGCGCGGCCTCGCTGACGGTGCCGGTCAGCATCACGGCGCGGAAGACTTCGATCTGGCGCAAGCGCATGGCAATCCGGGAAGCGGGCAGGCATCCATAGCCTGATGACATATTCTGGCACGTATTCGCATTGGGCAATCCGCGCCGCCTGCACTACGCTTTGCCGGATCAGGACGAAGCAATCAAGGGATGGCAATGCAGGTAGTGATCGTGGGCGCCGGCGTGGTCGGCATGACGACGGCATGGCGCCTGGCCGAGGACGGCCACCAGGTGACGGTGCTGGAGCGCCACGACGGGCCGGCCGAGGAGACCAGCTTTGCCAATGGCGGGCAGCTCAGCTACAGCTATGTGGCGCCGCTGGCCGGGCCGGGCGTGATGGCCAAGGTGCCGGGCTGGCTGCTGCGGCGCGATTCGCCGATGCGCTTCCGGCCTGCTGCCGACCCGGCGCAGTGGCGCTGGCTGGCAGCCTTCATGGGCGCCTGCAATGCCGCCACCAGTGAAGCCACCACGCGCAAGCTGCTGCGGCTGGGGTTCTATTCACGCGACCTGATGCAGGCCTTCGTGGCCCGGCACCAGCATGATGATGTGGGCGCCGGCTTCGATTTTGCGCGGCGCGGCAAACTGGTTGTGCACCGCGATGCAGCGGCGCTCGACGCGGCCTGCCAGTTGCTGGAATACCAGGCCAGCCTGGGTTGCGAGCAGCAGGCGCTGGACCGCGATGCCTGCGTGGCGCTGGAGCCCGCGCTGGCCGGCATCCGCAACGAGATTGCCGGCGCCATCTACACGCCGAGCGAGGAGGTGGGCGACTGCCACCGCTTCTGCCTGTCGCTGGCACGGTTGCTGCAAGACGGGGCGCACGCCGGCGTGTCGATGCGCTTCGGCACCGTCGTGCAAGAACTGGTGCAGCAGGGCGGGCGCGTGACCGGCGTGCGGACCGCCAGCGGCGTGATGCCGGCCGACGTGGTGATCGTGGCCGGAGGCATCGGCAGCGTGCCGCTGCTGCGCCCGCTGGGCGTGCGGCCGATGCTGTGGCCGCTCAAGGGTTACAGCATCACGGTGCCGCTGGCCAGCGGCGCGCGCGCGCCGCATATCAGCGTGACGGACTTTGCCAACAAGATCGTCTACGCGCGCATCGGCAATACACTGCGGGTGGCGGGCATGGCCGACCTGGTGCGCGGCGGCACCCGCATCGACCCGGAGCGGGTCGGCACGCTGGTGGCACAGACGCGCGCGCTGTTCGAGGGCATCGTGCCCGAGCTGCCGCTGGCGCAGCTGCAGCCGTGGGCCGGGCTGCGCCCGGCCACGCCGGACGGCCTGCCGCTGGTGGGCCCGTCGCGGGTGTCCGGGCTATGGCTGAACCTGGGCCACGGCGCGCTCGGTTTTACGCTGGCGATGGGCAGCGCCGGCCTGCTGGCCGACCGGCTGGCAGGGCGCCGTCCGGCCATCGAAGCAGAGGATTTTGATGCTGCGCGCGCATAGCCGCAGGCAAGTATTGCTTCATGCCGTACCCGTGCGTCCGCAATCCACGACGCTGTTCACGAAACATGCCTCAATGACCAAGCCCCACTACAAGGAGCGAACTTGACGTCCTCCCCCTGCCTAAAGGCAGGGGATTCCCACACTTGGCGATGCACGTCCGCATCGGAGAATGTTTAACGCAGCATTGGTATCACGGTCATGCACGACACCACATCTACTGC
>NZ_JBYSYC010000025.1:42541-113931 GCF_058782875.1 Cupriavidus sp. FW305-F7 | reverse complement strand
TTGAGATAATGCTGGCTCACCGGTCGAAATGACGATGAGCCTTTAACTGCCCTGCACACAAAAAAACTGACAGGCCCGCGTAGCCGGCGACTTACTTCCTGTCCAAGCGACAAGAAGTAAGCAAGAAACGCGTCGCCTATGCGGCTAGCAATCAATTACGCGGCGTCGGTCATATGGGCGGCGGTGCTTGCCGTTTGGATGTGGTCGCGGTTCGACCCTGCTAACGCCATGTGAGTGTGTGCCAGTGCCTGCGATAACCGGCTTTTGAACGATCCCCAAGTCGGGCGGTGGCCCGCGCTCTCCAGCGATATCGCATCAACGCCTTCGGCTGCGCTCCGCGCAAGCGCCCAATGACCGTCAGCGCATTTTGAGCCTGCGCAGCAGCCGTAGGCGTCCCCGCGATGCCGTCGGCAGCAGGCGGCCTACGCCCTGCATGGGGATCGTTCAATAGTGGGTTAACGTAGGCACTGTCACTGACTCACATGGCGTAGCAGGGTCGAACGGGCACCCACGCCCAAACGGAAAGCACCACCGTGCGAACTACCACCACCGTGGAATTGATTGCCAGCCGCTCTGGCGACGCGTTTTTTGGTTACTTTTTGTCGCTCGGACAAAAAGTGACTCGCCGGCTACGCCGGCGAAACAGCCACGCCCGCCAAGGGCGACAAGCGACCGTAATGGCACCAAGCCCAAAACACAATTAAACCGTCGCCGCAGTCCCCAGAATCGCCGTAGCCTGACTAGACAACGTCCCTCCATTCCCATGCACCACGGCAACTTCGGCACCCTCCACCTGCCGCTCCCCACATTCCCCCCGCAACTGCCGCACCGCCTCAATAGTGATGAACATCCCATACATCCCAGGATGCACGCATGACAACCCACCGCCATTGGTATTCACCGGCAGCCGCCCACCCGGCGCAATGCCGCCGCCGCTGACAAACTGACCGCCCTCGCCCTTGGCGCAGAACCCCAGGTCTTCCAAGAACAGCAGCGTATTGATGGTGAACGCATCATAAAGCTCAGCCACATCGACATCAGACGGCTTGAGGCCCGCCATGGCGAAGGCGCGCTCGCCGGATTCCTTGGCGGCCGTGACAGTCAGGTCCGGCATGCACGAGATCTGGCGGTGCCACGTGGCGGTGGCATTGCCCAGCACATAGACCGGCGGCTTGGCCAGGTCCCTGGCGCGGTCCGCGCGCACCATCACATAGGCACCGGCGCCATCGGTGACCAGGCAGCAGTCACGCACTGACAGCGGGTCGGAAACCATGCGCGCATTGAGCACGTCGTCGATGCTGAGCGGGTCCCGCATCATCGCTTCCGGATTGAGCTGCGCCCACTTGCGCGCGGCCACGGCGACCTCGGCCAAGTGCTCGCGCGTGGTGCCGTACTGGTGCATATGGCGCGCCGCGGCGAGTGCATACGACGTGATCGGCTGCAGCGGGCTGTACGGGTGCTCATACGGCTGCGGGTCCAGCACCGCGCGCACCTTGGAGATGCCGGCGCGGCCGACGGTGGAGGTGCGCTGGTTGCTGCCGTAGCAGACCAGCACCGCATCGCACTGGCCCGATTCGAGCGCCATCATCGCCGGCAGCATGTGCGAGACAAAGCTGGAGCCGCCGATCATGGTGCTGTCGACAAACTTGGGCTTGATGCCGAGGTACTCGGCCACCGGCATCACCCACATGCTGGCGCCGACGCTGGCAGTGGCGATGCCGTCGATGTCGCGCATCGACAGGCCCGCATCCCTGACGGCGGCCTTGGCGGCCTCCACCAGGATTTCCATTTCCGTCTTGCCGTGGGCCTCGCCCATGCCCGACTGGCCGACCCCGACAATGGCGACGCTGCCACGCAAATTGGACAAACTCATGGCTTCAGCCCTCCACCGGATCGAACACGACGAGAGCGGCCTCGCCTTCCTTGCCCTGCGCCACGCGCGCCTGCACGCGCATGCCGATGCGCACGCTGGCGGGCGCGATGCCTTCCACGCGGCTCATCATGCGCACGCCCTCATCCAGATCGACCAGCACCACGTTGTAGTCGCCGCCGGCTTCCGGCTTGCGGCGGATCACGCTGGTGGAATAGACCGTGCCGCTACCCTTGGGCGCGACCCAGGCGAGCGTGTCGCCGCCGCAGTGCGGGCAGATATTGCGCGGGAAAAACACGTGGCGCTTGCAGTCCTGGCAATGCTGGATGCGGAACTGGCCAGCGGCGAGCTGCTCCGCATAAGCCTTGTCCGGACCCACCGCCGCTTCTTGTTGGGGCATGGAGTCTCCTTCACTTTTGATGGTGCCGCCATGGGCTTTCCATGGCACGGCAATGAGCTTGCCGCAGTCTGTGCATTGCAACAATTCACATCTGCCAAAGGCTGGATTTTTGAATGCGGAAAGCGCCGCGCTCAGATCACCAGTTCGATCACAAACGGCCCCTTGCGCGCATTGGCCATGCGGAACAGGTCGGCAAAACTTTCCATGTCCCTGGCCTGCGCGCCCTCCACGCCCATGCCGTTGGCCAGCTTGACCCAGTCCAGGTCGGGATTGCCAATGTCCAGCATGTCCAGGGCGGTCTTGCCCGGGTTGGCCCCCACGCCCGCCAGCTCGCCCAGCAGGATGGCGTACTTCCGGTTGGCCAGCAGCACCACGGTGACATCGAGCTGCTCGCGCGCCATGGTCCATAGCGACTGCAGCGTGTACATGGCCGAGCCATCGGCCTGCAGTGCCACCACGCGCCGGTCCGGCGCCGCCACCGCCGCGCCCACGGCCAGCGGCAGGCCTTCGCCGATGGCGCCGCCGGTCAGCTGCAGCCAGTCGTGCGGGGCCGCATGGACCGTGCCGGGATAGAAGGCGCGGCCGAAGCTGATGCTCTCTTCCACCACGATGGCTTGTTCGGGCAGCAAGGCGGTCAGTGTCCGTGCCACCGCCTCGGACGTGACCGCGCCGCGCGCGGGCTCCACCGATGCGGGCGCCGCGGCAGCCGGCAGTGGCGCATTGCGTGCGCCCACCTCGTCAGCCAGCCGGGACAGCGCTTCGGCCAGGTCTTCCTCCGGACGTGCCAGCACATGGATCACGGCATCTTCCGGATACGGGCGCGGCGACTTGCCCGGGTAGGCAAAGAACGTCACCGGCGCCGGTGCGCCGACCAGGATCACGTTGCGGATGCCGGCCAGCTTGTCGCGCGCGACGTCGCCTGAATATGGCACGCGGTCCACCGCGAGGCGGCCGCTGCCGCGCGACACTCGCGCATTGGACATGGGCGAGATCAGCCGGGCGCCGGTCGCTGCGGCAATGCGGTGCGCATCGGCCAGCGGCGCCTCGCGCAGCGCGCTGCCCCCCAGCACGACCAGCGTGGGCTGGCCCGAGCGCAGCACGCGCGCGGCCTGCTGCACGGCGTCGGGCGAGACCTTGGGCACCGCCAGCGGCGGCAGCGGCGCGGCCACCACGCCGCCAGCATCCCAGCACACATCGGACGGCAGGATCAGGCTGGCGACCCCGCCCGGCGCGGCGCATGCGGCCTGCACCGCGGACGAGGCATCGGCGCCGACGGACGCAGCCTGCGTGGCCGTGCGCGTCCACACGGAGACAGGACGGGCCCAGCCTTCGGTATCCGCGGTCAGCGGTGCGTCCAGCGGCCGGTGGTAGGTGGCCTGGTCGCCGATGATGTTGACCACCGGCGTCTGCGCGCGGCGCGCGTTGTGCAGGTTGGCCAGGCCGTTGGCCAGTCCCGGGCCGCAATGCAGCAGCGTGGCGGCGGGCTTGCCGGCCATGCGCGCATAGCCATCGGCCGCGCCGGTGACCACGCCTTCGAACAGGCCCAGCACGCAGCGCATGCCCGGGATGCGGTCCAGCGCCGCGACGAAGTGCATTTCGCTGGTGCCCGGGTTGGCAAAGCAGGTGTCCACGCCGTTGGCGAGCAGGGTCTTGACCAGGCTCTCGGCGCCGTTCATCGGTTGGGTAGTTTCCATGTCTCGGGTTCCGCTCAGGTTCTGGGTCAGCAGGTTGGCATTGGTTGCACTGGGGGCGTCAGGCCGGGCGCGGCCGCGCCGCCAGCAGGTCGAAATCCAGGCAGACAAACTCGGTCGGGAATTCGATGCGTGCGTAGTAGACGATCAGCTCGCCGCGCTCGCCCGGGACACAGGCAAAGCGGCGCAGCTCAGCCACCGGCGCGCCCACGGCAAGCGCCAGCGCTGCGGCGGATTCGGCCCCGGCCGCGACGATCGACAGGCGCTGGCGCGCGGTGCTGACCGACAGGCCGGGGAAGCGGTCCAGCACCGGCACCGAGGCGCCCTGGCGGAAGGCCTCGGGCTCGCGCGCAAAGACGCCGGCTTCGATATAGACCTCGCCCACCGCGAACGGCCGTCCTTCCAGCCGGTGCAGCCGGCGCAGGAAGTGGTAGTCGGCGGCGCGCTCACCGGGGCACGGCATGCCGAGATCGGCGGGCAGCGGCACGTTGCCGGCCGACTCGACCATCGCTTCGGTGTCCAGCTGCGCGCCCACCGCCACCGCCTCGTCCCAGCTGGTCGACAGCGACACCTGCCGCCGCGCCTGGCACGGTGCCCTGACGAAAGTGCCGCGCCCGCGCGCGCGCTCCACCAGCCCTTCTTCGTCGAGCATCGACAAGGCATGGTGCATGGTCATGCGCGCCACGCCGTACTGGCGGCACAGTTCCTCCAGGGAGGGAATGCGCTCGCCCTGGCGCCAGGCGCCGCTTTCGATCTGGCGGCGGAAGATGGTGGCCAGCTGCAGGTAGACCGGCTGGCGGCTGCGCGAGAGGAGTTCGCTGGAGGTGGTGTCTGCCATGCGGCAAGGGAGGTCGGGAAACGGGCGATGCAGTGACCGCCCAAAGGCCGCCAAGTCGGATGACTATATGAAAGTCTATAAACCTAGACTACTCGGGTTAACGCCGATCCATGCCTCTCCGGTTTTGCCAGGCCCGGGCATGCATTCCGGGCGTTTGTCGACCGGGCGTCACGCGCCGAAACGTGCAGGAACCCCCACTTCAGCGCCCACCCTGCCACTGCCCAAGCGGACAGAATGCCACCATGCCCCAACCTTCCCGGGGGCAGGCGTGGCTGCCGCTTGCGGCCATCTCAAGGAGTCAATTTATGTTGATGCGAGACGTGATCCCCCAAATCCTGAACCGCGGCACGGCCCAACTGGCACCCGACGCGTTCGAGACGGCTTCGCACAAGACCTTCCACCATGCGATCGACATTTATCTCAAGGATTCCAATGCCTTTATGAATACCTACTTCGCCCGCTACTTCGAGTGGCAGGGCATTTGCCGGGAGCGGTGGTTCCATGAATGCATCCACGACAACCTGCTGGCCGCGGGCGGCGTCTTCGTGACCAAGCGTGCGCACCAGGAGTATGTCGAGGAGACGTTCCCGTTCCAGCGCGTGGATTGCTACCTGAACACCTTCCAGGTCCGGCAATGCTCGGCCTACCTGCTGTTCCGGTTCTGCGTGGGGGGCAAGCCGGTGTCGCTGGGCTACCAGCAGATCGTCTTCGCCGACCGGGAAAAGCGCATCACGCGCTTTCCGGCGGGCATCATCGAGCGGGTCAGGGAATATGAACTGGTGCTGCCGGCACTGGCCAGCTGAGCCAGGCGGCTGACCCCGTGCGAGTCTGAATCCGGCACCGCCGGCCGTGGGTCAGCCGGCGGTGCTGGTGCGCAGTCGGCTGTCGGCCATGGCGGTGAAGCGCGGCAGCCTGAGCGTGAAGGTGGTATGCACGGCCGGCACCGACTCGCACTCAATGCGCCCGCCGAAGGTCTCGATCACGCGCCGGCAGAAGGCCAGGCCCAGGCCGGCACCGGTGCCATGCGCCTTGGTGGAGAAGAACGGATCAAAGATGCGCGGCATGACGTCGGCCGGAATGCCCGGGCCGGTGTCGCGAAAGCGGATCACGTGGTACTGGCCCTCGGTCGCGCCGGTGATGTCGATGTGGCCGCCGCCGGCCGCCCTGATCGCATGCAGCGCGTTCTTCAGCAGATTGAACAGCACATAGACCAGCAGCGTGTCGGAGCCGACAAAGCGCCAGTCCTGGTCGATGCCGCGAACCTGCACGCAGCCGCGCTCCTCGCCCTGGAACGGGTAGCGCTCCAGCGCCGCATGCACGCAGTCGGCAATGCCGTGTGGCGCAAAGCTGCTGCGGTCCAGCCGCTCCAGCGTGACCGAGGCCAGCGCCATGTCGATCACGGTGCTGGTGCCATCGACTTCCCGCGTGATGGCGCCGACCAGGCTCGACACGCGCTCAAGCTGGCCGGGCCGCATGCGGTCCTCGTACAGCCCCTGCTGGACCGCCAGCTGGTAGCCGTGCAGCACCTGCGGCCAGGTGCGCGCCAGCTCCTGCGCCTGCATGCGGATGGTCGCCAGCGGCGTGCGCACCTCGTGCGCCACGGTGGCGGCCAGCGAATACGGATGCATCAGGTCGTAGCGCACCACGCTGACCGCCAGGATGCCCAGGCTTGCCGCCACGAACACCACGCCCGGCGGATAGAAGGCCGCGCCGTAGTTGACGGCGTAGTCCACCGCCGCCAGCGAATAGAGCGCCACCGCCACCAGGCACAGCTTGTAGCGCTTGCGGCGTTCAGCCGTTGCATTGTGCCGCGCCGCCACCAGCAGCCAGGCGCTGCGCAGCGCCACCAGCACCGTCTGCAACAGGTGCAGCGGATGCAGCGGGCCGGCCTTGGGATAGTCGCCGAAGAAATAGCTGTAGTAGCCAGAGACCACCTGGTTGGTGGTCAGCAGCAGCACCGCCAGCACCAGGCTCAGGCCGTAGGAGGCCAGCAGCAACGGCCGCTCGCGGCGGCACTCGGTGACTTCGGCAATGAAGTGGTAGAACGTGGTCGGCAGGAACAGGATGAAGAGGTAGCCGAGCCTGGCCAGCGCCAGCGCCACATCGGGATGCGAGGCCTGGAACAGGAACACCCACGTGCCCTGCCAGGCGAAGGTGGTCACGCACAGCAGGAAGAACGAAGTGGAGACGCGCGTCACCCCCTTGGTCACCAGCACATAGAGGCCGTAACCGAGGAAGATCGACGAGACGAAGGCGGGCAAGGCTGCGTACATGCGGAGCGCGAAAGCAGGCCGGATGGATGGTGGGGTCGGCGACGCGACATGGTATGCCCTGCGCGGGTGGCGCGTGCATCATTTGGTTGCATTCAGAGCTAATCCGCGCTTAATGCTGTGCGATTTACGCCGAAACACCCCTCGTTCCGGGGGTGCCTGAGGGGAATCGAGTACGCGCCACACAAGAAACAAGGCGGGGCGCCCGCTGGCGACCCGCCTTGCCGTGCTGCCACGCCCTGCTTACCAGCGCGTGTCCCGTTCCCACGCCTTCATTTCTTCCTCGGCGCGCTCCTTGGTGTAGCCATAGCGCTCCTGGATGCGGCCGGCAAGCTGATCACGCTTGCCGTTGATCTGCGCGATGTCATCGTCGGTCAGCTTGCCCCACTTCTCCTTGACCTTGCCCTTCACTTGTTCCCACTTGCCTTCGATCTGGTCCCAGTTCATGTCGTGCTCCTTCATCCGGTGGCAAGGGGGCGCCATCAGAGGCGTCCCCTTGCGTGTGGTGCGGTGCGTGTCCCGCCATTGCTGGCGGGACACCGCGAAGGCTTACTTGCTGTACTTGGCCTTCACATCGGCCTGGCACTTGTCCTTGGACTCGCCCGAGAGCGCGTCGCAGCGTTCCTTGTCGGCCTTGTAGGCGGCGTCAGTGGCGTCCTTCTTCGCGTCGGCGCGGGCTTCCGCCACGTCGGCACGCGAACCGGTCGCCGCGGCCTTGTCGACCTTGGCAGCCATCAGTGCCTTTTCATGGGCGGCCTTGGCGTCCTTCTTGCAAACGTCCTTGTCATTGCCCTTCTTGTCGTCGCACATTTCCTTGGCGACGTCATAGTCGCGGTCGGCCTTGACCTTCTCGGCCTTGGCCATCGACTTCTGCGTGCCGTCGCGGCGGGCTTCTGCCTGGGCCTTGGCCACATCGCGGTCGCGCTTGGCCTCGGCCTTGCAAACGTCCTTGGCGTTGGCCTTCATGCCATCGCACTTGGCGGAGGCAGCCTTGTAGTCCGCATCAGCCTGCTTCACCGCGGCGTCATAGTCCGCCTTTGTCCCGGTTGCAGCCGTTCCGGTCGTGGTTGCTGGCGCGGTCATCTGGGCCAAAGCAAATCCCGCCGGTGCGGCAACCATCATCGAACACACTGCTGCGGTCAGCCATTTCTTCAACATGTCGATCTCCTTTCCGGGTGGATGCGTCAGGGTACGCATGAGAGGCCGGCGGCTATGCTGCTGGCCATGCCGTAAGTACAGAGTAGGCTCGGGGAAATATGGGAAGCAGGCGTCCGGCTCCGAAAGGAGCGTCAGACTATTCCGACATTGCGATTCGGGCGACGCACACGGCGGGGCATGCACCGGATTGCGGAGGGACTTGTGGAATGCGCCTTAAAAGAAAAAACGCCGCCCGGTGTGGGGGCGGCGTCATGCCTGGGGCCTGTCTGCAATGCCACACAGGCCGCGACCGCGGCCCTGTCATCAGCCCGCAATCGATGGCGTCAACCGGCTCTCGTCGGGCTTGTCGCCCTCCTCGTCCGGCCAGTTGCGGCCCACCATCCATTCATACAGGGTGGGCAGCACGATCAGCGTCAGCATGGTGGCGGTAATCAGCCCGCCGATGATGACGATGGCCAGCGGGCGCTGCGTCTCCGAGCCGATGGCGCGCGAGATGGCCATCGGGAACAAACCCAGCATGGCCAGCAGCGCGGTCATCAGCACCGTGCGCAGCCGGTCCATCGAGCCGGTCAGCACGGCCTGGCGCACCGGCATACCTTCATCGCGCAGCTGGTTGAAGTAGGTCACCATCACCACGCCGTTGAGCACCGCCTGGCCGAACAGCGCGATAAAGCCGATCGCCGCCGACACCGATAGTGGAATGCCGGTCAGGAACAGCGCGAACACGCCGCCGATCAGCGCGAACGGGATGTTCGAGATGATCAGCGTGGCGCTCTTGAACGACTTGAACGCATTGAACAGCAGCAGGAAGATCACCAGCACCGACAGCGGCACCACGATCGAGAGCCGCGCCATGGCGCGCTCCTGGTTCTCGAACTCGCCCGACCAGCTGATCTTGACGTCCTCGGCCTTGACATTCTTGGCCACCAGCGCCTGCATGTCCTTCACCACGCTGCCCATGTCGCGGTCGTGGATAAAAATGCCGATCGAGGTGGTGCGCTGGCCGTTCTCGCGGCTGATGTTCATCGCGCCGGATGCCGCGCGGAAGGTCACCAGCTGTGACAGCGGCACCTGCGCGCCGTCCGCGGTCTGCATGAAGATATTGGGCAGGTTCGGCAGCGCGCGCTCCGACGGCTTCAGGCGCACGGCAACGCTGAAGTGCTTCTCGCCCTCCCACAGCTCGGTCGCGGCCTTGCCGGCCAGCGCGGTTTCCATCAGGTCCTGCACGTCGGCCACGTTGATGCCGTAGCGCGCGGCCTGGGCGCGGTCGAACTCCAGCACGTACTGCGGCAGCTCGCCGTCGCGGTCGATAAAGGCCCGCATCACGCCCTTGACCGACTGCACGTTGGCCAGGATCTGGTCGGCCACCTGCTTGTTGTGCTCAAGGCTGTCGCTCTGGACCTTGATCACAATCTGGCCCTTGATCTGCGAGATGCTCTCCAGGATGTTGTCACGCACCGGCTGCGAGAAATTGGGCTCGATGCCGGGGAGCTGGCGCAGGTTCTTGTCGATCTCGCCGATGATGCCGCGCTTGTTGAAGCCGTCGCGCCACTGCTTCTCGGGCTTGAGGTCGACCAGGATCTCGACGGTGTTGATCAGCTTGGGATCGGTGCCGTCATCGGGGCGGCCCACCTTGGAGATGGTGGTGTTGACCTCCGGGGTCTTGCGGATCACGCCGCGCAGCAGCCGCGCCTGGTCGCGCGCTTCATCGATCGAGACCGACGCGGGCAGGTCGAAGCTGACCCACATCGAGCCTTCGTCCAGTTCGGGCAGGAACTCGCTGCCAAGGAACTTGCCCACGCCCACGGTCACCACCAGCAGGCCCACCGCCGCGCCCACCACCAGCTTCTTGTGGTCCAGCGCCCAGGCCAGCATCGGCTCATAGAGCCGCTTGCAGTGGCGCACGATGAAGTTGTCGTCGTGCGCGATGTTCTTGGTGAGCAGCAGGTGGCACAGCAGCGGCACCAGCGTCAGCGAGAGGATCAGGGAGCCGATCAGCGCGCCCGTCACCGTGTAGGCCATCGGCGCGAAGATCTTGCCCTCGTGCCGCTGCAGCGTGAAGATCGGGATGTGCGCCGCAATGATGATGACCATCGAGAACACGGTCGGACGGCCCACTTCCGTGGTGGCCTGCAGGATGGCGAGGAGGCGCGCCTTGCTGTCCTTGATCTGCTGCTCCTTCAGCTCGCCCAGCCGCTTGAAGATGTTCTCGACCACGATCACCGCGCCGTCGACGATGATACCGAAGTCCATCGCGCCAAGAGACAGCAGGTTGGCCGGAATGCCCACCCAGGTCAGGCCGATGAAGGTCGACAGCAACGCCAGCGGGATGATCAGCGCCACGATTGCCGCGGCACGCACGTTGGCCAGGAACAGGTACAGCACCGCCATCACCAGCAGCGCGCCTTCCACCAGGTTGCCGAACACGGTGTGCAGGGTCTTGTCGATCAGCGTGGAGCGGTCGTAGTACGGCACGATCTTCACGCCCTTGGGCAGGATCTGGTCGTCCAGCAGGTCGATCCTCTTCTTCAGCGCCTCCAGCACCAGCGACGGGTTCTCGCCCTTGCGCATCACCACGATGCCCGAGACGATGTCGTCCTCGTTGTCCTGGCCCATCAGGCCTTGCGGCGGCGCGCTGCCGACCCTCACGTCGGCGATATCCTTGACAAGGATGGGGGTGCCGTTGTTCTCGGCCACCACCACGTTGGCGATATCGGCCGAGGTACGGAAGCTGCCCAGCGAGCGCAGCAGGAACTGCTGCCGGCCGTGCGCCACGGCGCCGCCGCCGGCGTTGGCATTGGCGCGCTGCAGCGCGGTGAACAGCTGCGACAGTGAGATCTTGGCATCGCGCATGCGCGCCAGGTTGGGATTGACCTCGTACTGCTTGATGGTTCCGCCGATGGTGACCAGGTCGGCCACGCCCGGCACCTGGCGCAGGTTCTTCTCCACCACCCAGTCCTGCAGCGTGCGCAGCTCTTGCGCGGTATAGCCCTTGCCGGTCAGGCGGAAGCGGTAGATCTCGCCGATCGCGGTGGACAGCGGCGCCAGGTCCGGATGCACGCCGTCGGGCAGGTCCACGCTGCGCAGGCGCTCCAGGATCTGCTGGCGCGCGGTCACGTCGGTGGCCTTGTCATTGAAGGTCACCATCATGAACGACAGGCCGAACTGCGTATGCGAGAACACCCGCACCGCGTTGGGCGTGCCGGCCAGCGCGGTTTCGATGGGGATGGTGACCTGGCGCTCCACCTCTTCGGCGGCGCGGCCCGGGTACAGCGTGATGACGTTGACCTGGATGTCGGAGACATCCGGGAAGGCTTCGATCGGCAGGTTCTTGAACGCGGCCAGGCCGCCCCCGACGAAGATAAGCAGGCCCAGCCAGACAAAGAGCTTCTGGTGCAGGGCAAAGCTGACGATGCGCGAAATCATGTGGCGGCCGTCCTCACTTCTTCTCGGACGCACGCGCCGCGTTCACGGCCGTGGCATCGCGCAGGATGTCCTGCAGGTAGAGGTTGCCGTCGGTGATCACGGTCTCGCCGTCCTTCACGCCTTCAAGCAGCTCGGTGGTGCCGGGCAGCGTCACGCCCACGCGCACCAGGCGGCGCTCAAAGGTATTGGCGGCGGTGCGCACGAACACATAGTTGCGGTTCTCGGCCAGGAACACGGCCTTGGACGGCACGGCGATGCCCTTGAACGATGCGGCCGGCAGCTTCGCGGTGACGAACATCTCCGCCTTCAGGCGGCGCTCCGGGTTGGGCACCATCAGCCGCACCTTGATGCTGCGCGCGGTGGGATCGACATAGTCGGCGATCTTGATCACGGTGCCGGAGAAGGTCTCTCCGGGCCAGGCAGCGGTGGTCAGCTGCACGTCCACGCCCGGCTTGAACAGGCTCAGGTCAGCCTCGCCCGCGTCGACCTGCGCCCACAGCGTGGTCGGATCGGTCACCAGGAACAGCGGCGCGGCGGGCGGCTGGTCGGGGCGCAGTTCCATGCCAAGGTTGATGTTGCGCTCGACCACCAGGCCGTCGATCGGGCTGCGCAGCGGAAAGCGCTGGTTGACGGCGCCCGCGCCGCCTGCGGCCGCGCCGTACTGGCCCAGCGCCGCCTGGGTGCGCTGCAGGTCCGCCGCGGAACGCGCGGCGTCGGCCTGCGCCTGTTCCAGTTCCTTCTGCGCGATGATGCCGGCGCCGTACAGCTCGCGCTGCCGTGCCAGCGCCTTGGCCGCGACCGCGCTGTCGGCGGCGGCCTTGCGCGCATCGGCCTGGGCTACGCCGAAATCGGGCGAGGTCAGGCTGGCCAGCGGCTGGCCCGCTTTCACGGTGGTGCCGGGCTGCACCAGGATCTCGGTGACGCGGCCGGCAAACGGCGTCGACACGCGCACGGTCTTGTCCTCGTTCCACACCAGCCGGCCGGGCAGGCTCAGCATGCGCTCGCCGCCGGTCTTGGCGGCTTCGCCGGCGATGCCCGGCAGCGTCTTCACGCTGGCCGGGAACTGGATGGTATTGCCGCTGACCTTGGGCTCGTCATCGGCCTTGGGCGCTTCAGACTTGCCGCAGGAGGCCAGCGCCAGCGCGCACAGAGACAGGGCAGCAACCCGTGCGGGCAGGCCGGCGGGGAAATGGACGGAAGACATGCGGCGGGACATGCGTGACAGGAGAGAGTGCATTGGATTCGCTGGAACTGCGGTTCAGGGACGCGAGGTGGTCGTCGCAGTGCCGGTCGTGGAGGTCTGCAGCGCGGCGCGGTAGGCCGACAGGGCCTTGGCGTAATCGCCCTGGGCGCTGACGGCGTCGAGCCGGGTCTGGCGCAGCGCGCGGCGGGCATCGAGCAGGTCGAGCACGCCGGTGGCGCCCTTGCCGTAGGCAAACTCGGCGCTGCCGGCCACGCTTTCGGCAGCGGGCAACACGTCGTCGCGCATCTGCCGCAGTGACTGGCGCGAGGCTTCGAGCTGGCTGCGCAGCCGTTCCATCTCATTGCCGGCTTCAAGCAGCACGCGGTTGCGCTCGTCCAGCGCGGCGTAGTAGTCCACCTCGGCGCGGCGGGCCTCGCCGCCGTTGCGGTGGCGCACGTACAGCGGGATCGTCAGGAACACGCCGTAGCTATTGCCGCTGCCATTGGTATTGGTGGCGGAGACCGGATAGTGCTCAGCCTGCGCGCCCACGGTCACGTCAGGCACGCGGCCGGCGCGTGCCAGGTCGCGGGCGGCGGCGGCCGCCGCCAGGCGGGCCTCGGCCGCGGTCACGTCGGGGCGGCGCTGCAGCGTGTCGGGGTCGACCTGCGGCACGGGGGTATCCAGCGGCGGCCAGTCCGGCACCAGCCGGTTGTCGGCGAGCGTGCCGGGCACGCCCATGGCCTGCGCCAGCTGGGCCTTGTCGCGGCTGTGGTCGGCCATGGCCTGGCGCATGTCGTTCTGCGCGCGCAGCGCGTCGAGCTGCAGCTTGGTCACTTCGGCGCGCGAGACGTCGCCGGCCTTGAGGCGGGTCTCGCTGGCCTGGCGGGTGCGGTCGTACAGGCCCAGCATCTCCCTGAGCACGCCCACGCGCTCCTGGCTGATCACCGCCTCATAGAAGGCCTGCTCCGCCCCGGCGGTCTGCTGCACCACCACCGCCTGCACCACTTCGCCGGCGGCCGCGCTGGCCTTGCGCGCGGCGTCCACGCGCAGGCCGCCCTTGTTGGCGGTCTCGATCAGCTGGTCCACGCGCAGGGTGGAGTCCACGGTCTTGCTGCGCAGGTTGCCCGAGCCGATGCCGGCATGCGGGTTGATGTTGGTCACGCCCAGGCTCAGCACCGGGTTGGGCCGCTGCGAAGCGATCTGTATGTCCGCCTGGCTGGCTTCGACGCCGCGGCGGGCGGCGATGATGTCGCGATTGCAGCGAAGTGCGTCCAGGCGCACCTGCGCCAGGGTCAGCGTCGCGCCGGCCGGCGGCGGCACGCAAGGACCGGCAGCATCTGCGGAATCAGCGGAAGGAAGCGGATCGGCGGGGCGTTCGGCGGCAAGGATTGCCGCGGGCCGGGCCAGAACCCCCAGTACCAGCAGGGCACCCACGGCAATACGGGAAAAGACAAAAGGCACGGTCAGTCAGGCTCAGTTCGACAACGGTCTGCGGTAAACGACCGTGCCCGCCGAACGGTGCACCGGGGCGGCAAATATTCATCCGACCCCGATCCCGCCAGTGCGGTCGCGAAGCGTGGCTGTCTTGGTGCGCCCTCGCCTGCAGTCCTGATGCATCAAACGCCACCCGGACACGATCTCCCGCACGCATTCAAACCGAATCGCATTACAAACAGCTTTCATTGGGCTGACAAAAGCCTTTAACTACGCGAAAACCCTAGCCAACCGGAAAAAACAACCACCGCTGCGGGCCGTTGCCGGCCATGCCGTCGGAAATTGGGGCGGACCTGATCCCTTCGTCCGCCCTCATTTCTCCTTACCCCTTCACACGGTCATCCAGCCCCAGGCTGCGGCCGATGATCTCCTTCATGATCTCGCTGCTGCCGGCGTAGATGCGCGAGATGCGCGCGTCGGTGTACATGCGGCAGATGCGGTATTCCTCCATATAGCCGGCGCCGCCGTGCAGCTGCACGCCCTCATCGACCATGCGCCCCTGCAGTTCCGACGTGAGCAGCTTGGCTGACGCCGCCGTCTCCACGGTCAGCGTGCCGGCGTTGTGCTGCAGCACGCACTGGTCGACGAAGGTCTGCAGCGCATCCAGCTGCGCACGCAGCTCGGCCAGCCTGAAGCGCGAGTTCTGGAACGTGCCGATCGCCCGGCCGAAGGCCTTGCGCTCCTTGACGTAGTCCAGCGTGAGGTCGAACGCCACCTGCGCCGACGCCATGTAGCCGCAGGCGCCAATCAGCCGCTCTTCAGCCAGGTGGCGCGTCAGGTAGCGGAAGCCCTGGCCGGGCTCGCCCAGCACGTTGGCCTTGGGCACCTTGACGTTGTCGAAGAACAGTTCGGAGGTGTCCTGCGAGTGCAGGCCCATCTTGCGCAGCTTGCGCCCGCGCTCGAAGCCCGGCATGCCGCGCTCGACGATAAAGAGGCCAAGGCCGTGGCTGCGCTCCGGATCGGTGCGCGCGACCACCACCACAAAGTCGGCCAGCTGGCCGTTCGAGATATAGGTCTTGGCGCCGTTCAGCACCCAGTGGTCGCCGTGGTCCTCGGCACGCGTGCGCATGCCGGCCAGGTCGGAGCCGGCCTGCGGCTCGGTCATGGCGATGGCAAAGATCGACTCGCCGCGCGCGGCCGCCGGCAGCAGGCGCTGGCGTTGCTCCTCATTGCCGATACGGCCGATATACGGAGCCACCAGCCGCGAGTGCAGCGTGCCGAAAAATCCCGAGTCGCCGTGGCGCGCGTTTTCCTCGATCAGGATCTGCTCATAGCGGAAATCCTCCACGCCGGCGCCGCCGTATTTCTCATCGGCCCATATCAGCAGGTAGCCCTGCTCGCCGGCCTTGCGGAACACCTCGCGGTCCACGCAGCCCTGTTCGCGCCAGCGCTCGCCGTGCGGCCCCACCTCGCGCTGGTAGAAGCGGCGGGCGGATTCGCGAAAGGCGTCGTGTTCAGCTTCGAAGATCAGGCGTTGCATGGCGGGGTCTCCTGGTGTTTTTGAGAGTGACCGCCTGAGTGTCTGCCGTGCAGCGGCTATGAGATTCGTCCGAAAGGATGATTTTTCCTACCGCAGCCGAACGGACAGGTTTGAAGGAGAAGCCAGCTTGAATGCAATTTTATTGATATGAAGTGGAAATAACTTTCATTTACCCGCCGCAACGGTTTGCGCCAATACTGGAATCACAGATACCTATTCGATGGAGCGGGAACATGGAAGCCGTCCTCTGGATTGCCCTGGCACTGGCACTGGTGGCACTGGGAGGCAGCGTCACCTGGCTGATCGGGACGCGGGTGCCCGAGCCGGTGTTCGAACGCGCGCAACTGCATGGCCGCTTTGCCGGGCTGGAACCCCGCCCGCCGCGCGGCGGCGGACGCGGGCGCCGGGTGCGGCGCGTGCGGCAATGGCGCCTGGTGGCCGTGCCCGGCCCGATGGGCCAACTGGTGCCGGTCCGGATCTGACCGCTTTGCGCTACTGCGGGAAATCCCAGCGCTGCGACCAGTCGGATTCTTCGCGCACGATGTCACGCAGGATGCGCACCGCGTCCTGCGCCGCGCCTGTTGGGGTCCTGGCGCAGACGAGGAACACTGGATAAGAGAACTCTGAGGCGCCTTCCACGCGCGCCAACACCCCGCTGTCCAGGTAGCTCTGCACCACGCGTGTCCGGAAATAGCCGCTGCCGCCGAACTGCAGGATGTACTGCAGCGCCAGCGGCCCCAGGTTGAAGTACAGCGAGGCGCGCGCATGCTCCGGCAGCGCGCTGTCATGCTGGCGGCGGAATTCCGGCCCCCAGTCGACATAGACATAGCCGCCATCGCGCTGCGTCGAGCGGATCAGGATCAGCTTCTCTTCCATCAGCGCCTCGACATGCATGCCGGGCGCATACTCCGGCTGGTAGACCAGCGCCGCGTCCAGCGTGCCTGACTGCAGCTTGCGCTGCAGTTCCGCCCCTTCCCCCACTTCCGCCCGCACCGCCTGCGCCGGCATCAGCTGGCGCAGGCGCGTGGTCCACAGCAGCACCAGCGGATTGCCCAGGCTGATTTCCGTGCCGAAACGAAACAGGCTGGCCAGCCCGGCCGGCAACGGCAGTTCGCGGCAGGCCGCCTCCCAGGTCTGCACCAGCTGGCTGGCGTAGCCGAGAAAGCGCTGGCCATCGGGCGTCAGCCGTGCGCCCGCCTTGTTGCGATCGAACAGGCGGCAGTTCAGTTGCGATTCCAGGCTCTTGATGCGCGCGGTCACGGCGGTCTGCGTGACATGCAGCTTGTCGGCCGCGGCCAGCAGGCTGCCGGTGCGAACGACTTGCAGGAAGGTGCGGGCGAGTTCGATGTCCATGGGGCGGGGGATTAACCGGTGTGACGAATTGTAGGCAATTGAGGGCGAATATTCCGCAATTGCCGTCACATGCCCCGCCGACGGTACTGCAACTATGCTGTCTTGTTCGGATGGGCCCCGCCGGGTCAGCGCGCCGGCTGCGGCCGCACCGCCGCTGGCATCGCAACCGGCACGGCGCCTGCCGCCGGCGCGCTGCGCGCCTCGCGCGGCGGCCTCAGCGGCGCGAGGCCTTCCGGCTCCCGCAAGGCCAACCCATTGTCATAGCCAGTGGCAACGGCCTCCAGGTATCCGGGGGCAAACTTCTGTTCCGGCGTCACGGCCTGCACGGCCGGCGCTGCAGCCTGCGGCGCCTCGGACTGGGCGCAGGCGACGCTGTTGATGCATAAGCCCAGCACGCGCAGCAGCGCCATGGCCTGGCGCGAGCGGTGCAGGATTGCGGGCGGGCGCGGCGCGGCCTGCCCTGTCTGGCATTGGGATCGGGTGTTCATCGGGGTTCTCCGGGAAGCCATTGCTGGCAGGTGGCACAACGAGCCGCGGCGCCGCGCTCGCTGTCCATTGCGCAATGACCGTGCCACCGCCGCAAGGCTGGTTGCGGCGTGGATTACGGCACTTTCCGGGGACGGAATGGTGGGGCCAGGCCAACGCTGGCAACGGGGATGTCGGTCGATCTCCAACACTCCCGGCGGCATCCGCTCCACGACGGGCGCGTGGGTGCCGCCCTCAGGGCTTGACCGCCGCCGCCAGCACCGCCGGCATCGGCACCTCGAAGCCGCTGCCGCGCATATAGGCGGCGACGGTGCCGCGCAGCACGGCGCGGATCTCATCGCGGGCCCTGGGGGTCTGCGCGCGCAGCGTGGCGGCGGCTCGCACGGTGCCCTGGGCCAGCGCATCGAACAGCTGGTCGGGCGTGGAGAAGCGCCATACCTGCGGCACGCTGCGGCATGTGGGCGAGACAAAGCCGGCCTGCTGCAACGCGGTGCGGCAATGGCCCGGATCGCTGAACAGGAAGAAGTTCGGCCCCACGGGGAGATCGACCTCCATCGAGCCGCAGGCGCGGATCGCGGCATAGACCGCGCCGAAGCCGACCGCGCGCTCGGGCGTGTCCCACACGGTGAAGGCGATGCGCCCGCCCGGGCGCAGCACGCGGAACGCTTCGGCCAGCGCGGCCTCCGGGTCGGACAGGTGGCACATGCCGAAGCCATTGACCACGGCATCGAAGCTGGCATCGCCGAACGGCAGCGCCTGCGCATCGGCCTGCTCGTAGTGGACATCCGGATGGAGCTTGCGCGCCAGCTGCACCTGCGCCAGCGAGAAATCGATGCCGACGGACTCGGCGCCGCGCCGCACCGCCCCAGCCGCGACATGGCCGGAGCCGGTGGCCACGTCCAGCACGCGCAGCCCGCTGGCCACATGGGCGTCATCCAGCAGGGACTCGACCGATTGCCGGGTCACGTGCGACAGATGCTCCTGGTACTGGCTGACGACCTCGGGATCTTCCCAGCCGGCCAGCTCAAAGGCCCGAAACGAATCTGCGGTGTGGTCCATGCCCTCTCCTCGGCGTCGATGCCAGGCTGCCGGTTTGCGCGGACGCAGTGCCCCTCCGCCGTCTGACCCCGGTAAAGCCAAGTATAGACAGCGCCGGCGGCGCGCAGCGGCCGGGCGCCCTGGCCGTCACCCGGATTGCCCTCAGGCAAAGCGCAGCGTGGCCACGCCGGCGGCGATCAGGCACGCCGCGCCCAGGCGGGCGACGCCCACCCGCTCCTTGAGCAGCAGTCCGGAGATCAGCGCGCCGAACAGGATCGAGGACTCGCGCAGGGCCGCCACCGGAGCCACCGGCGCGCGTGTCATCGCCCACAGCGACAGCCCGTAGGACGCCAGCGTGCCGCCGCCCCCAACCAATGCGAACACCAGGTTGCGCCGCACGTAGCCGGCCAGTGCCGGCCGGCGCGCCACCAGCGCCCACGCCGCCAGCGGCACCGCGGTCAGCACGAAGATCCAGAACGCATACGCTACCGGCGCGCCGGAGCGGCGCACGCCGGTGCCGTCGATCAGCGTATAAGCGGCGATCACCAGCGCGTTCAGCAGGGCCAGCCACATGCCTTCACGGCTGCCAGCGGCAGCGCGGGCACCGTGACCGCCGCCCGCCATGGCCAGGATGCCCAGGCTGACCACGGCGATGCCGCCCCACGCCAGCCCCGAAAGGTGCTCGCCCAGCCAGCCCACGCTGGCCACCGCCACCAGCAGCGGCGCGGTGCCGCGCATCAGGGGGTAGGTCTGGCTCATGTCCGCGGTGTGGTAGATGCGTGCCACCAGCGCGAAATACACCACGTGCACGCCCACTGACGCGGCGATGAAAGGCCAGCTCGCCGGCGCCGGCTGCGGCAACGCCGGCAGCGCCACGGCGCCCATCAGGCCGGCGCTCACCGCCACCATCACCGTCGACAGCATCTTGTCGCCGCCACCCTTGACCACCGCGTTCCAGGCGGCATGCAGGAACGCGGCGAGCAGGACGACTGCGAAGACAGTGAGAGACATGGGCGGCAGCGGACTCGGGGGGGCGCCGTCATTCTAGCGGCGCAGTGCCGCCGCTGCCGCGCCATGGTCCGCCTACTTCGCGCCGCTGACCCGCCACACCGTATTGCCGACGTCATCGGCCACCAGCAGTCCGCCGCGCGGGTCGATCGCCACGCCCACCGGCCGCCCGCGCGCGTTGCCGTCCTCATCGAGAAAGCCGGTCAGCACGTCGAACGGAGCGCCGTTGGGCCGGCCCTTGCTGAACGGCACGAAGATCACCTTGTAGCCCGCCAGCGGCCTGCGGTTCCACGACCCGTGCTGGCCGACGAACATGCCTTCGCTGAAGCGCGCCGGCAAGCTGTTGCCGCCGGCGGCGGCCAGCCCGAGCGATGCGGTGTGTGCCCCCACGGCATAGTCCGGCACGATGGCCCTGGCCACCAGGTCCGGCGCCGGCGGCTTCACGCGTGCGTCGACATGCTGGCCGTAGTAACTGTAGGGCCAGCCATAGAAGCCGCCGTCGCGCACCGAGGTGATGTAGTCCGGCACCAGGTCACTGCCGATCTCGTCGCGCTCGTTGACAGCAGTCCAGAGCATGCCGGTGACCGGCTCCCACGCCATGCCGTTGGGATTGCGCAGGCCGCTGGCAAAGATCCGGTGCGTGCCGGTCTTGGGGTCGACCTCCCAGATGGCGGCGCGGCCGACCTCCCTGTCCATGCCGTGCTCGCCCACGTTGCTGTTGGAACCCACCGTCACGTACAGCTTGCTGCCGTCGCGGCTGGCGATCAGGCTCTTGGTCCAGTGATGGTTGAGCGGCCCGCCGGGCAGGTCCACCACCTTCTGCGGCGCGGCAGTGATCTGGGTCTGTCCGGGCTGGTACGGGAAGCGCAGCACCGCGTCGGTGGCGGCCACGTAGAAGTCGTTGCCGACCAGGGCCATGCCGAACGGCGAGTTCAGGTCCTTCAGGAACACCGAGCGCTGGTCGGCCACGCCGTCGCCGTTGGTGTCGCGCAGCAGCGTGATGCGGTTGGCGCTGGGGGTGCCGGCGCCGGCGCGCTTCATCAGCTTCTTCATGATCCAGCCGCGGATGCCCTTGCCATCGTCGGGCTTGGGCGGGGCATTGCTCTCGGCCACCAGCACGTCGCCGTTGGGCAGCACGTAGACCCAGCGCGGATGGTCCAGCTTGTCGGCGAAGGCCGTAACCGCCATGCCTGCGGCCGGCACCGGGCGCTGGCCCGCTGCCCAGCCGATGGCCGGCGCGATCTTGACGGTGGGGATCGCGGTCTGGTTGGGTGGCGGCAGCTGCGGCACGGGGCCAAAGCCCGCTTCGGAAGGCAGCTTGGCCGATTCGCCGCAGGCGGCGAGCGCAGCGGTGGCGCCCGCCAGCAGGACGACACGCAACAGGGAGATGGCGGTGGGCATCGGCATGATCCGGGCTCCTCAGGCAACGCGGGGCGGCGCGCCTGTCCCTGGACTATAGGATGCGGGCCACCCGCCCCTCTGTAGACGCCGGGGAAGCCACCGTGCAGGACGATGGCCACGCACGCCGCGGCTGCCTCAGCCGCGGTGCGGCGTATCGAGCCCCTTCACCACGGCCGGGCGCTTGACGAACGCCTCCAGCACGCGCCTGACATGCGGGAAGTCCTGGATGCCGACCAGTTCGCCCGCCTCATAGAAGCCAACCAGGTTGCGCACCCACGGAAAGGTGGCGATGTCGGCGATGGTGTATTCGTCACCCATGATCCAGTCGCGCCCTTCCAGCCGCTGGTTCAGCACATTCAGCAGGCGCCGGCTTTCGGCCACGTAGCGGTCGCGCGGGCGCTTGTCCTCGTACTCCTTGCCGGCGAACTTGTGGAAAAAGCCCACCTGCCCGAACATCGGCCCGATGCCGCCCATCTGGAACATCACCCACTGGATGGTTTCGTAGCGGCGCGCGGGGTCGGCCGGGATCAGCTTGCCCGACTTGTCGGCCAGGTAGAGCAGGATCGCGCCCGACTCGAACAGCGCCAGCGGCTTGCCGCGCGGGCCGTTGGGATCGAGGATGGCGGGAATCTTGTTGTTCGGGCTCAGCGACAGGAACTCCGGCGACATCTGGTCGTGGGCGTCGAAGCGTACCAGGTGCGGTTCATACGGCAGGCCGGTCTCCTCCAGCATGATCGACACCTTGACCCCGTTGGGCGTGGGCAGGGAATACAGCTGGATGCGGTCGGGATGCTGCGCCGGCCATTTGCGGGTGATGGGGAAAGCGGACAAATCGGGCACACTGGCTCCTGGTTCAGGCGCTTGCGCACTGCGCAAGAAGGCGCCGGACGTTGGAAAAACCCGATCATAAACCGCCCGTGCCATGCATGCAGCGCAGGGCCTCAGGCGGTCTCGGCCGGCTGCACCGCGCGATGCAGGGCCGCGCGCAAGCACCGCGAGAACCTGATGCGCAAGCTCGACCTGCACAACACGGCCGAAGTGGTGGCGTACGCCGCGCGCCACGGCGTTCCGCTGGACTGAACCATCCGCCTGCGCCGCGGCGTGTCGCTGAAAGCAAAAAAGGGGCCCCGCAAGCGGGGGCCCCTTCTTCATGCCAGCCTGACTGCGCGGCTTACACCGTCACGCCGTCGGCCACTTCCTTGAAGTCCTCGATCTGGTCGAAGTTCATGTACTTGTAGATCTTGTCGCCGTTGGCATTGAGCACGCCCATGTCGGCCATGTACTCTTCCTTGGTCGGGATGCGGCCCAGGCGCGAGCAGATCGCCGCCAGTTCGGCGGAACCCAGGTACACGTTGGTGTTCTTGCCCAGGCGGTTCGGGAAGTTACGCGTGCTGGTCGACATCACCGTGGCACCTTCGCGCACCTGTGCCTGGTTGCCCATGCACAGCGAGCAGCCCGGCATTTCGGTGCGGGCACCGGCGGTGCCGAACACGCCGTAGTGGCCTTCCTCGGTCAGCTGCTTCTGGTCCATCTTGGTCGGCGGAGCCACCCACAGCTTGACCGGGATGTCGCGCTTGCCTTCCAGCAGCTTGGAAGCTGCGCGGAAGTGGCCGATGTTGGTCATGCACGAACCGATGAACACTTCATCGATCTTGGCGCCGGCAACTTCCGACAGGGTCTTGACGTCGTCCGGGTCGTTCGGGCAAGCCACGATCGGCTCATGCACGTCGGCCAGGTCGATCTCGATCACGGCGGCGTACTCGGCGTCGGCGTCCGGCTCCAGCAGCTTGGGATCGGCCAGCCACGCTTCCATGGCCTTGATGCGGCGCTGCAGGCTGCGCGGGTCCTGGTAGCCCTGGGCGATCATCCACTTCAGCAGCGTGATGTTGCTGTTGATGTATTCGATGATCGGGTCCTTGTTCAGGCGCACCGTGCAACCGGCGGCCGAACGTTCCGCCGAGGCGTCCGACAGTTCAAACGCTTGCTCGACCTTCAGGTCGGGCAAGCCTTCGATTTCCAGGACGCGGCCCGAGAAGATGTTCTGCTTGCCTTGCTTGGCCACGGTCAGCAGGCCTTGCTTGATCGCGTACAGCGGAATCGCGTTGACCAGGTCGCGCAGGGTCACACCCGGCTGCATCTTGCCCTTGAAGCGGACCAGCACCGATTCCGGCATGTCCAGCGGCATCACGCCAGTGGCGGCGGCAAAGGCCACCAGGCCCGAACCTGCCGGGAAGCTGATGCCGATCGGGAAGCGGGTGTGCGAGTCGCCGCCGGTGCCGACGGTGTCGGGCAGCAGCATGCGGTTCAGCCACGAGTGGATCACGCCGTCGCCCGGGCGCAGCGAGATGCCGCCGCGGGTGCTGATGAACTCAGGCAGGGTGTGGTGGGTCTTGACGTCGACCGGCTTCGGATACGCGGCGGTGTGGCAGAACGACTGCATCACCAGGTCGGCCGAGAAGCCCAGGCAGGCCAGGTCCTTCAGCTCGTCGCGGGTCATCGGGCCGGTGGTGTCCTGCGAGCCCACCGAGGTCATCTTCGGTTCGCAGTACGTGCCCGGGCGAATGCCCTTGCCTTCGGCCAGGCCGCAGGCGCGGCCAACCATCTTCTGCGCCAGCGTGAAGCCCTTGCCGGTATCGGCCGGGTTCTGCGGCAGGCGGAACAGCGTCGACGGGGCCAGGCCCAGCGCCTCGCGCGCCTTGGCGGTCAGGCCACGGCCGACGATCAGCGGAATACGGCCGCCGGCGCGGACTTCGTCAAACAGCACGTCGGACTTGACCTTGAACTCGGCGATCACTGCGCCGTCCTTCAGGGCCTTGCCTTCGTACGGGCGCAGTTCGACCACGTCGCCCATTTCCATCTTCGACACGTCCAGCTCGATCGGCAGCGCGCCGGCGTCTTCCATGGTGTTGTAGAAGATCGGGGCGATCTTGTTGCCCAGGCACACGCCGCCGAAGCGCTTGTTCGGGATGAACGGGATGTCTTCGCCGGTGAACCACAGCACCGAGTTGGTGGCGGACTTGCGGCTCGAGCCGGTACCGACCACGTCGCCCACGTAGGCGACCAGGTGGCCCTTTTCCTTCAGCGACTCGATGAACTTGACCGGGCCGCGCTTGCCGTCTTCTTCCGGCTGGAACGCCGCGCCTTCGCGCTTGTTCTTCAGCATGGCGAGCGCGTGCATCGGGATGTCCGGGCGGGTGGTGGCGTCCGGGGCCGGCGAGAGGTCGTCGGTGTTGGTTTCGCCCGGCACCTTGAACACGGTGATGGTCAGGCTTTGCGGCACTTCCGGGCGGCTGGTGAACCACTCGGCGTCGGCCCAGCTTTGCAGCACGGCCTTGGCATTGGCATTACCCTTGTCCGCCTTTTCCTTCACGTCGTGGAAGGCGTCGAACATCAGCAGGGTCTTCTTCAGCGCCTCGGCGGCGACGGTGCCGACCTCGGCATCGTCCAGCAGCTCGATCAGCGGCGAGATGTTGTAGCCGCCCAGCATTGTGCCCAGCAGCTCGGTCGCCTTGGCGCGCGAGATCAGCGCGCACTTCTCTTTACCCAGCGCCACGGCGGCCAGGTACGAGGCCTTGACCTTGGCGGCGTCATCCACGCCGGCCGGCACGCGGTAGGTGATCAGCTCGACCAGGTTCTGCTCTTCACCGGCGGGCGGGTTCTTCAGCAGTTCGACCAGCTCGGCCGTCTGCTTGGCGGTCAGGGGCAGAGGGGGGATGCCAAGCGCGGCGCGCTCGGCCACATGTGCGCGATAGTTTTCAAGCATGGGAACCTGCTGAGTAATTAGGTTTAGAAAATCTCGTTACGTCGCGATTGTAGTCCGAAGCCGCTCCTTGGTCAAATGTCTTATATCTTATATAAGAGTGAAAACAAAAAATACCATGAAAATCAAGGCACTGGAAACTTAATTGCCTACGAATCCACATGAATCACTACCCGACTAGCGTAGTAGGGAATGCATGACGGCGCTCCCGCGACCGGCCCCGCGGCCCGGCCAGGAATCGCGGCAGCTTGCACCAGCACTCAAGTTCACACGACATCAAGCGTTAACCAGCCTGCAGGCGCGCATCACAGGGCGCCCGCTCGCGTAGCCGTGCCTGCTCCCTTTCCGCTCAAATGGCCAAGCTGAAAGGGTTTCCCCCTTTTTTTCGGCCCTTTGCTGGCCTGCGATTCCGGAAGAATGGCAGGCATTCCGATACAGGCTTCTCATGGCGAACACGGCTTCCCCTCCCCGGACTGGCAACACAGGCAAGCGCGGCCGGCTGCTGCTGATCGGCGCCGGCGTGCTGGTGGTGGCACTGGGCGCCGGAGGCTTCGTGCTGGGCAGCGTGCTGAGCAACCGCCAGCCGGCGGCGCCCGCTGCGCCCGCCGCCCCGGTCGTACCGCCGCCGATCTTCGTGCCGCTGGACGCGTTCACCGTCAACCTGCGCAGCGACGACGGCGACCGCTTCCTGCACACCGGCCTGTCGCTGAAGGTGGCCGATGCCGAAACCCAGGCACGCTTGGCGCAGTACCTGCCCGAGGCACGCAGCCGCATCCTGCTGCTGCTGTCGGCCAGGCAGCCGGCCGACCTGGCCACCGTCGAAGGCAAGCGCAAGCTGGCCGACGACATCCGCGACACCATCAGCAAGCCGTTTGCCAGCGGCCTGCCGGCGCAGCGGGTGCTGGACGTGCTCTTCACCTCTTTCGTGGTGCAGTAAGCGCAAGCCAGGGCCGCACCGGATTCATCCATAACGCCGCACAAGGGGCAGGACACTAGATGGCCTACGACAAGTTCCTCTCGCAAGACGAGGTCGACGAGCTGCTCAAGGGCGTATCCGGCGAAGCCGATACGCCCAAGGCCAGCGAGCCTGCGCTCGACGAGGGCGGTGTGCGCCCCTACAACCTGGCCACGCAGGAACGCATCATCCGCGGCCGCCTGCACACGCTGGAGATCATCAACGAGCGTTTTGCGCGCTCGATGCGCACGGCGCTGTTCAATTTCATTCGCCGCGGCGCTGACATCACCGTAGGCAGCATCAGGATCGAGAAATTCGGCGACTTCGCGCGCAACCTGCCGATGCCGACCAACCTGAACCTGGTCCACCTGAAGCCGCTGCGCGGCACGGCGCTGTTCGTCTACGACCCGAACCTGGTGTTTCTGGTGGTGGACAACCTGTTCGGCGGCGACGGCCGCTTCCACACCCGCGTGGAAGGCCGCGACTTCACCCAGACCGAGCAGCGCATCATCCAGCGCATGCTGGAGCTGACGCTGGCCAGCTACGGCAACGCCTGGCGCACCGTGCACCCGATCGAGACTGAGTACATCCGCTCGGAGATGCACCCCAAGTTTGCCAACGTCGCCACCCACAACGAGGCCGTGGTGACCACCGCCTTCCATATCGAACTGGGCGCCGTCGGCGGGCAGCTTCATGTCTGCCTGCCGTACTCGATGATCGAGCCGCTCAAAGACCTGCTGATGAATCCGCTGCAGGATGAGAAGGAAGTCGACAAGGGCTGGGTCACGCAACTGTCCACGCAGCTGCGCGCGGCCGAGGTGGAGCTGGTGGCCGAGTTCGCGCACCTGCAAAGCACCGTGGCCGAAGTGCTGGCGATGCGCGCCGGCGACGTGCTGCCGATCGAGCTGCCGGAGAAGGTATTTGGCAAGGTGGACGGCGTGCCCGTCATGCAATGCGGCTTCGGCACGATGAACGGCCAGTACGCGCTGCGGGTAGAACGAATGATCAATCACCAGGACGGCGATTCCCACCTGGACACCGAGGACAGCGATTATGAGTGACGGCATCGAGGACAAGCCCGTCGATCCGATGGACGACTGGGCCAGCGCGCTGGCCGAGCAGACCAGCGCCACATCCGCCGCAACCCCCGCAGCTGCCGCACCGGCGGCCCAACCCGCGGCCACCCCGGCCGCCGCCACCGTGTTCCAGCCGCTGGCGAAGGAAGCGCCGAGCGGCTTCCGCAACGATATCGAGATGATTCTCGATATCCCGGTGCAGCTGACCGTGGAACTGGGCCGCACCAAGGTGCCCATCAAGAACCTGCTGCAGCTGGCGCAGGGCTCGGTGGTGGAGCTGGACGGCCTGGCCGGCGAGCCGATGGACGTGCTGGTCAACGGCTACCTGATCGCGCAGGGCGAGGTGGTGGTGGTGAACGACAAGTTCGGCATCCGCCTGACGGACATCATCACGCCGTCCGAACGCATCCGGAAGCTGAACAAATGACCATACAGACGCGCGCCAGCCTGGCCGTGCTTGCGGCGCTGCCGGGGGCCGCCATGGCCGCCGACGGCACGCATGTGCCGGCCATCAGCGGCGCGGCCAGCCTGGCGCAGGCCGGGCTGGGGCTGTTCGCCATCGTCGCGCTGATCCTGGGCATGGCCTGGGTGGCCCGGCGCGCCGGCCTGGTGCGTCACGCCACCGGCGGCGCGATGAAGGTGGTCGGCAGCACCATGCTGGGCGCACGCCAGCGCCTGGTGCTGGTCGAGGTGGGCGATACCTGGCTGGTGCTGGGCGTGAGCCCCGGCGAAATCCGGCCGCTGCATACCCTGCCTGCGGGCACCACCGCAGCCAATCCCCTCGCCGCCACCGGCGGTGCAGGCCCTTCGCAACAGCCGGGTGGCGGCACCTTTGCCGAAAAGCTGCTGCGCTCGATGCAGGATCACCTCAAGTCATGAATTTCCCGCGTGCCGCGCTGCGGCGCCCGCTGCCGGGCCCGCTGCTGTCCCTGCTCGCGCTGATGCTGGCCGTTGCCGCGCTGGTGCCCGCACAGGCCTGGGCCCAGACACTGCCCGGCGTCGTCAGCAAGCCCGCCCCGGGCGGCGGCCAGATCTGGTCGCTGCCGGTGCAGACGCTGCTGCTGCTGACCTCGCTGTCGTTCCTGCCGGCGGCGATGCTGATGATGACCGGCTTCACCCGCGTCATCATCGTGCTGGGCCTGCTGCGCAGCGCACTGGGCACCGCCAGCTCGCCGCCTAACCAGGTGCTGGTGGGCCTGTCGCTGTTCCTGACCTTCTTCGTGATGGCACCGGTGTTCGACCGCGTCTACAACGACGCCTACAAGCCGCTGTCGGAAAACAAGATCAGCCTGGAGGCCGCCGCGGCCAAGGCCGCGGAGCCGCTCAAGGCCTTCATGCTGCGCCAGACCCGCGAGAAAGACCTGGCCATGTTCGCGCAGATGGCCAAGGCGCCGGAGATGCAGGGCCCCGAGGAAGTGCCGCTCAGCATCCTGGTGCCGGCCTTCGTCACCAGCGAGCTGAAGACCGCGTTCCAGATCGGCTTCACCATCTTCATCCCGTTCCTGATCATCGACCTGGTCGTTGCCAGCGTGCTGATGGCGATGGGGATGATGATGGTGCCGCCGGCCACCATCTCGCTGCCGTTCAAGCTGATGCTGTTCGTGCTGGTCGACGGCTGGCAGCTGCTGCTGGGTTCGCTGGCACAGAGCTTCATGAACTGAGGCAGCCCCAGCTCCCGCCACACACCGCAGACTCCGAGCCATGACACCCGAGACCGTAATGACCATCGCCACCCAGGCGATGAAGATGACCCTGCTGCTGGCCGCCCCGCTGCTGCTGGTGGCGCTGGCCGCCGGCCTGGTGGTCAGCCTGTTCCAGGCCGCGACGCAGATCAACGAGATGACGCTGAGCTTCATCCCCAAGCTGATCGCGCTGTTCGCCACCATGGTGCTGGCCGGGCCGTGGATGATCAACTCCATGGTCGACTACATGCGCGAAGTGTTCCAGAGCATTCCCGCGCTGGCGCACTGACTGCGGCCGCGCTCGCTGTCGTCACCCCCTCGCCCTCCCTGCCCGCTGACTCCCCGCCGTGGTCGAATTCACCTCAGCCCAGCTCTACAGCTGGCTCGTGGCGTTCCTGTGGCCCTTTTTCCGGCTCCTGGCCCTGATCGGCACCGCGCCGCTGTTCGGTGAGTCCACCATCCCGCGGCGCGCCAAGATCGCACTGTCGGCGATGATTGCGATGGTGGTGTCGCCCACCATCGCGCAGCTGCCGGTGGTGCCGGTGTACTCCTTCGGCGGTCTGATGATTATTCTCAACGAGATCGGCATCGGCCTGGCCACCGGCTTCGCCATGCGGCTGGTCTTTGCCACCGTGCAGCAGGCCGGCGAAATCATCGGCCTGCAGATGGGCCTGTCCTTTGCCTCGTTCTTCGACCGCGCCGCAGGCGGCCAGACCATGGTGCTGTCGCGCTTCCTGAATCTGATCGCGATGCTGCTGTTCCTGGCGCTGGACGGCCACCTGCTGATGCTGGGCACGCTGGTCGACAGCTTCAACGGCCTGCCCATCGGCGGCACGCCGCTGTCCGCCGGCGGCGCCATGGCCGTGGCCCGCGCCGGCGGCATGGTGTTCTCGTCCGGCCTGCTGCTGGCGCTGCCGATGATCGCGGCGCTGCTGACGCTGAACCTGGCGATGGGCATCCTGAACCGCGCCTCGCCGCAACTGTCGATCTTTGCGGTCGGCTTCCCGGTCACGCTGTCGGGCGGGCTGCTGGTGCTGATGCTGGTGATGCCGCAGATGGGCACCTACATGCAGCACATGATCGAGGCGGGGCTGGAGGCGGTCGGGACGGTGCTGGGGCAGTTTGCGCGGTAGGTTTGCGCTTTATCTTAGATCTCGAATATTACTTGACATGGCGCACGGAAGGGCTAGTATTGCGCTATGTACTTCGATCTCTAAGATTTATGAGGTACCGCAACCACCGTTCAGGAGCCCTTCATGTACGACATTTTCGCCACCGACAAGCTGATCGATCTCTGGCTGACCGAAGACATCGGCATCTGCGACTTGACCGTCCAGACCATGATTGAACCGGGAGAGACCGGCACCTTCTGCATGAACGCCCGCGAGCCGATGCTCATCGCCGGCATCGACGTGGCGGCACGCATCTTCGCGCGCTACGATCCGACGCTGTCGGTCGATGTGCGCGTCGCCGACGGCGACAAGGTTGAAAAAGGCGCGGTGCTGCTTAACGTGAGCGGCAATGCACGCAGCGTCCTGACGGCCGAGCGCACCGCGCTGAACATCATGCAGCGGCTGTGCGGCATCGCCAACCATACGGCAACCTATGCCCAGGCCATCGCCCATACCAGGGCGCGCCTGATCGACAGCCGCAAGACCACGCCGGGCCTGCGAGCGCTGGAAAAGCACGCGGTGACCTGCGGCGGCGGCCTGAACCACCGGCTGAGCCTGGACAACGGCGTGATGATCAAGGACAACCACATCGCCGTGTGCGGCAGTATCGCTGCCGCCGTGGCACGCGTGCGCCGCAAGCTGCCCGTGCTGACCAAGCTGGAAGTGGAATGCGACCGGCTGGAACAGGTGCACGAAGCCCTGGCAGCCGGTGTCGACGTGATCATGCTGGACAACATGTCGGTGCCCGACATGAAGGAAGCCGTGCAGATCGTCAATGGCCGGACCAAGGTCGAGGCCTCAGGCGGCATCCGCCTGGAAACGATCCGGGCCGTGGCGGAAACGGGCGTGGACTACATCTCCACGAGCAAGATCACCCAGTCCGCCCCTGCCGTCGACATCGGGCTCGACGAAGCCTGACACCGGGGGGAACAGCCCCCCAATCGCTCTGACCGATTCACGCCTTCTACCCAAGGCATTCACCCTTGCCGGTCTCGCCCGGCGAGGGTCTTTTCCGTTGCGGGTCGTCTACAGATCCGAGAGCAGGCGCCCTACCTCCTGTGTGGACGGGACCCGCCGCCCATGTTCTGCCGACGCGACTTCGTCGGCGACCAGCCGCTTCGCAATCGTGATCAGCACGCGACGCGTGGTCAGCACGTCTTCTTCGCTCACACCTTCCACGCTGAGTTCGTTCACCTCGGTCGCCAGCGGTTCAAGCTTGCGGCGCAGCGCGCGTCCGGTCTTGCTCAGGAACACATGCACCTTCTTCTTGTTGCCGGGAAGATGCGTGCGTTCCACGTAGCCCAGCGCCTCCAGCGCCTTGACTGCCGCAAACGTCGTCGGCTCGGTCACGCCGGCCCGTTCACTCAACTCTCGCTGCGACACGCCGTCATGGCGCCACAGGATGCGCAGGATGGTCCAGTGCCCATACGAAACCGAATGCTCCGCCAGGCGCAACTGCAGCGCCCGGATATAGGCCCGGGCGGCATCCTTCACCAGGTGGGCAAGCCGTTCTTCATCGGCTTCATCCGCAGGCGTGATCGGGACCGGAGCATCCGGCTTCTTTGTGGCCATAGTCGTGAGGGAAAGTAGAGCGTATGCATGCGGCACCGGACGGCCCGGCGCCAGCGACAGCGCACATGATAGCGCCTCCGGCGCTGGCACGCCGACACCACCGCTTCATCGGCAACGCCTCTCCATGTAGCGTTCACTCCATCAGTGCACCATGCCCGCAACCCATGCACGGGGCACCGTCACCGCGCACCCTGCTCCCCGTGTTTTCCCCTATAAGCCCGCGAATCCCGCGTACACACTGGATTTGCGGGCGCTGGCTCGTTGCTTGCATTAACTTAGACATCGAACTTATCTTGACACCCCCTTGGCCGGTGCTAGCATAGCCACATAACTTCGACATCTAAGGTAATTCTCATGAAGGCGACCGGCACATTCTTCTTTGTTGTGGGGCCCAGTGGCGCTGGCAAGGACTCCCTGATCGACGGTGCACGTGCCGCGCTCGATGACGATTACGTTTTTGCGCGGCGCGTCATTACCCGCCCTGACGGCTCTGCTGGCGAAGCGCACGAAGGTGTCACGGAGGCCGAGTTCGCGCGGCGCCAGCGAAGCGGAGAGTTCTTGGTGACCTGGGACGCGCACGACCTGTGCTACGGATTGCCCCGCTCCCTGATGCTCGAACTCGAACGCGGCCGCAACGTCGTGGCCAATGGCTCGCGAGGCGTCATCGCCGAACTTGCGGCCCGCCTGCCCCGCTTCGTCGTGATCGTGGTGACGGCACCGCATGACGTGCTTGCGCAGCGCATTGCCGCGCGTGGGCGGGAATCTGGCGACCAGGTTGCCAGCCGCGTGGCACGCGCAGGGGCTCCGGTGCCGCCACACGTCCCGTGTATCACGGTGTCGAACGACAGCACGCTGGAAGCGGGCACGGCACGCTTTGTCGAAGCCTTGCGCAACGGCACCGGGGCATCCGCCGCCGAACGGCCGGCCAGCCGAACCAACCTGATGGCCAAGCTGCGCGGCGATCCGCTCGACGAAGCTGCCTACGTCGCCGTGCTGCAGGACGCCATCGCCGGGCGGTACACCGAGGCAGAGTTGACCGAGTTCCTCGTTGCCGCCACCCGCACGCTCACAGACGAGGAAGTGGTGGCACTGGCACGCGCGCGTACCGCCTTCACACCCCGCATCGACTGGGACGAACCGGTAGTCGTCGACAAGCATTCGATGGGGGGCGTTCCCGGCAGCCGCATCACGCTGATCGTGGTGCCGATCGTCGCCGCCTACGGGCTGGCGATGCCCAAGACATCGTCGCGCGCGATCACCTCTGCCGCCGGCACCGCCGATGCCATGGAGACCATCGCACGGGTCGACCTGGCGCATGAAGACGTGCGCCGATGCGTGGCCCAAGCGCGCGCATGCATTGCCTGGAACGGACGGCTGAACCATTCCGTGGTCGACGATGTGATGAACGCCATCACGCGGCCGCTGCGCCTGGATTCGCGGCGCTGGTCAGTGGCGTCGATCCTGTCGAAGAAGTACACCGCCGGCGCCACCCACGTCATCGTCGACCTGCCCTATGGGCCGCAAACCAAGCTGGCAACGCGCGCCGACGCCGAGGCGCTGGGCGCGCTGTTCGAACACGTCGGCAAGGGACTGGGCCTGCACGTACGCGCACTGGTCACTGACGGCAGCCGCCCGATCGGGCGCGGCATCGGCCCCGCACTGGAAGTGCGCGACGTCCGCCTCGTGCTCGACAACGCGCCCGATGCACCCGCCGACCTGCGTGAAAAGGCCCTGCGCTTTGCCGGCGAAATCATCGCATTCGATCCCCGCGTGGACTCCCCCGAACACGGCATGCAAATTGCGACCGCGCTGCTGCATGAAGGCAAGGCCAGAGCCGCGTTCGATCGCATCGCCGCTGCGCAGGGCGCTCGCGCCGATCCAGTGGCGCCGGGTACGCATACGCAGGTCGTTCCCGCCGCCACGCAGGGCCGGGTCACGGGCATCGATGGCCTGCAGATTTCCGGCGTGGCGCGCGCCGCCGGGGCGCCGCGCGATGGCGGTGCAGGCGTCGACATGCTGTGCACGATCGGTGCAAAGGTAGCGCCAGGGCAACCCCTCTACCGTATCCACGCCGGCTCCGCGGAAGCGCTTGAGGCGGCTGCGGCACTGGCGCGCGCTGGCGGCGAGTACTGCCAGGCGGTGCGTATAGACCCCGATTGACCGGCTTTTCCGCTTCCTTCACCCTAACCGACGAGGCATATCAATGAGACCCCTATCCGTCGTCAGAAGTCTGGCATCGCTCCTGTTTGTCGCAGGCAGCCTGGGCACCCTGCCCGGGCGCGCCGAAGCCAATATCGCCAGTACCTTCCCGCAAAAGCCGATCCGCGTGGTGGTAACGTTCCCGGCCGGAGGGGGGACCGATTCCCTTGCGCGCCTGATTGGGAATGACCTCAGCAAGTCGCTGGGGCAGCCCGTGGTCGTCGACAACCGGCCCGGCGCCAGCGGCAATATTGGCGCCGAGTTCGTCGCCAAGAGCCCTGCCGACGGCTATACACTGCTCATCGTCAACAGCAGCTTTGCCATCAACCCGAGCGTCTTCAAGAAGCTGCAGTTCAATCCCAAGTCCGATTTCAGCGCCGTCATCACCTTCGCGTCGGTGCCATCGGTGATCGCCGTGCCATCGCACTCGAAGCTCCGCACCTTCAGCGACCTGCTGGCGGCCGGCAGGAGCGGCTCACCCCCCAGCTACGCGTCGTGCGGTAACGGCACCCCGCAGCATCTGGCCGGCGAATTGCTGAAGGTCTCGGCAAAGATGGATATGCTGCACGTGCCGTACAAGGGTTGCGCTCCCGCCATCGCCGACGTGCTCGGCAACCAGGCCGATGTCAGTGTCAACACGCTGACCAACACCATCCCCTACCTGAAAAGCAACAAGCTGCGCGCGCTGGCCGTCACCTCGAAGGCGCGCTCGCCGTTCCTGCCCGACGTACCAACTGTCAGCGAGCTTGGCGTGGCCGGCTATGACGTCGACCAGTGGTTCGGCATCCTCGCCCCGGCAAATACGCCGCCCGAGATCGTGCAAAGGCTGAACACGGAAATCGCCAGGGCCATCGCCAGGCCTGAGATCAAGGCATCGCTGACGCAGCTCGGCTTTGCCACGACGACAAGCACGCCCGCTGAATTCCAGAAGCTGGTGAGTTCCGACATCGATCGCTGGCAGAAATTCGCGACGAAAATCAATCTGCTCGTCGACTGACCCCCCTGGGGCACCGGCCCACTCACCCCTTCACGCACACCACCTGCCGCAACGTGTGCACGATCTCCACCAGGTCAGCCTGCGCCGCCATCACCGCGTCGATGTCCTTGTACGCCATCGGGATCTCGTCGATCACGGCGGCGTCCTTGCGGCATTCGACCCCCTCGGTCGCATGCACCTGATCGGCCACGGTGAAGCGGCGCTTGGCCTCGCTGCGGCTCATGGTGCGGCCCGCGCCGTGGCTGCATGAGCAGAACGATTCCGGGTTGCCCTTGCCGCGCACGATGAACGAGCGCGCGCCCATCGATCCCGGGATGATGCCCAGCTCGCCCACGCGCGCGCTGACCGCGCCCTTGCGCGTGACCAGCACCTCGGCGCCGAAGTGGTGTTCCTTCTGCACGTAGTTGTGATGGCAGTTGACCGCCTCCAGCCGCGCCTGGAACGGCCTGCGCAGCACGCGCTGCGCCGCTGCCAGCACCGCCTCCATCATCAGCTCGCGGTTGCGGCGCGCGTAGGCCTGAGCCCACGACACGGCGAAGATGTAGTCCTCATAATGCTCGGAGCCTTCGACCAGGTAGGCCAGGTCGCGGTCCGGCAGGTTGGCGAGGTGCTTGCGCATGTCCTGCTGCGCCAGCGAAATGAAGGTCGTGCCGATGGCATTGCCGACGCCGCGCGAGCCGCTGTGCAGCATGAACCAGACTGACTGGGCCTCGTCCAGGCACACCTCGATAAAGTGATTGCCGGTGCCGAGCGTGCCCAGGTGATTGCGATGGTTGGTACGCGCCAGGTGCGGATACTTGTCGGTGATGCGACGAAAGCCCGGCGCCATTTCGGCCCATGCCGCGTCAACGGGCGCCGGGGCCGAGCCCCAGGCACCCTGGTCGCGCCGTCCGCCTTGCGCGGTGCGGCCGTGCGGAACGGCGTGCTCGATCGCGCTGCGCAGCGGCCCGAGGTTGTCGGGCAGGTCAGCGGCGGTGAGCGAAGTCTTCACGGCCATCATGCCGCAGCCGATGTCCACGCCCACCGCGGCGGGAATCACCGCGCCCACGGTCGGGATCACCGAGCCGATGGTCGAGCCCTTGCCCAGATGTACATCCGGCATCACCGCGAGATGGCGGAAGATAAACGGCATCCGCGCCGTGTTCAGCAGTTGCTCGCGGGCAGCGCTTTCCACCGGGACGCCGCGCGTCCACAGCTTGACCGGCTTGCCGGCGCCGGTGTCCAGCACGTCATAGTGGCGCTTGTCCGTCATGGCCACTCCTGGCATTGTCGTCGCGGATTGCAGGTTAGACGGCCGGGGCCAGTCCAGGATTCCCTGCCGCCCGACTCAACCCAGCAGGAAGCTGCCAAAGGCGCCCAGGTCGACATTGCCGCCCGAGATGATGACCCCCACGCGCTTGCCCTTCACATCCAGCTTGCCGTGCAGCACCGCGGCGGCAGCCAGGCAGCCGGTGGGCTCGACCACGATCTTCATGCGCCCGGCGAAGAACTTCATGGTGTCGACCAGTTCGGCATCCGACACCGTGGCGATGTCCATCACCAGCTCGCGGATCACGGCAAAGGTGTGGTTGCCCAGAAACGGCGTCTGCGCGCCGTCGGCGATGGTGCGCGGGGTGTCGATGCGGACGATTTCGCCGCTGCGCAGGCTGCGCTGGCCATCGTTGCCGGCCTCAGGTTCGACGCCGTACACGGCGCAGCCGGGCGACATCGCCTGGGCCGCCACCGCGCAGCCAGAAAGCAGCCCGCCGCCGCCCAGGCACACCACCAGCATGTCCAGCGGGCCGGTTTCCTCGAACAGCTCCTTGGCGGCCGTGCCCTGCCCCGCCATCACATGCGGATGGTCATACGGCGGAATCAGCGTCATGCCGCGCTCGGCGGCGATGCGCCGGCCCAGCGCCTCGCGATCGTCCTGGTAGCGGTCATACAGCACCACTTCGGCGCCATAGCCGCGCGTGGCTTCGATCTTGATCGCGGGGGCGTCCTGCGGCATCACGATCACCGCCTGCACGCCCAGCAACCGGGCCGACAGCGCGATCGCCTGGGCATGGTTGCCGGAAGAGAACGCCAGCACGCCGCCCGCCTTCTGCTGCGGCGTGAACTGGGCGATGGCGTTGTAGGCGCCGCGGAACTTGAAGGCGCCGATGCGCTGGAAGTTCTCGGCTTTGAAGAACAGCTGCGCGCCGGTGGCCGCGTCCGCGGTGGCGGAGGTCAGCACCGGGGTGCGGTGGGCCGCCGCGCGGATGCGTTCGTGGGCGGCGGCGACGTCGTCGAAGGAGATAGGCAGGGCGGTCATGGCGATGGCAAGGAGGCTGGGACCGGCCAGTTTACCCGCCCCGGGGCCATCTTGCAGCCACGCCGCCCCGGCGTGGCGCTATGCCGCGGCCAGCCTGTGCGCCGCGCGCCGCTGCGTGGCCAGCGTATCGGCACCCAGGTGCGAGGCGCCGCCTTCGCCCGGCAGGCGGAAGAACGCCACCACCTCAGTGAGTTCGCGGCCCTGCTCTTCCAGCGCGCGCGACGCGTTGGCAGCTTCGTTCACCAGCGACGCGTTCTGCTGCGTCACCTGGTCGATCTGCGCGATGGCCTGGCTGACCTGCTCGATGCCGCGGGTCTGTTCGGCGGACGCCGTGGCAATCTCTTCCACGATGCCGGTCACGCGCGCCACCGCCTGGGTCACCTCGGCCATGGTCTGGCCCGCCTCTGATGCCAGCGACGCACCGTCGTGCACCTGGCGTCCCGACGCCTCGATCAGGTCCTTGATCTCCTTGGCCGCGCTCGAGGAGCGCTGCGCCAGGCCGCGCACCTCGCTGGCCACCACGGCAAAGCCGCGGCCCTGCTCACCGGCACGCGCCGCCTCCACCGCCGCGTTCAGCGCCAGGATGTTGGTCTGGAAGGCAATGCCTTCGATGATGCCGGTAATCTCGGCGATCTTGGACGAACTGGCACTGATGTCCTGCATCGTGCCGACCACGCGCTGCACCGTGGCGCTGCCGCGCTGCGCCACGTCGGCCGCGCTGCGCGCCAGCTCGCTGGCCTGGCGGGCGTTGTCGGTATTCAGGCGCACGGTCTCGGTCAGCTCTTCCATGCTCGCCGCGGTTTCTTCCAGCGACGCCGCCTGTTCCTCGGTGCGGCTGCTCAGGTCAGCGTTGCCGCGCGCGATCTCGCTGGTGCTCACGGCAATATTGCCGCTGCCTGCACGCACCTGGGTGACGGTGGCGGTGAGGCGCTCGTTCATGTCGCGCAGCGCGGCAAGCAGGCGACCGGTCTCGTCATCGCGATCCACCTCGATACGTGCGCCCAGGTCGCCGCTGGCCACGGTGCCGGCCACGTCCACGGCGCGCTGGATCGGCCGAGTGATGGCACGCGTGACCAGCAACCCGCCAACGATAGCGATCGCTGCCGATACCAGGGAAATCAGGATCAGCAGGTTGCGCTGGCGCTCATAATCCGCCTCCAGCCTGCGCTCCATCTCCTTCTGGCGCGTCTTGGTGAACTCCGCATAGGCGTCGGTCGCCTTGATCAGCGCCGCCAGCAGCGGGCGGCAGTGCTTGTCGATACGGGAGACGGCTTCCTCGATCTTGCGCTCCACCGCCAGGCCGACGATGCCGGTGGCGACCGGGCCATACTGCGCCTCGACCTTCGCCACCTCCTCCACCAGCTTGCGCGCCTCATCGCTGATGCCGGGCTGGCGCACCATCTCATTGAGCCGCGCCAGGCGGGTCTGCACGTCCTGGTGCGCGCGCAAGGCATCGGCCTTCTCGCGCTCCAGTTCCGCCGCATCGGTCACCAGCACCAGGTTGCGCGCCGCGATGGCCCGCCGGTCCACCGCGCTGCGCACTTGCGCGGCCATGTCCGCGCGGGCATTCAGCCCGTTCAGGTAATCATTGAAACCTGCGGTCGCATCGCCGAGCGCATGCAGCGAATACGCGGACACCACCAGCACCATGCCCGCCAGCGTGCCGAACCCGGCCAGCAGCCGCGTGCGGATAGACAGACTCCTGAAATTCATGATCACTCCCCTCACCGTCCAATAAGACGTATGCGCTTCGTTTGTTTTGAATCCAACCCTGCATGCCCGACTGCTGCATGCAACACTGCGCGCCCGTTCCTGCTGGTCGGCTCGGCGTCCGCGATCCGGCCGGGGTACTTTGCCCTGGCGATTTTCTGGCGTATCCGTGCTCTTTATTGCGCTGGCTAACGGTTGCGACGGGCCGAACTGATCCCTACGAGAGCGGGGCATGGCCTGGCCAGCAGGAGGAATGGCTGCCTGGAGTGCACCAATAATCACAAATGTGCCAGTGACAACGCTGGAGATGTCGCGAACCAGGCACAGTCACTTTGAGCAAGCGGCGACTGCGTCGCCAGGACATGGCAGCATACGGAGCCCATGCCCCCAGGAACGCCTCATGCTGAACGGATTCGATGCACTGGTCGAAGAGTCGATGGCCGATTGGAAGATCCCCGGGCTTGCGCTGGCCGTGATCCGCGACGGCGAGCCCGTCCTGATGCGGGGCTACGGGGTCCGTGACAGCGTCGGATCAGCACCGGTGACAACCGCCACGCAGTTCATGCTGTGCTCGATCACCAAGTCCTTCACCGCCGCCGGCCTGGGCCTGCTGGTGGACGAGCGCAAGCTTAACTGGACCACGCCCGTGCGCGACCTCATCCCGGGATTCCGGCTGCACGATGCCGTCACCACCGAGCGCATCACGGTGCGCGACCTGCTCTGCCACCACAGCGGCATGCCGCGCCACGACTGGCTCCATACACCGGGCGACCTTGATACCAGCGAACTGCTGGCACGGCTGCGCTACCTGGCGCCCAGCCGTGACCTGCGCGAACGCTGGCAGTACCAGAACCTTGGCTACGTAATCGCCGGCCATGTGGCCGAGCGCCTCAGCGGCCAGCGCTGGGAGGACTTCACCGGGGAGCGCCTGCTGCGGCCGCTGGGCTTCTCACGCTTCGGTTTCTCCGCCGAGGCCCTGGCCGCCGCTCCCGACCACGCGCACCCGCATACGATGGTTGGCGACGAACGCCTGCGAGCCAGCCTGTCGTCCATTGTGAAGCCGGCCGGTGGCCTCGCCACCTCGGTAGAGGACCTGGCGAAATGGATGCGCTGCCTGCTGGATGAAGGCAAGGTTGGCGGGCGTGCGCTGCTATCGCCGGCGATCGTGCGCGACATGATGACGCCGGGCGTGCATATCGGCATGTCGGAGTTCCCGGAGGTCGGCGATCAGCATTACGGCCTTGGCCTCACGGTCGAGCAATACCGCGGCGAGCGCACGGTCTCGCACTCCGGCAGCTGGCTGGGCTGGGCGGCGCTGATGACGCTGATGCCATCCAGGCGTATCGGCATTGCGGTGCTGACCAACCGGGCACCCAGCGCGGTGACCGCGCTGCTGACCTATGCGGCTCTGGACCAGTTGTGCGGGCATCCGCCCATCGACTGGTTCACCTGCATGCAGGCCCGGCGCCACGAAATGCTCGCACAACTGCAGATCAACCAGGCGGCACGGCAAGCGCGGCAGCATACCGGCACCAGCCCCAGCCATCCGCTGCACGATTACGCAGGCGACTACTCGCACCCCGCCTACGGGCAAGTCACCATCGGTGCGGATGGCGATGCACTCTCCTGGCGCTGGCGCGGCATGTCCGGCCAGCTCGCCCATCGTCACTACGATGTGTTCAGCACGGCCGAAAAGCCCGCCGAAATCCATCCCGACAACCTGGCCCTCACCTTCCTCTACAACCGGGAAGGCACCATCGACAGCATTGCGGCACCGCTGGAGCCGCTGGTCGACGATATTGTCTTCCACCGCATGGCAAGCGGCGACGCGACCACGGCCGCCTTCCGCGCGCGCTGCGCCGGCGAGTACCGGCACAGCGTGCAGCGCATCGAAGTCGCGCTGGATGCGGCCGGGCACCTGCTCATGACCATCACGGGGCAACCCCGCTACCACCTGCTGCCGTCCGAGGGCCAGACCTTCGAGATCGCGGAGCTGCCCGGCTGGCGCGTGGAGTTTCGCGCGCCGGCGCAAGAGGCCGTGGACGCACTGAAGCTGTTCCAGCCGAACGGGACGTTCCTGGCATTGCGGGTGCAGCCGTAGCGCCGGCAAGCTACAGTCGACCACCTTCACGGGAGCACAACATGAATTGCGCACTGCTCATCATCGATTTCCAGGCCGGCCTGCTCGATTCCGCACCGTTGCCAGGCGATGCCGCCGCGGTTGCCACCAATATCAACACCCTGAGTACACGAGCCCGTCAGGCGGCCGTGCCGGTCATCTTCATCCAGCACGAGAATGAGGACGCCCTGCGGCACGGTTCAACGGCGTGGCAACTGTCCGCCGGACTTCAGGTCGAACCGGGTGACTACCGGATCGGCAAGCGCACCCCCGACAGCTTTCTGCGCACTGAACTCCAGACGGTCCTTGCTGAACATGATGTGAAGCATGTGGTCGTGTGCGGCTATGCCACCGAGTTCTGCGTTGACACCACAGTGCGCCGCGCGGCAGCCAATGGCTACGGGGTGACCATCGCCGCGGACGCGCACACGACGCACGACAAGCCGCACGCCGACGCGGCCCGCATTCGCGAGCATCACAATGCGACATTGTCGAATATCAGGAGCTTCGGGCCGAAGATTGCCGCGGTGAGCACGGATGCGATCGATTTTCGCTCGCTGGCGCGGCCGAGGTGCTGAGCCTCGCCCCGACCGCGCCTGCCGACGGTCAGGCCACCGCCGCCGACGACACACCCTGCTCCGCCTGCGCACTGCGCCGCGCCAGCAAGTCCAGCGCCACATCCACGATCATGTCTTCCTGCCCGCCCACCATGCGCCGCCGGCCCAGCTCGACCAGGATGTCGACCGTGCCCAGGCCGTAGCGCGCCGCGGCGGCCTCGGCATGGCGCAGGAAGCTGGAATAGACCCCCGCGTAGCCCAGCGCCAGGGTCTCGCGGTCAACGCGCACCGGGCGGTCCTGCAGCGGGCGCACGATGTCGTCGGCGGCATCCATCAGCGTGTAGAGGTCGCAGCCGTGCTGCCAGCCCAGGCGTTCGGCGGCGGCGATAAAGACTTCCAGCGGGGCGTTGCCGGCGCCGGCACCCATGCCGGCCAGGCTGGCGTCGACGCGGTCACAGCCCTCTTCCGCCGCGACGATGGAATTGGCCACGCCCAGGCTCAGGTTGTGATGGGCGTGCATGCCGGTCTGGGTTTCCGGCTTGAGCACGTCCTTGAAGGCGCGGAAGCGCTCGCGCACGTCCTGCATGCCCAGCGCGCCGCCGGAATCGACCACATAGACGCACTGGGCGCCGTAGCTTTCCATCAGCTTCGCCTGCTGCGCCAGCGCCGCGGGCGTGGTCATGTGGCTCATCATCAGGAAGCCGACGGTGTCCATGCCGAGTTCGCGCGCATATTCGATGTGCTGGCGCGAGACATCGGCTTCGGTGCAGTGCGTGGCCACGCGCACCACGCGCGCGCCGGCATCATAGGCGGCGCGCAGGTCGTGCACGGTGCCCACGCCCGGCAGCAGCAGCGTGGCCACGCGGGCATGGCGCACGGTCTCGGCCACGGCGGCGATCCATTCCAGGTCGGTATGGGCGCCAAAGCCATAGTTGAAGCTGGAGCCCGACAGCCCGTCGCCGTGCGCGACCTCGATCGAATCCACGCGCGCGGCGTCGAGCGCGGCCGCGATGCGGCGTACGTGGTCCAGGCTGTACTGGTGGCGGATGGCGTGGCTGCCGTCGCGCAGCGTCACGTCGGAGATGTAGAGCTTCCTGATAGGTTGTGCGGTCATCTTTGTCTCCCTGCGGCTCATGCGGACAGCCGGGCCTCGGCCAGGCGCTCGGCGCAGGCCAGTGCGGCGCTGGTCATGATGTCGAGGTTGCCGGCATAGGCCGGCAGGTAATGGGCGGCGCCCTCCACTTCCAGGAAGATCGAGGTCTTGATCCCGCTCATCGGTCCCAGGCCGGGGATATTCAATGGCGCCGACGCAGCGATACGCTCGAACTGTACGCGCTGCTTGAGCCGGTAACCCGGTACGTAACCCTGCACTGCCTGCGCCATCGCTTCGACGCTCGCCGCGATTTCCGCTTCATCACCGTCCTCCGACAAGGTGAAGACCGTGTCGCGCATCATCAGCGGCGGTTCCGCCGGGTTGAGCACGATGATGGCCTTGCCGCGCGCGGCGCCGCCCACCGAGCACAGCGCCTGGCTGGTGGTCTCGGTGAACTCGTCGATATTGGCGCGCGTGCCGGGCCCGGCCGACCTGCTCGATATCGACGCCACGATCTCGGCGTAGTGCACGTTGGCCACGCGCGACACCGCCGCCACCATGGGAATGGTGGCCTGGCCGCCGCAGGTGACCATATTGATGTTGGGGGCGTCCAGGTGCTGGTCCAGGTTGACCACGGGCACCACGTACGGGCCGATCGACGCCGGCGTCAGGTCGATCACGCGCACGCCGTGCTGCTGCAGCACGCGGTTGTGGTACGCATGGGCGCCGGCCGAGGTGGCATCGAAGACGATGCGGATATCGCCGAAGCCCGGCATGCCGACCAGCCCGTCGATGCCCTCGGCCGTGGTCGGCACGCCCAGGCGCTCGGCGCGGGCCAGCCCGTCCGACGCGGCATCGATGCCCACCATGGCGCCCATCTCCAGGCTCCGGCCGTGGCGCATCACCTTGATCATCAGGTCGGTGCCGATATTGCCGGAGCCGATGATGGCCACCTTGTGGCGGCCGCTTGCTTTCATGTCCATGTCGTTGTCCTTTTTCGCGTGGGCGTCAGCGGCCCAGTTCCCTGGCGGTCTTGCCGCCGATGCCGAACTGCGCCTTCGGCACCTCGGTGATCATCACGCGCACGGTTTCCACCGGCGCGCCCACCGCTTCGACCGCGGCATCGGTGAGGGCGCGGATCAGGCGCGCCTTCTGTTCGTCGGTACGGCCTTCGATCAGGAAGACCTGCATGATTGGCATGGTGTGTCTCCTTGGTGCGCGGTTCAGGTGAAGCGCATCGATACCGTGCCCAGGTGCTGGTAGCGAACGGTGATGTTGTCGCCGGCCGCCACCGCGATGGCCTCGGTCACGCCGCCGGTCATGATGAACGTGCCCGCCGGCAGCTCGCGCCCGCGCGCCCCCAGCATGTTGGCCAGCATGGCGACGCTGTTGGCCGGATGCCCCAGCACCGCCGCGCCGGCCGCCGTGGCCACCACCTCGCCGTTCTTCTCAAGCACAACGCCCAGGTTCTTCAGGTCCAGCCCCTCGGCGCCGCGGTGCGTGCCGCCCACGACGAAGCGCGCCGACGAAGTGTTGTCGGCAATCACGCTCTTCAGGTCGAAGCGGAAGTTCTCGTAGCGCGAGTCGATCACCTCCACCGCCGGCACCACGAAGTCCGTCGCGGCCAGCACGTCGCCGATATGGCAGCCAGGCCCCTTGAGCGGGGCCTTCAGCACGAAGGCAATCTCGGCCTCCACCTTGGGGTGGATCAGCGTGCCGGTATCGATGGCGGCCCCGTCCATGCAGGCGCCATAGTCGGTGAGGAAGCCGTACACCGGGTCGCTCACGCCCATCTGGCGCATCTTGGCGAACGAAGTCAGGCCCATCTTGAGCCCGGCGATACGGGTGCCGCGCGCCTCCTTGCGCGCGCGGATGGCGTCCTGGATGGCGTAGGCGTCGTCCCAGTCCATGTCCGGGTATTCATCGGTGATCTTGCGCACCGCCTCGCGCTGCAGCTCGGCGTTCTCCAGGTGCTCGGCGAGCCGGGCAATGGTGTCTTGTGTCAGGTTCATGGCTTGTCCTGCGCTGAATTGGAAAAGGGGTCGGGCTCAGACAAAGCACACGCCGGCCGAGCCGATACCGCCCAGGCTGATGCGCAACTGGTCGCCAGCGGTTACGGGCACCATCGCGGCAAGAGAGCCGGACAGGATCACCTCGCCCCGCTTCAGGCCAATGCCCAGCCGGCCAAGCGTATTGGCCAGCCATGCCACCGCGTTGACGGGATGCCCGAGCGCGGCCGCGCCGGCGCCGGTGGCGACGATCTCGCCGTTTTTCTCCAGCGTCATGCCGACCGTGCCCAGGTCCACGCTGCGCGGGTCCACCGCGGCGTCGCCCAGCACGAATACGCCTGACGATGCGTTGTCAGCCACCGTGTCCTGGATGCGGATCTTCCAGTCGCGGATGCGCGAGTCGACGATCTCGAAGCAAGGCAGCACGTAGGCGGTGGCGCGCAGCACGTCGGCATTGGTCACGCCCGGCCCTTCCAGGTCTTCCTTCAGCACGAAGGCGATTTCACCCTCGGCCTTGGGCGCGATCAGGGTGTCGGCGGGAATCGCCGCGCCGTCGGGGTAGACCATGCCGGACAGCAGGTGGCCAAAGTCGGGCTGGCGCACGTCGAGCATGTCCATCACCACGCGGCTGGTCACGCCGATCTTCTTGCCGACCACGCGCTCGCCGGCATCGAGCCGGTGCTGCACCATCGCCAGCTGGATGCGGTAGGCATCGTCGATGCTCAACTCCGGCCACGATTCGGTCAGCGGCGCCACCGGGCGACGGGAGGCCAGCGCATGGTGCAGGCCGGCGCCGATCTCAAGGATAAGTTCGCTATGCATGATGGGACCTCACAGGCGGACGCAGACGTTGCGCAGCTCGGTGTAGAACTCGAGCGAATGGACACCGCCCTCGCGGCCGATGCCGGACTGCCTGGCGCCGCCAAAGGCGGTGCGCAGGTCGCGCAGGAACCAGGCATTGATCCAGCAGATGCCAACGTCCAGCGCGCTGCCCATGCGGTGCGCGGTGCCGAGGTCGCCGGTCCAGACCGTGGCGGCCAGGCCGTACGGGGTGTCATTGGCCAGCGCGATGACTTCCTCTTCGGTGTCGAACGGGGCGATATGGCAGCAGGGCCCGAAGATCTCCTCGCGGATCACGGCGGCGCTTTCCGGCAGGCCGGTCCAGATGGTGGGCTGCACCCAGGCGCCTTCGGCCAGCGCCCCCGGCATCTGCGGCACGCCGCCCCCGGTGACCACGGTGGCGCCGGCCTCGGCGGCCTTGCGGTAGTAGGACAGCACCTTGTCGCGATGCTCGTGCGACACCAGTGGGCCCATGTTCACGCCGAGCTCGGTGGGCCGCCCCAGCTTCAGGCCCTCGGCCTTCGCCTTCAGCGCGGCGACAAAGCGCTCGAAGATCGGCCGCTGCACATAGACACGCTCGGTGCCCAGGCACACCTGCCCGCTGTTCTCGAACGCCGAGCGCGTGATGCCGGCCACGGCCTTGTCGAAGTCCGCATCGGCGAACACAATGCCCGCGTTCTTGCCGCCCAGCTCGAACGACACCGGCCGCACGCCATTGGCCGCGTCCTTCATGATGGCCTCGCCGGTGCGGGTCTCGCCGGTGAAGGTGATGCCGTTGACCTGCGGGTGCGCGGTCAGGAAGGCGCCGGCCGAATCCGGGCCAAAGCCATGCACCACGTTGTAGACGCCGGGCGGCACGCCGGCCTCGTTCATCACCTCGCCCAGCAGCGTCGCGGTGGCGGGGGTCTCCTCCGAGGGCTTGACCACCACCGTATTGCCGCAGGCCAGCGCCGGCCCGACCTTCCACGTCATCAGCAGCAGTGGCAGGTTCCACGGGCACACCACGCCGATCACGCCGCGCGGGCTGCGCACCGCGTAGTTGATGGCCTTGCCGCCATCGGGCGTGTCCATGGCAAAGCTTTCGGTCGGCACGTTGCGGATCAGGTCCGCAAAGACCTTGAAGTTGGCCGCGCCGCGCGGGATGTCGATATGGCTGGCCAGCCCGAAGGGCTTGCCGGTATCGGCGATCTCCGCCTGCACGAATTCGTCGAAGTGGCGGTTGATGCCGTCAGCCACCGCGTGCAGCAGCTCGACCCGCTGCGCCACCGTCATGCGGCCCCACGGCCCCTGCAGCGCGCTGCGCGCGGCCTGCACCGCGGCGTCGACCTCGGCCCGCCCGGCCTCGTGCACGTGGCCGATCAGGCTGTTGTCGGTCGGGTTGCGGTTCTCGAAGGTCCGCGCGGTGCCGACCCACTCGCCGTTGATGAAGTTCTTGAAGTCTTTCATATTGGTTCTCTGGTGTTGAAGCAATCGCGCACTGCGATCCTCCGCTCATCGTTTGGGTGCCCCTTCTCCCGCTTGCGGGAGAGGGGGCAAATCAGCGGGAGGCGAGTGTTCGCGCTCAGGTCAGCACATTCAAAAACGCTTCGTTCAGCTTCCTGTCGTGATAGAAGATCGCGCGCCCCAGCTCGTTGTCGGTCCAGGTAATGGTGGGCTTGTCCGGGTAGTGGATATAGCCGCCGGAGAAGACCTCGTTGCGATTGCCCGAGGGATCGAAGAAGTAGATCGTCGCGCCGCGCGTGATGCCGTGGCGGGTCGGGCCGATGTCGAGCGAGACATCCTTCTTGGAGATGATGTCGGCCGCCTTCAGCACCTCGCCCCAGTTGTCGAGCAGGAACGAGGCATGGTGGAAGCGGTTCTTCTCCGGGTGCCGGATAAAGGCGATGTCGTGCGCCTTGTTCGAGCAGGTCAGGAAGGCGCCGATCAGCATCTCGCCATCGGGGCCGGCCACGACCTGCTCGGCCAGGGAAAAGCCCAGCACGTCGCGGAACAGCCTGACGGTGCCGTCGACATCATCGCCATACAGCAGGCAGTGGTCGAAGCGGCTGGGCGCCATGCCGCGCAGGTCGTCCGGCCAGGGGTCGGGGTTGAGGTCGCCGGTCCTGCAGCCGGGCTTGTCCTTGTCGGCAAAGAGCTCGATCGCATGGCCGGTGGGGATGGTGAAGCGAAAGCGCGCGCCGGTATGCGGGTGCTCGCCGGCGGAGATCCACTGGCAGTCGATGGCCAGGCCGGATCGCTCCACCTCCTGCGCCAGCCGCTCCAGCGTGTGGCCGCTGTCGACGCGGAAGCCCATGTAGTCCATGCCCGGACTATCGGCCTCGCGCAGCACCACGCTGTGGTGGTCGTGCTCGTCCCATGCCTTCAGGAACACCCGGCCCTGCGCATCGCGCGCGGTTTCGATCAAGCCGAGTACCTCGGTGTAGTGTTTCAGCGCCGGTTCCAGCTCCAGCACGCGCAGGGCTACGTGCCCCGGTCGCAATACGCCTGTCAATGCCATGGTGGGTCTCCTGGTGTGGTGGGGTGGCGTTGTGTGGGTGCCACCTTCCTTGCTTGTGCTTCGTTCGCTTGCTACCGGCCCTGTTCGCGCTGCCGCTGCTTTTCCAGGCAGCGCTGCAGCAGGGCCACCGGCCGCAGGCGGATATCGCTGTCCGGGTAGGTCTTGCAGGCCAGCACCAGTCCGTCGCGCTGCTCCGCTTCGGACAGGCAGGCGCGGCTCATCTTGCCGGCGTGGTAGTCGCCGGCCTCGATGCGGACCTTGCACACGCCGCAGCCGCCGCCGCGGCAGCCGGCGGGTATGCCGCGCTGGCCCAGCACTTCCATGGCCCGCAGCAGGTTCTGCTCCGGCGCGCAGGGGTAGCGCAGCCCGCTGCCGGCGATCTCGACGGTATGCATGGCCGGCCTCCTCAGATCTTGAACAGCGGACTGCGCGCGCTGTTCTGCGCATCGGCCGCGGACAGGAACTTCTCGGTGTGGATATCCGCCTCGAACAGCCGGCCCTGCATCAGCGTGCGGATGCAGGCCTCGATCATCGGCGGCGGCCCGCACAGGTAGGCCTTGTGGCCGCGGAAGTCGGCATTGCCGTCCTGCGCGTAGAGCTGCTGAAGCACGTCATGCACGTAGCCGCGCGCGCCGCTCCAGCCGCTGTCGGCGGGTTCGTCCGACAGCGCGGGCACGTAGCGGAAGTTGGGGTGGGCCTGCGCCAGCGCCTGGAACTCGGCGCCGTAGTACAGCTCGCCGCGGTTGCGTGCGCCCTGCACCAGCGTGATCGGCAGGGTCTCGCCGGCGGCCAGCAGGTCCAGGATCATCGCGCGCGGGCTGGACAGGCCGGAGCCGCCCGCCAGGAACAGCATCGGCACCTGCGCCGACTTGCGCACGAAGAAGCGGCCATAGGGCGCTGAGAACGACAGTTCATCGCCGACCGCCAGTTGGTCGTGCAGGTAGCCAGTGGCCTGCCCGTCCGGCACACGGCGCACGTGCAGCTCGACCAGCTCGTCGCCCGGCGCGTTGGCCAGCGAGAACGCGCGCGGCTGATCGCAGCCCGGCACGGTCAGGTTGACGTACTGACCGGCCTGGAATGCCGTGCGTCCGCCATCCTTCACACGCAGCCAGATGCCCAGGATGGTGGGCGTCAGGGCGCGCGTCTCGACAACTTCGGCGCGATAGTCGGCCAGCGGCAGGCCCAGCGCATCGGCATCTTCCTCAATGTCGGCCTCGATCACCAGGTCCGACTGCGCAGTCGCGCAGCAGGCCAGGCACTGGCCGTTGTCGCGCTCGAAGTCCATCAGCGCGAAGCTGGAGGCCTCGCCCTGCTCGACCTCGCCGTCCACCACCTGCACCTTGCAGGTGGCGCACAGGCCGTGGCAACAGGCATGGGGCAGCCACACGCCGTTGCGCAGGCAGGCGTCCAGCACGGTCTGCCCGGGAGCGATGGGGATGGTCTGCCCGATCGGTTCAATGGTCAGCAAATACATCTTGGTCTCCTTCCGGTGGTGCGTTCGCCCGTGCGCCTCAACTGCGGCTGCCGCCGATGCCGTCCAGCCCCGGCGTGCGGAAGCGGATCACGTCCTTGTGGCCCAGGCCGTTCTCTTCCAGCGAGCGGTGCAGGTCGGGCTGCCAGGGCTGGCCGCCGCGCAGCCACTGCACCTGGCCCCAGTCGATGCGGGCAAAGTCGGGGTGGTAGCCGTAGACGCCGGGCAGCACCTTGTCCACCACCTCGCGCAGCGGCATCGACGGCGGGAACGGTAAGCAATGCGGGGCGCAGAACAGCAGGTGGCCGTCCCAGCCGATATAGAGCAGGCGGTTGCCGTGGAACACGGCCTCGCGGTCGGCCGCCTCGAAGGCGTAGTCGCCGATGGATACGACGGGCATGGTTGTCTCCTTGTCTTTTGATGGGGCCGCTTCAGGCGGCGTCGGCGGCAGGACCGATGCCCTTCCACGCGTTCCAGTTGCGCTGGTCCTGCGAGCCATCGAAGTCCAGGTTGTCAGCGCCCGGGTTCAGCCGGTACCACTTGAGCACGTCCTCCAGCGTGGCGCCGCCGCAGTTGCCCTGGTAGATCTGGTGCACCGGCAGCCAGGCCTGCGCGTACTTGGCGGGCTCGTCGTCGAAGATGTCCTTGCAGCCGTCCGAGCAGAAATGGAACTTCATGCCGTGGTAGCTGCTTTCGCGGTAGCAGGTCTGGGTGGGATCGTCCGGCTCCGAGAACACCATCGGGATCTGGCAGGTCTGGCACAGCATCGGCAGCGTGGCGTTGTAGAAACGGTCGCCGGCCTGCTGGCGCTCCTGCCAGTGGTCCAGGCGCGGCTTGTAGTAGCGCTCGAAGGTCTGCGGGTACTTCTCGGCCAGCCACGCCATCTCGTCCGCCTTGGGCACCCAGGTGTGGAAGCCGGCCGCGCCCGCGTAGTTGTAGAAGGTGGCCCAGGCCTCGTGCGTGATGCGGTCCTTGGTCTTGGTGGCCGCTTCGTGGTACTTGGGCATGCGCAGGCCGTAGCGCTCCAGGTCCTTGAACAGCGCCCCGCCCGCCTGCTCGAAGTACATCTCCCAGGCCTCGGCCCACGACATCACGCGCTTGGGCAGCATGTAGTCCATCATCATGCCGACCAGCGTGAGCAGGCGGAAGCCGCGCCAGAACCACTTGTCCAGCCACTTCTGCAGGATCGGGATATTGCCGGGGTCCTGCTCGCACAGGAACTTGACCACTTCCAGGCCCAGCGTCATGTGGCGCGACTCGTCGGACTGTGCGGAGAAGCCGAAGGTCACCGTGGCCATGTCGCCGTTGTAGGCGGCGCCCGACATGAACGGCATGAACAGCAGGTTGGTCAGCACATACTCGAACGAGAACGAGATCGCGGTGATGAACTCGAACGGCCCCGCGCTCATCGCGTCCTCGAAGTAGGACTTGGGCACCGACAGGTACCAGACCCGGTCGTGCATATGGCGCCATTCGCCAAAGCCGTGGAAGTACTTGTTGTAGACCGACAGCGTGTGCAGCTGGGTCTGGGCGTGGCGCAGTTCGTCGACCGACTGCATCTGCGCCGCCACGCGCGCGCCGGCGCCGCGGAAATGCCGGCCCAGGTGCGCGTAGCCGCGGTGGGCAGCGTATTCCAGCGGCGTCACGCCGGTCAGGAACAGCCGCAGCGCGTTCAGGTAGCGCGGATCGGATACGTTCAGGTGGCCGTTGTTCTGCACGAACGAGTCGATGATCGCGTACAGCTTGCGCTCCTTCTCCGACTGGTATTTCCAGTAGGCATCCATGGTCATGCGGAACGGGTCTTCCCATTTGTCCCAGTCGTGGATGCGGATGCCCTCGTACTTGTCGAACGGGAAGACCTTGTCCATCGGCTCGTAGGTCGTTTCCCAGGCCAGGTCCCGCGTCATCGAGGCGTACTTCTCGCGCAGGTTGAGCTTCTTGCGTGCGTCCATGATGTCTCCGTGATGTTCTGTGTGCCGCTGCGGTGTCAGGCATTCCAGCGCAGCGTGAAGGCGTCTTCGTCTTCGTCGATGTTTCCGCACAGCGAGATGAGGTTCAGCTGGATCTCCTGCAGGTCCCAGTCGCGGCCGAGCTTGCCGGCCACCAGTTCGCGCACGATGGTCAGGTGGCCGGGGGCGTCAATCTTGACCATGGCGGGAAACTGCGACACCACCGCATGCGGGTTGGCCTCGGTGATGGCGTCGATGATGGGTCGGGTGTCGTCGTTGTTCTGCAGCGCGATGTAGACGTTGGCTGGGGTGGCTGACATGGCGTGTCTCCGTGGGGTTCGTTGTGGGCGGATCAGGCAGCCAGGCCGAGCTTGCCCAGGCGGACTTCGAACTGCTCGCGGCACAGCGCCACCATCTGCGCGCCGTCCTCGCCGGTGAGCGCATCGGCCACCGGCACCAGCGCCTGCGCCACCTCGGCGCAGGCGGCGCGCGCCCAGCCAGACAGCAGCACGCGGTTGGCCTCGGACTCGGCCGCGGCGGCCTGGATCACGGCATCGACCCAGCGTGCGTGCTCGTCGCGCCAGTCGTTCATGAATTCGGTCAGCACCGCCAGCCCGGTGCCGCAGGCGCGCGCGATCACCGCGTCGGCATGCTGGTAGACCAGCGGGTAGAGCAGCCCGTCGAGCACCAGGTTCTGGGCGATGAAGGTCTCGAACCAGTCCTCGGTGACAAAGGTATGCTCGACAAAGCGGCGCAGCGGCTGCCATGCGGCGCTCTCCAGCCACGCCACCCTGGCCCGCTCCAGCGCCACGCCGGTATTGCCGTCCAGCAGCATGCCGATGCGCGACAGGTATTGGGCGATACCCAGGCGGTCCATCGCGCAATAGGTGCAGGCCTGCGTGATGGCCGTGCCCCAGCCATAGTCGGCGCAGTAGAAGTTGTTCATGTTGGCGCCCCACTCCACATGGCGCAGCGGCAGCAGGCCTGTGGCCAGGCGTTCCTGCCATTCGGCCGGCAGCGCCTGCAGCAGCCCGCGCTTCTCGACAAAGGCAAAGCTCTTCTCCGTTGCATCCTGCTGGCGCCCGCGCGCGGTAACGTAGGCGCCGTAGTAGAACTGGCGCGGGTCCTTCAGCGCGTACCAGTCCTGCATCACGATCGCCGTGCGGCGCTTGTCATACAGCTCGAAGCTGGGGTCCCAGGTGGGGCGGTAGTGGAAGTTCACCTCCGACTGCACGTCGTAGGTCGCCTCCTGGTAGCGCGACGCCGGCTTGTCGCCGAAGCGGCGCGCGACATGGCCGTAGGTCTGGCGCAGCGGCTGGATCTGCTGGGTCTTGATATCGACTTGCATCGTTTGGTCTCCTGTATCCCTTCTCTCTTTGTGATGCGGTGGCTGCGGCGTCAGTCGTCGGCTTGCGGCTGCGGCGCTGCTTCCAGCGGGGGCAGGAAGCGCACGCGGTTGACGCAGCAGAAGGCTTCGAACATCGGCTCCGGCATGATCAGTTCGACGTTGAGCTCAGGGTCGGCCACGCTGAAGGCGAACTGAACAAACCCTTCTGGGGTGCGGCCCTCGACCCGCACATAGCGCGGCGTGGCTTCGAACAGGGGAACCGACGGGGTGTTCATGGCGCGCTCCATTGCGTTGGCTGGACGCAGGCCTTATTGCGAAGACCGTGCCAGCGAGCGCGAAGCGTTGTGGGACAAGGGTTGCGGGGAATTGGCGGTGGCGAGCGTGCGCGTTAACCCGGAAAGGTCCGCGCGAAACGCATCGATGAATTGATGAAGCTGCGCGCAGGCCTTGATCAAATGATCAAAAGCCGCGCCGGGCGGGCGTTTGCGGGCAGCGAGCAGATGCGGATGGGATTGCCCTGCGGCGCAGCAGCGTGCGTGGGCAACCTAGTTGAGAAGACTTGATCTGACAGGGAAAAATCGTTGGCGCGGTGCAGCATCGGGCAACTTCGGGCCGATGCGCGGCCCGGAGGGGCTGCATCAAATGATCAAGTGGAGAAATGCGAGGGGCCGGGAGAAGCGGAGGAGATGGGTGGCGCAGGGGATCGTGTGAACGCGCTTGATCCACGCGAGTGTGCTCCCCTCTCCCGCTTGCGCGAGAGGGGAGCACACCCTCGGCATTTGAAGCCTGGAAGCGGCCTCAGTTACCGTTGCCGTGGCCGTTACCCCCGCGCGTGCCGCGCATCTTCCACCGATACGCCAGCTGCGGCCGCGTAATACCCAGCAACCGCGCCGCCTGGCTCATATTGCCGTCGGCGCGCTGCATGGCCGCCTCCATCAGCACGGTCTCGACTTCGCCCAGCGCCAGCTGCTGCTCGGACATCTGGTCCAGCAGCGCATGGACCGCGGCTTCGCGCAGGTCTGGCAAGGTGCCGCCCGCCCCCAGCCGCGGCGCGGTATCCACCACCGGTGCCACGGTGCCTGGCAGGAACAGGTGGTCGGCGGTGATCTGGCCGCCCTGGCTGGCCAGGATCACGCCGCGCTCGATCACGTTCTCCAGTTCGCGCACGTTGCCGGGCCAGTCATAGTGGCGCAGCTCGGCCAGCGCGCGGTCGGTGATGCCGACGATGCGCTTGCCGTGGCGCGCGCCGTAGCGGGCCACGAAGCGCTCGGCCAGCGGCCGGATATCGTCCAGGCGCTCGCGCAGCGGCGGGATCGTGACCGGATAGACATTGAGGCGGTAGTACAGGTCCTTGCGGAAAGTGCCCTGCTTCACGGCTTCGGCCAGGTCGACATTGGTGGCGGCCACCAGCCGCACGTCCACCTTTCGCGTGCCGGTGCCGCCCACGCGCTCGACCTCGCCTTCCTGCAGCACGCGCAGCAGCTTGGACTGGGCCGAGGCGGAGAGTTCGCCCAGCTCGTCCAGGAACAGGGTGCCGCCGTGCGCGCGCTCGAAGCGCCCGGGGCGCGACTGGCTGGCGCCGGTGAAGGCGCCCTTTTCCACGCCGAACAGCTCGGACTCAATCAGCTCGTCGGGAATCGCCGCGCAGTTCACGGCAATGAAGGGCTTGTCGGCACGCCCGCTCACGCTGTGCAATGCCTGCGCGAACCGCTCCTTGCCCACGCCGGTCTCGCCCAGCAGCAGCACCGTCACGTTGCTGGCCGCGGCGCGTTGCAGCAGGCTCCAGGCGGCGCGAAAGCCTGGCGAGGTGCCGACCAGGTCGGCCGGCGTGGCCGGGGTGCCCTGCAGCGCGCGCAGGTGCTCGACCTCGCTCTGCAGGGCGATGATGGTTTCGATCACGGGATCGGGCTGGTACAGCGCCAGTGCCTGCGCGCCGTCTTCCCAGGCTTCCACCGGCTTGCCGATGATGCGGCAGTGCGGGTGCCCGCAGGCGATGCACTCGACCTCGCGGTACAGGATGGTGCGCCCCATCAGCGCCGAGGTGTAGCCGGTGGCGTAGCCGATCTGCATCCAGCAGGCAGGCTCGTCGACGATGCCGAACAGCTGGCGGTGGACGTCGCCCTCGAAGGAGTCTTCCCACAGGAACTCGCCATCGTAGATGCCGGCGGCGATATCGATGTCGACCTTGACCGGCGTGACCCGCACCACCCCCTCGATGGTATGCAGGCAGGGCCCGATCTCCAGCTGGCCGAAGTCGCTGTGGCCGGCGCGCAGCTTGCGCGCGACCTCCGCATCGCGCATGCCCGAATGGAAGCCCATGCGGGTGAACAGGCCGCGCGCGCGCTCCATGCCCAGGGTGTCCACCAGTTCCTTGCGCAGCGCGCCCAGGGCGGCGGTATGGATCAGGATCATGCGCTGCTCGTCCAGCCAGATCGCGCCCTCCTCCATGGCAAAGCGCAGGCGGCGGGCAAGATCGGCCAGGCCATCGCGCATGGTGGCCGAGAACTTGTCGGTTGAACTGCTCATTGTCTCCCCTCAGTGCCGGCGGGTGATCCGCTCGAGTGTGCCTTTCGGCTGGCATCTTACGCACATTATGTGCCAGGGAGACGGGGGGCTGGGTAATGACATTCCCCCGGAGCATCTCGGGGGGACTCCCCCTATGAACCGCGCTGGTCCAGGCCGCTCAATCCGCCCGGATACCCCGCTGGCGGATCAGCACACCCCACTTCTCGGTTTCCTTCGCCAGGTGCTCGCGCAGCACCGCCGGCGAACTGCCGATCGGCTCGGCGCCGATTTGCGCCAGCCGCTTCTGCACCGCAGGCTTGCGCAGCGCCTCGAGCATGGCGCGGTTGAGCGTGTCGATGACCGGCTGCGGCGTCTTCGCCGGCACGAAGGCCGCGAACCACGGCGACAGTTCATAGCCCGGCAGGCCGGCTTCGGCCACCGTCGGCACATTGGGCAGCGCACTGGAGCGCTTGCTGGTGGTGACCGCGATCGCCGTCAGCTTGCCCGATTCGATATGCGGCCTGGCCGAGGTGATGCTGTCGAACATGTAGTCGACCTGGCCGCCCAGCAGGTCCGTCATCGCCGGGCCGCTGCCCTTGTAGGGGATATGCAGCATGTCGACGCCAGCCATCGAGGTGAACAGCTCGCCCGCCAGGTGGATCGAGGTGCCGTTGCCCGCGGAGGCATAGGTGTACTTGCCCGGCGCCGCCTTGGCGTGCGCCACCACATCCTTGACGGTGCTTTCCTGGCGCCGCGCCTTGCTGGCCACCAGCACGTTGGGCACCACCGCCAGCAGCGACACCGGCGCGAAGTCCTTGACCGGGTCGTAGCTCAGCCGGCCGTACAGCGCCGGGTTCACGGCCATGCCGTTGGCGACGATGATCAGCGTGTAGCCGTCGGCGGGCGCGCGCGCCACCAGTTCGGCGCCGATATTGCCGCCGGCGCCCGGCCGGTTCTCGACCACGATGGCCTGGCCCAGCGTGCGCGACATGTCTTCGCCCAGCGTGCGCGCGATGTTGTCCATGGCACCGCCCGCGGGGAACGGCACGATCCAGCGGATCGGATGGTCGGGATAGGCCGCGTGCGCGGCCGGCGCGGCGAACGACAGGCCGGCAGCCAGTGCCAGCGCCCCTGCGCGGCCGGTGCTTGCCAGCCGCTGGAATAACGTTTTCATAGTCTCCTCACTGCTTGATGCGCCCCGCGCATATGGCGTGTCATGCGGGGAAGTTGCCTGCCAGTTCAGCCGCGCCGGTAGTGCGCCAGCTTGTCTTCGTCCAGCGCCAGCCCCAGGCCGGGGCCTTCGGGCAGGTGCAGGCTGAAGTCGCGGTACTCGGGGCGCTGCTGCACGATATCGTCCTTGAGCAGCAGCGGTCCGAACAGCTCGGTGCCCCAGGCCAGCTGCGGCAGCGTGCAGAAGCCATGCGCCGCGGCAATGGTGCCGACGCTGCCCTCCAGCATGGTGCCGCCGTACAGCGCGATGCCGGCGGCGTCGCCCACCGCGGCGGTGCGCAGCATGCCGAAGATGCCGCCGGCCTTGGCGATCTTCAGCGCGAACACGTCGGCACCGCCGATGCGCGCCAGTTCCATCGCGTCTTCCGGGCCGCACACCGCTTCATCTGCCATGATCGGCACCACGAAGCGCGCGGCCAGCCGGGCCAGCGCCATGCGCTGCTCGCGCGGAGTCGGCTGCTCGATCAGGTCGATGCCCGCGGCTTCCAGCATGGCGATGCCGGTGGCGGCGTCGGCCTCGTTCCAGGCCTGGTTGACGTCGACGGTGACGCGCGCCCGGTCGCCCAGCGCGCGCTTGATCGCGGCCACATGGGCCACGTCGTCGCGCACGCTGCGCCGGCCGATCTTCAGCTTGAAGGTATGGTGGCGGCGCTCGGCCAGCAGTTGCTCGGCCTCGGCAATGTCGCGGGCGGTGTCGCCGCTGGCAAGCGTCCACAGCACCGGCAGTGTCGACCGCACCGCGCCCCCCAGCAGCGTGGCCAGCGGCACGCCCAGGCGCTTGCCCTGCGCATCCAGCAACGCGGTCTCCAGCGCGGACTTGGCGAAGCGGTTGCCGCGCGCGACCTTGCCCAGGCGCGCCATCGCGCCATGCACGTTGGTGGCATCCTGGCCGGCCAGCGCAGGGGCCAGGTAGGTGTCGATGGTCAGCTTGATGCCTTCCGGGCTTTCGTCGCCATAGGACAGGCCGCCGATGGTGGTGGCCTCGCCGATGCCCTCCACGCCGTCGCTGCAGCGCAGCCGCACGATCACCAGCGTCTGCTGCTGCATGGTGGCCATGGCCAGCTGGTGTGCCCGGATGGTGGGCAGGTCCACCAGGATGGCTTCCACTGAAGTGATAGTCGTGGTCATACCTTGTCGATGCAAATTGATAATTGAAGTCAAGTATGCGGCTTGACTTTGCCGGCGTCCAAGACCGATGATGTCTCAATCGATACCCTACAGGTATGGGAGCAGGACACCAATGGAACTCCGGCACCTGCGTTATTTCCAGGTCGTGGCCCAGGAACTCAACGTCACCCGCGCCGCCGAGCGGCTGCATATGGCGCAGCCGCCGCTGTCGCGCCAGATCCGCCAGTTGGAAGAGGAAGTGGGCGTGGCACTGTTCGACCGCGTCGGCCGCGGGCTGCGGCTGACCGAGGCGGGCCGCTTCCTGCTGGAGCAGTCCACCCAGCTGACGCAGCGGCTGGAAGAAACCATCGAAGGCACGCGCCGCATCGGGCGGCAGGACAAGCGCTGGTTCGGCATCGGCTTCGTGCCGTCGGTGCTGTATGGCGTGCTGCCGGAACTGATCCGCGAACTGCGTGAATCAGACCGGCACGACCAGCAGGTAGAGGTAGGACTGGCAGAGATGATCACCGTCGAGCAGATCGAGGCGCTCAAGGCCGGCCGCATCGACCTGGGCTTCGGCCGCATCACGCTGAATGATCCCGCCATCCGCCAGCAGGTGGTGATGGCCGAGCCACTGGTGGCAGCGCTGCCCGCACGCCTGCCCGCGCCCCGCCGCAAGGCGCTGACGCCACAGGCGCTGGCGGCGCAGCCGTTCATTCTTTACCCGGCCCGGCCGCGGCCCAGCTATGCCGACCACCTGCTGTCGCTGTTCCGCGCGCAGGGCCTGCAATTGCGTGTGGCGCAGGAGGCCAACGAACTGCAGACCGCGCTGGGGCTGGTGGCGGCCGGCATAGGCATCACGCTGGTGCCAGCGTCGATCCAGCGGCTGCATCGCGACGACGTGCGCTACTGCCCGATCGACGCGCCGGGCTTCGTGTCGCCGGTCATCATGAGCTATCGCGAAGGCGACACGTCACCGTTCCTGGCGCGGGTGGTGGAATGGGTGATGCGGCAGGGACAGTAAGCTGCATCAGGTGCCGGTGAACTGCGGCCTGCGCTTTTCCTTCCAGGCCAGCGCGCCTTCGCGGATGTCCTGCGACTGGGTAGCCCGGCTGATGTCGCCAGCCAGCGCCTCAGTATCCAGCGCGCCGCGCCCGATCGCGTTCAGGTGCCGCTTCATGCCTTGCACCCCCAGCGGTGCAAGCCCGGCCACCGTGTCGCTGAGCTGGTCGGCGCGCTCGCGCAGGCGCTCGGCCGGCAGCAGCTCGGTCAGGAAGCCGCGGCGGAGCATCTCGTCGGCGTCGATGCGCTCCGCAGTCAGGAACAGGGGCTTGGCGTGGTTCAGGCCCAGCCGGCTGATATAGCGTTCCATGCCGCGCTGGTAGAAATGCAGCCCCAGCCGCGCCGCGGGCATGAACATGTCCACCGCAGCGGTGCCAAGCCGGAAATCGCACGCCAGCGCCAGGTCCGTGCCGCCGCCATAGACGCCGCCGTGGATCTCGGCAATGGTCACCGCGCGGCAGTCTTCCACCGCGTTGACCAGGGTCTCGAAGCCGGCACCGCGCTGCCCGGCCGCGAGCCTGCCGATATCGAAGCCGCTGCAGAAGTACTTGCCGGTGCCGCGCAGGCGCAGCACGCGCACGTCGCTGTCGTTCACGGCATCGACATGCCGTTGGCTCGGCCAGGTCATCCGGCCCGAGGCGGTTTGCCACCTCCGGGCGGCGCAGCGTGATCGTGGCGACATGACCGGCGCGACACTTTTGGTTACAAAACCAAATCGCCAAATGTGTTTGATGTCAAACATCTGACATTTGACCAATCAACAATCGCTCACTGTCACGACAAGCCAAGGCCAAGCGCACCCGAACCGGCCAGTTCCCCGCACTTGTCGTCCGCGCGGCGGACGTCCATGGGCCTGCATCCGATGTCGGCGCATGGGCTCGGCAATCGTTATCCCCCTCAACGACTACAGGGCATGCACAAATGAGACCTTCATTGCTGTCGCGTTCCGCCCGGCCATGGCTGGCGGCCGGCACCCTCACCCTCGCACTGATGCTTACCGCCTGCGGCGGCGACGACTCGCCGGGCGCGAGCGGCAGCACCCTCCAGCCCACCGCCGCCAATGGCAACAAGCCGGACCAGCCAGGCAAGCCTGACCGGCCCGGCACCTGCACCACGCGTTGCGCCCCGTGATGCGGGCCCTTTTTCGATCCAGCGACAGACCGACCCAGCCACAGCCATGACCTTCAACCCGTCAAAAAGACAGTTCCTGAAGACCAGCCTCGGCACCGGCGCCGCCGCCGCGGTGCTGGCCAGCTTTCCGCCCAGCATCCGCCGCGCGATCGCCATCGAGGCCAACAACGCCACCGGCACCATCCAGGACGTCAAGCACGTCGTGATGGTGATGCTGGAGAACCGCTCGTTCGACAACTACTTCGGCACCTTCAAGGGCGTGCGCGGCTACGGTGACCGCTTCGCGATCCCGTTGCCCAATGGCAAGAACGCGTTCTACCAGACCGATGCCAACGGCAATCTCCTGACGCCCTACCATCTCGACGAAACCCAGGGCAACGCGCAGCGTGCCGGCGGCACGCCGCACACCTGGCCCGATGCGCAGGCCGCGTGGGACCACGGCCGCATGGACCGCTGGCCGGTGGCCAAGAAGACGCTGTCGATGGGCTACTACGATGACGCCGAGATCCCGTTCCAGCGCGCGCTGGCTGACGCCTTCACGTTGTGCGATGCCTACCACTGCGCGATGCACACCGGCACCATCCCCAACCGCCTGTTCTACTGGACCGGCAGCAATGGTCCCACCGGCGACAACGTCGCGGTGATGATTAACGAGTTCAACGCGGGCGCGGATGTGGGCCCCTCCACCGAAGGCTGGACCTGGAAGACCTACGCCGACCGCCTGCAGGCCGCCGGCGTGGGCTGGAAGGTCTACCAGAACGTGCCGGACAACTATGGCTGCAACCAGATGATGAGCTTTCGGTACTGGCGCGCAGAGATGGAGAAGATGCCCGTCGGGCGCAAGCTCTCCAACACCGCCGGCACCGGCGTCAACCCGCCCTACAACCCGGACATCGACGACCAGTACAGCCCGCTGGCCAAGGGCTTCTGCAACACCATGCCCGACGGCGGCTTCCTGCAGTCGCTGCGTGACGACGTGCTCAACGGCACGCTCCCTGAGGTGTCGTGGATCATCCCGCCGGCCGAGTTCAGCGAGCACCCCGGCCCGTCCAGCCCGGCCAAGGGCGGCTGGTACGTGCAGGCCATCCTGGACGCGCTGACGGCATCGCCCGAGGTCTGGAGCAAGACCGTGCTGCTGATTAACTTCGACGAGAACGACGGCTTCTTCGACCACAGCCCGCCGCCGACCGCGCCGTCGCGCAACCTGGACGGTACGCTAGCCGGCAAGTCGACCCTCGACGACGCGCAGATGGCGTACGAGTACTTCAACTTCCAGCCCGCCACGGCCAAGCAGCCGCCGCAGGACGGCAAGCCCTTCGGCCCCGGCCCGCGCGTGCCGATGTGGGTGGTGTCGCCGTGGAGCCGCGGCGGCTGGGTCAACTCTGAAGTGTTCGACCACACCTCGGTGCTGCGCTTCCTGGAGGCGCGCTTCGGCGTGATGGAGCCGCAGATCAGTGCCTACCGTCGTGCCATCTGCGGCGACCTGACCAGCGCCTTCAACTTTGCCACGCCCAACACCGAGACCCTGCCCACGCTGGCCGGCCGCACCACCCGTGCCGACGCCACCAGCCTGACCGCCTGGCAGCAGACCCAGCCGGCGATCCCGGTGCCGGCCACGCCCGCGCTGCCGGAGCAGGACACCGGCACGCGTCCGTCGCGCAAGCTGCCATACGAACTGCATACCAGTGCACGCGTCGATGCCGCATCCAAGGCCGTGCGCCTGCTGTTCGCCAACGCCAGCACCAACCAGGCCGGCGCGCTGTTCCACGTCTATGACAAGCTGCACCTCGACCGCATTCCGCGCCGCTACGTGGTTGAAGCCGGGAAGACGCTGGACGATGCGTGGGACATTAATGCCGACGGCGGCAAGTACGACCTGTGGGTGCTGGGGCCCAACGGCTATCACCGCGCGTTCTCCGGCGACATCAACGAAGCGGTGACCACGTCGACGGAAATCCAGGTCTGCTACAACCCGTGCAAGAAGCCCACGATCCAGGTGAAGCTGCATAACGACAGCGATGCCGACGTGACCTTCACCGTCACGGCGCTGGCCTACCGCGACGACGGCCCGTGGACGCAAAGGGTGAAGCGGGGCAAGGTGGAAACGCTGGAATGGCCGGTGGCCGACAGCGGCAACTGGTACGACTTCGTCGTGACCTGCGAGGCCAGCCCGTCGTTCGCGCGGCGCTTTGCGGGGCGGATGGAGACCGGCGAGGACGCGGTCAGCGATCCGGAGATGGGAGTGGTTTGATGCGGCATGCCCCGGGGCTCGCGTTGAGCCCCCGGGCGGATTGTGCGAAGCAAGTCGCGTAAGCGTAGCCGGCGCCCCGCCGGCTACGCCTTGCGCCAGACCGGCGACGCCGAGATCGTTACCTTGCGCGGCAGGATCTGCGGCGCGGTGAAGGCATCGGCGATGCGCTGCTGCTCGGCCAGCGCGGCAGCGTCGACCGTGCGCACCGCGTAGCTGCGCCGCGCATTCGCGGCTTCCACCGTGGCCGCATCCAGGCCGATCAGCGGCGCGTGCCAGCGCGCTGCCTCGGCCGGATTGCGCTTGACCCAGTCGCCCGCGTCGCGCAACGCATCGAACACGACCTCAAGCACCTCGGCATGCGCGCGCGCGAACGGCGTCGCCGCCAGGTAGAAGCGCCGATAGCTGGCCAGCCCCTCGCCATCGCGCAGCACGCGCGCATTGGCCTGGCGCTGCACCGCCGCGAGGAACGGATCCCAGATCACCCATGCGGCCACGCTGCCGCGCTCGAACGCCGCGCGCGCGTCGGCCGGGCTCAGGTATGCCGGTTCAATATCGCGGATCGACAGACCCGCGCGCGCCAGCGCTTCCAGCACCAGGTAGTGCGCGCCTGCGCCCTTGGCAAACGCCACCCGCTGCCCCTTGAGTTGCGCCACCTCGCGGATCGGCGAATCGCCGCGCACGACAATGGCCTGTGCCTGCGGCGAAGGCGTCTCGCTGGCGTAGTAGGTCAGCGCGGCACCCGCAGCCAGCGCAAACGGCGGCACCGCATCGGCCACGTCGGCGCTCAGGTCGATATTGCCGAGGTTCAGCGCTTCAAGCAGCGGCAAGCCCGAGGTGAATTCGTACCACTGCACCGCCACACCCTTGGCCGGCAGCGCCTTCTCCAGCGTCTGCCGCGATTTCAGCAGGATCATCAGCGTGGAGGACTTCTGGTAGCCGATGCGCAGCGCGGTCTGGCCCTGCCCCCAGCTGACGCCTGGCAGCGCACTGGCGGCAGTTGCCGCGCCCGCTGCGGCCAGAAGCAGGCGGCGGCGTGAGTCGTGGGTCGGGTTCATGACGGTACTCCGGGATTTCATCAGGAGCGCCAGATTAGTCATGGGCCCGCACAAAGCCAACGAAGATTGTCGCGAATGCTTATGCGCCGGCTGCGCGAATCACCGCTGGCCGGCGTTATGATCTGGCACTCCTGCGCAACTACCGAACAGAAAACAATGAACCTGTCTGCCGGCATCCCCATCCTCCGGATCTTCTCGGTCGACAAGGCCAAGGAGTTCTACCTGGACTTCCTCGGCTTCACGCTCGACTGGGAGCATCGGTTTGAGGACGGCTTGCCGCTGTACGCGCAGGTCAGGCGCAGCGGCCTGACGCTGCACCTGAGCGAGCACCATGGCGACGCCACGCCCGGATCGACGGTGTTCGTGACAGTGGAGGATATCGATGCGCTGCAGCGGGAGCTGTCTGCCAAGGCCTATCCTTACGCCAGGCCCGGCGTTGAGGATGTGGGCTGGGGGCGGATGCTGCAGGTGGCCGATCCGTTCGGGAACCGGCTGCGGTTTTGCGAGGTGTCGGGGGATTAGTGTCCTGTCCCGTATGTTTGCGGGACGGGACGCCAGGTCCGCACCTGCAGCTCAGTTGCGCTTGACCAGCGGCGCCGGGAACCACTCCCCGGACAGGACCGGCTGGTCCGGCCCATAGAGACGGAACGTCAGGTTGTAGTTCTTTCCCTTGGGCGTGGGCAGCCAGTTGCCGTCAGGCGCGTCCTTCGGACGGGCAGGCCCGAAGTACAGCGTCAGCGAATCGTCCGTGCCATAGCTCAGCCTGGACTGTTTGTTGATCAGGAACCGGTTCTTCGCATTCGGGATCACGCGGAAGTTCCTGGAATCCACCGCGATCACCGACCAGAAGTATTTGACGTGGCGGGCAGGCAGCTCGCCCTTCGGGAAGGTGATGGTGTAGACATTGCCGCCGTCGAGCTTGGTGCCGGTCCCGTCTGTATCCGTCTTGAAATAGACGACCTCATCCGTGCTGTTGGCCCAGATCCCGCCCAGGTCGATGCGGGTGCGGGTCTGGTAGTCGCTGCCGTACTTGCCAATGGTAGCGGGCCGGTTCCAGCCGTTCCTGACGGTACCTGCGGTGGAGAACGACTGGAAGAACGCCGGCAGCGTCTTCTCGCGGATGATCTTGTCCACCCGCGCGCGTTCGGCGGGGCTGCTGGCCACCGCGGCACTCACGGCGCGCACCTTGGCCTGGATGGGCTCCATGCCCGGATTGATGTCCGGCTCCGAGCGAAGCGCAACGACCGCCGAGTCAAAGGCCTCGACACCGGGGAGCTTGTCATTGCTGAAGGCGGGCGTGGCAGGCACCGGGGCAATCGTCGGCGTGCCAGTGATCCGCGTCGTGATCTGATGCTGCAGCGCAATGGCCTGCTTCTTGTCTGCACCGATTTCCACCCGGGCCAGCACCCGTGAGGTCTTGGCCGGCAGGTCGATGCGCCTGGCGTTGGGCGAAAGTGCCGCAGTGGCGCCCTTCAGGCACATCGCGAATTCGCCGCTTGGATGGTCCGGATAGTTGCGCTCGTTGATATTGGCGACGGTTTCGCCCCAGCCGTTCAGGAACTGAATGGTGTAGTAGCGCCCCTTGATGGCCGGCACGCTGAAGACCGTGCAGGTCTTTTCGTCGACTGCAACCCAGGCCTCGCTGTAGGCGACATCCAGATTGGGGTTGGCCCACGACACACCGCCGACGTCGCGATGAATGATCCGGTTCCACTGGAAGCCTTCCTTCTGGAAGTCGATTTGCTGCTGGCGCAGGACTAGCAGCCGGCCCAGCAGGTAGACGTAGGCATCGTTGATGTCCTGTTCCGACACCGCGGCCGGGTCGGGGCGCGACGTGACAGCCGACGCCGCAGCCAACGCCGCGGCCGACGGGCTATGGCATCCGGCCAGGCCCGCCAACATGGAAACGGCCAGCATGGAGGCAGCGACAGCGCGGTTTGAGATAGACATGGGGCCCTCTCTTTCCAGTATCGCGATCTGCGGTCGCTAGACTGTCGCTGAGAGGTGGAAAAAAGTGAACTAAATAAATTCTTCAGGTGATCTGAATAAAGTCGACCTGGACACTTCTTTCGCCCCAGAGATGCCTGAGTGGCACCACAGCCGCAGGCAGAACCATCCATCTATGCTGTCAGGCAGCACAGAGCCATTGGAACAGCAAGGCATGCAGCTGCGATGGCTCCAGCGGCTTGTGCAGGACCAGGTAGCCTTCGCGCTCGGCCTGCATGAGCGCCTCGGAATCGAACTCGCCGCTGACCATGGCGCCGCTTGCGTCCGGGCAGCGTTCGAACAGCGCTTTGAGCACCTCGAAGCCGCTCTCGCCGGAGCGCAGGCGCTGGTCGCACAGGATCGCCTGGGGCTGCAGGCCGGCATCGACCAGTGCCAGGGCTTCCTGCCCCGACGCCGCGCACGCCGCCTGCACGCCCCAGGCCTCCATCAGGCTGGTCCACGCAGCGGTCACCAGCGGGTCGTCCTCGACGATCAGGCAGACGCCCTGCAGCAGGGTGGAAGCCGACAGGCCATCGGGCTCGTAGACCGGTTCGATCGCCGTCGGGGCCAGCGGCTTCGCTTCAGGAAAGCGCAGCCAGAACCTGGAGCCGCGGCGCTCCACCGAGTCCAGTCCGTAGGTGGCGCCCATCAGCGTGGCGCAGCGCGCCACCACGGCCAGGCCCAGGCCATGGCCCGCGCTGTCGATGCGCCACGCATGTTCGTTGCGATAGAACGGCGAGTAGACCCGCCCCTTCTCTTCGCTAGCAATTCCCACGCCGGTGTCCCAGACCTCCAGCAGCCAGTGGCTGCCGCGCCGCCGCGCGGACACCAGCACCCCGCCGCGCTTCGTATAGCGCAGCGCGTTGTGCACAAGGTTGACCAGCGACTGGCGCAGCAGTGCGGGATCGGCCAGCACCGCGGCGGCGCCTGCGGGCAGGCGCACGCGCAGGTCCAGGCCGCGGCTGCGCGCCTCTTCCCGGAACAGCGACGCCACCTCTTCGACCAACGGCGCAAACGCCACCGCGGTATTGCGCGGGCTGGCAATGCCGCCTTCGATCCTGGAGAGATCGAGCAGTGAATTGAACATCAGGTGCACCGAGCGCACGCTGCGCCGCAGGTCTTCCAGCGGCGGGATCAGGGCCGGGTCGCGGTTGCGCCGCGCAATGGCTTCGATCAGGAAGCCCATGGCATGCACGGGCTGGCGCAAGTCGTGGCTGGCGGTGGTGAGAAACAGGTTCTTGGCGTGCAGGGCCTTCTCGGCCTCTTCCTTGGCCAGCCGGTAGCGCTCGGCCAGGCGGATGCCGTCATCCTCCAGCCGGACCTGCTGCCGGAAAAACTGGTTGGCGATCAGCGCGTGCCGGTAGATGGCCAGCGCATACAGCAGCGCCAGCGGCAGCACGAACGGCCAGTGCTCGGGGAAGCTGCGCGGGGTGTTGACGATCTGCAAGGTCCAGCAGGCAACGAAGAAGCGCTGGAATACACCGAGGATCGGCGTCTGGTGCGTGGCATTGGCCGCCACGATGGCGGCGATACTGATATACAGCAGCAGCTTGAAGTCGAAGCCCCCCAGGCTGGCCGTCAGGACGGCGGCCAGCGACAGGCAGAAGCCGTGCACCAGCGCCACGTGCTGCACAAACGGCAACCAGCGCCGGACCAGGGCGTCATCGTCTTCCCGCTCTTGCTTGTAGCGACGGAACCGCAACTGCATCCACACCGCCGCGACGCCATACCCCAGCGTCCAGGCCAGCAGCGCGCCGCCGTCCAGCTGCTGGACATACAGCCAAATGACGAAAGGCAACCCTACGAACGGAATCGCATTGACGCTGAACACCAGGCGCCCGAACGTCATGTCCAGCAGCCGCGCGCGCGCGCGCGGGCTGATGTCGGCATCCGCATCCGGGCGCGACAAGCCCAGCAGCCGGGCGAGGGCCTTCTTCAAGATTCCAGCCTGCGGCCGTGCAGCAGGGCGATGGCCTCGATCCGGTTGCGCACGCCGAGCTTGCCGAGGATCGCGGTGACGTGCTCCTTGACGGTCTGCTCCGACACCGACAGGGTCAGGGCGATGCGCTTGTTCGGCAGGCCGCGCAGCATCATGCCAAGCACCTCGGCCTGGCGCGCGGTCAGGCCCAGTTCGCTGGGCTCCAGCGGCAACTCGCGCCGCGCCGACGGCGGCCCCGCCTGCTGGAACCAGCGCCGCCCCCGGCGCAGCGACGCTACCGCCGTGGCGAAGACCTCCGGGGGCTCGTTCTTCAGGATAAAGCCGTGCGCGCCGGCCTCGCGCGCCTTGATGCAAACGCGCGCATCGTCGTCGGCGCTCATCACCAGCAGCTTGCAGGCGGGCAGGCGCGCCGCGGCTTCACGCAGCACCCCGACAGCGGTGCCGTCCGGCAGCCAGAAATCCACCACCAGCAGCGCCGGGCATCCCTCCCGCTCCGTCAACGCCGCGCACTCCTTCGCATCGGCTGCATGCAGGGCAGCGTCAAACCCGCAATGCGCCGCAAGGTAGCCGGCAATGCCGCGCGCCATCAGCGGGTGGTCATCCACCACGATGGCATAGTTACGGCACCCGCTGTCGTCGATGTTGTCGTCGTTGTTGTTCTCTGCGGCGCCTTGACTTCGTGTCATTGATTTCCCACCCCGGTTCGCGCGTATGGTCTTGTCGATTGGTCTCGTCGCCTGGTCAGGTGGATTGTATTACCTTGACTGCACATGGGCACGCCGGTGCCGGGGGAAAACCCCGGCGCCAGGCGCTTACAGGCCGAACAGGCTGCGCGTATCGCAGAGGAAGCCGGTGCAGTTGGCCGGCTCGAAGTAGAAGTCCCGGATGGTGCCGCTCGGCAACCCATAGGCGCCCATCAGGCTAGAGCCCTTCTGCCCTTCGGCGTTGGCCTGGGTCAGGAAGCCCGCGCTGGTCTGCTGCGACGCGAAGTCGTAGAAGCGGAAGGTGCTGGACTGCGACAGGTCCTTCTCATAGAGGTTGACCTGCGTGCCGCCGCTGACGAACGGCACCTTGAACCGATAGCCGCGCACACCCTCCGTGTTGATCTGGGCGACGAGATCGCCGTCGCTGGCCGGATTGGACAGGACCTCATAGCCATAGCGGGCGCTGCCCTGCAGGTCCTTGCGGAAGATGGCTACGGTGCTGCTCACGCCGAACGGGCCCAGGTACGCGGGGACCGCCAGGTAGTAGCCGTCCGCGCCCAACGGGTTGGCCTGGTTCTGCACAAAGGCCGACAGGCTGGCATTGGTGTCCACCACCACAACCTTGTACGAGAAAGTCGACGACGACCCGTTGTCCTTGCGCATCAGCGCATGGATCTGGCCGCCCACCATGTAGGGCCCGCCCCAGACGAAGCCACGCGCGCCATGGCTGTTCAGCCAGGCCTCGTACGCGGTGACCCACGCCTGGACATCGGCGCCGCCCGGTTCCTGCGGCAGCTCATAGCTATAGGTTGTCTGCGCGTCCTTGACGTAGACGCCTTTCTGCTCGGAACCTGCCGGGTTCCCGAGGAAATAGAAGCCGCTGACGAAACGGAAGCCACGTGCACCCTGCCCATTCAGCTGGGTCAGGAACTCGGCGCTGGTCCCGGTCACGGGCGTGGCCTCGAACATCACCGTCCTGGTGGCGGTGCTGCCGCCGGTGCCGCCCGTGCCACCAGTACCACCCGTGCCACCAGTGCCGCTGGTATTGCCGCTGTTGCCAGTGCCGCCCGACGAGCCGCTGCCGCCGCCGTTGCCGTCACCGCCCCCGCCGCAGGCGGCCAGGGTCACGCAGAGGACTGCGCTCAGGACTTTCAGGCGATGCAGTTTGGTCTTCATGTCTTCCCCTTGAAATCGCGTTTCACAGGGGGACTGATGTTGCATCGGAATGCCTGCAATTGGCACCCTACCGCCGTAGGCGCACCGGCGGCACACCAACTGCCTGCCGTCCATGCGCAGGGCAATGCCTCAAATGCGGGTAGTCAAGCGCTGGCCGATATCGGCCGCGCCGCCGCCCGGGCGTGTAAACTGCTGGATTTTTCGAATCCGGCGCAATGTTACAAGTGCCCCGGCGCACAGGTTTCAGCGGCCCGACGCTCGTCCGCCTGCTGGCTCGCCTGACTGACGCCGATGCCCCTCCTCCTGCGAGCTCGCTCTCGAGCCAGCTGAGCCAATGGCTTGGCTGGGCGGATGCGATCGCGCTGTCATCGGCGCTGAAGGCCAATGCGCCGGCAGCGCCGCCTGCCGCACGTGCTGCCGACAGCACTGAGGCACGGGAATGCGCGCGCGTGCGCGCCGCGCTTGCCGATGCCATCGTGGAAGACACCACGCTTGCCGGCAAGCGGCGCGGGCCGGCCCGGCCGTCCGCGCTGCCCGACCCCGTGGATGCGCAGGTCGACTACGCGGTCTATCGCCAGCGCTACCTGACGCTGCAACAGACCATGGAGACCGCGATCGGCGACCTGCGCGGGCGCCTGCGCGGCGCGTTGTCCGGCCACGCACCCGGCATGGCCAAGCTGGCCATGGTCGATGCCGTGATGGAGCGCGTGCTGGGCGCGCGCGAACAGAGCCTGCTGGGCGCCTTGCCGACGATGCTGGAGCCGCATTTCCAGCGCCTGCGCCAGGCCGAAGCCGCGGCGCTGGCCGAAGCCCAAGCCGCGGGACAGCCCGCAACGGCCAGGCCCGGTGCATGGCTGGGGGTATTCCGCAAGGATATGCAGAGCGTATTGCTCGCCGAACTCGACATCCGCTGGCAGCCCCTTGAAGGCTTGCTGGCGGCGCTGCAAGACAGCTAACCAGAACATCATGACCCGATACCTTACCCATATTGTCGCTTTCCTGGCGGGCCTGGCCATCGTGTGCTGGATCGCCGCCGGCTATGCAGGCACGAACTTCCTGGCGCTGGCCGTGACGCTGCTGATCGGCGGCTGCTACCTGGCGGGGGCGTTTGAGCTGTACCGCTACCGGCAGGCCACCGCCACGCTGGCGCAAGCCGTCGCCAGCCTGTCCGAAGCGCCGGCCAGCCTTGGCAGCTGGCTGGAACGGCTGCATCCCAGCCTGCGCGACAGCGCCCGCCTGCGCGTGGAAGGCGAGCGCGTCGGCCTGCCCGGCCCCGCGCTGACACCCTACCTGGTCGGGCTGCTGGTGCTGCTGGGCATGCTGGGCACGTTCCTGGGCATGGTGGCGACCCTGCGCGGCACCGGCATCGCGCTGGAGACCGCCACCGACCTGCAGGCCATCCGCGCCTCGCTGGCCGCACCGGTCAAGGGCCTGGGCTTTGCGTTCGGCACCTCGGTCGCGGGCGTGGCCACGTCCGCGATGCTGGGGCTGTTGTCGGCATTGTGCCGGGGCGAGCGGATCCAGGCCGCGCAGGCGCTGGACGCCCGCATCGCCACCACGCTGCGCCCCTACTCGCGCGGCCACCAGCGTGATGAAGCGTTCCGGCTGCTGCAGCGCCAAGCCGACGTGATGCCGGCACTGGTCGAGCGCATGCAGGCCATGATGACCACGATGGCGGAACAGAACCAGGCCCTGACCGAGCGCCTGGCCGCCAGCCAGGACGCCTTCCACGGCAAGACCGAAGTGGTCTACACGCGCCTGGCGTCTTCGGTGGAGCAATCGCTGAAGGACAGCATTGCCGACAGCGCCCGCGCCTCAAGCGCAGCGATCCAGCCTGCGGTGGACGCGACCATGGCGGGCCTGGCACGCGAAACCACGGCCTTGCGCGACACCGTGACCCACGCCGTGCAACAGCATCTGGATGGGGTATCGAGCCGCTTCGAGAGCGCCACCGCGGGCGTCGCGGATACGTGGAACCAGGCGCTGGCCGGGCATCAACGCGCGAGCGAGGCACTGGCAGCGGACCTGCGCACGTCCCTCGACGGCTTTGCCCAGACCTTCGAACAACGTTCGGCCGGGCTGCTGGACGGTGTCGCCACCCGTCTCGACACGGCTGCCGCCAGCGCTGCCGACGCATGGCGCGAGGCGCTGTCGCGCCAGGAGCGTACCGGCGAGAAGCTCGCCAGCGACAACCAGCAGGCCCTGACGGCCGCCGCGGTCGCGATCGGCGAACAGGCTGCGACACTGGTGCGCACCGTGGGCGAGTCGCATGCCGGGCTGCAGACGCAACTGGCCGCGCACGACGCGCAGCGCCTGTCGGCCTGGGCCGATACTCTCGGCACCATGACGGCTGGCTTGCGCCAGGAGTTGGAGCAACTGAACGCCCACACGGTAAGCCGCCAGGACGAGATCAGCACGACGCTGGCGCAGAGCGTGCGCGAGATCTCGGCCCAGACCCAGGCGCATGCCAGCCAGACCCTTGCGGAGATCGACCGCTTGGTGCAAGCCGCTTCGGACGCGCCGAAGGCGGCCGTCGCGCTGCAGGCGGAACTGGCTTCGCGCGATGCACAGCGCTTCGCCGCCTGGACCGACACGCTCGGCACCATGACGGCCGCGTTGCGGCAGGAGTGGGAGCAACTGAACGCGCATACGGTAAGCCGCCAGGACGAGATCAGCACGACGCTGGCGCAGAGCGTGCGCGAGATCTCGGCCCAGACCCAGGCGCATGCCAGCCAGACCCTCGCGGAAATCGACCGCCTGGTGCAAGCCGCGTCGGACGCGCCGAAGGCGGCCGTCGCGCTGCAGGCGGAACTGGCTTCGCGCGATGCACAGCGCTTCGCCGCCTGGAC
>NZ_JBYSYC010000025.1:0-42442 GCF_058782875.1 Cupriavidus sp. FW305-F7 | reverse complement strand
GGACGCGCCGAAGGCGGCCGTCGCGCTGCAGGCGGAACTGGCTTCGCGCGATGCACAGCGCTTCGCCGCCTGGACCGATACGCTCGGCACTATGACGGCCGCGTTGCGCCAGGAGTGGGAACAGCTGAACGCGCATACGGTAAGCCGCCAGGACGAGATCAGCACGACGCTGGCGCAGAGCGTGCGCGACATCTCGACCCAGACCCAGGCGCATGCCAGTCGCACCCTCGCTGAGATCGACCGTCTGGTGCAGGCTGCAGCGGACGCCCCGAAGGCGGCCGTTGCGCTGCAGGCCGAGCTGGCTGCGCGCGATGAACAGCGCTTTGCCAGCTGGACCGATACGCTCGGCACCATCGCCGCCACGCTGCGCCAGCAGTGGGAACAGGCCAGCACGCACGCCGCCACCCGCCAGCAGGAGATCTGCGAGGCGCTGGCGCAGACCGCGCGCGCGATCTCGACCGAGACGCAGGCGCATGCCAGCACCACCCTCGCCGAAATCGACCGCCTGGTGCAAGCCGCGGCCGAGGCACCCAAGGCCGCCACCACATTGCAGGCGGAACTGGCATCGCAGGACGCGCAACGCATGGCTGCCTGGACCGATACGCTCGGCACCATGGCCGCATCGCTGCGCCAGGAATGGGAACAGGCCAGCGCACACACCGTCAGCCGCCAGCAGGAAATCTGCGAGACGCTGGCCGTCACCGCGCGCGACATGGCAGCCCAGGCGCAGGCCCAGGCCACCGGCACCATCGCCGAAGTTGCCCACCTGATGCAGGCCGCATCCGAAGCGCCCAAGGCCGCCGCGGAGGTCATCGCGGAACTGCGCGAGAAGCTCACCGACGGCATGGCGCGCGACAACGCCATGCTGGAAGAACGCAGCCGCATGCTGGAAACGCTGGGCACGCTGCTCGATGCCGTGAATCATGCCTCCACTGAGCAGCGCAGCGTGGTCGACACCCTGGTCGCCACCACGGCGGACCTGCTGGACCGCGTCGGCACGCGCTTTACCGACAAGGTCGAATCCGAAACCGGCAAGCTCACCGACATCGCCGCGCAGGTCACCGGCAGCGCGGTCGAAGTCGCGAGCCTGGGCGAGGCCTTTGGCGTGGCGGTGCAGCTGTTCAGCGAATCCAACGGCAAGCTGATCGACCACCTGCAGCGCATCGAGGTCGCGCTGGACAAGTCGATGACGCGCAGCGACGAGCAACTGGCCTACTACGTGGCGCAGGCGCGCGAAGTCGTCGACCTGAGCATGCTGTCGCAAAAGCAGATCCTTGAGGACCTGCAGCAGCGCGCCGGCCAGCAAGCGCCCAGCGCAGAGGCGGCATGAGAGAGGACCTTGACGCCGGCGTTGAGCCGACCGTTCCCGCGTGGGCGGTCTTTGGCGACCTGATGTCGGTCCTGCTGGGCGCGTTCGTGCTGGTCCTGCTGGGGGTCATCGGCGTGCAGATGGAACTGTCGGCCAGGCTGGAAGCCGAGGTGAAGCAGCGGCAGGAGGAAGCACAGCGCCGCGAGACGCTGGAAAAGGCGCTGGCGGGGCCGCTGGCGGCCGGCCGCGTGACGCTGGTGAACGGGCGCATCGGCATCAGCGGCAACGTGCTGTTTGCGCTCAACTCAGACCAGCTGCAACCTGACGGCCGCGATCTGCTGAAAAGCCTGGCGCAACCGTTGTCAGCCTACCTGCGCAGCCGCGACGAGATCCTGATGGTGAGCGGCTTTACCGACGACCAGCAGGTGCGCGAAGGCAATCGCCGCTTTGCCGACAACTGGGAGCTGTCGGCGCAGCGCGCGCTGACCGTGACCCGCACCCTGATCGATGCCGGCATCCCGCCCACCTCGGTGTTCTCGGCCGCCTTCGGTTCGCAGCAGCCTGTGACACCGAATGCCGATGCCGAGGGCCGCGCGAAGAACCGGCGCGTGGAGATCTCGCCGGTGCCGCGCGTGACCGCGGGCACGGTGAAGCCGCATGGCTAGCCTCGACGTGGCAGCCGATATCCGCGCGCAACTGGACGCCTGGCAGGCCAGCGGCGCCGACCAGGCCGATCCCGTGCGCTTCCGCCTGATGGAGGCGCTGGCCCGTCGCTGCGCCGGACACAGTGGCGCGGTGCGGGGCTTGCTGGATGAGCGCCTGCGAGGTCTGGCCGCCGCGTATGCAGCCATCGTGCAGCGGTACACAGGCAACGATAGCGATATTGCCGATGGTGGCGCGCCGTCCACGCCAACGTCCAGCCCGACAGCCAGCGCGCTTGGCGCACTCGTGCACGACATCACCGCGCGCGCCAGGCCCGCCGTCGCGGTCGCCTCGAACGATGCACGGTCGCCCGCGCCGGTGCCGGCACACGCCCCCCAGTCCAACGCGCCGCTGGTCGATGCCCTGGCCGACTACTTCCGCGAAACCTGGGCCAGGGTCAGCGTCGAGCAGCACTTCCGCCTGTCGCTGGAACGCGTGCCGGAGAATGCCGGGCCGCTCAATACCGACCATCTCGTGCATCGTTCGCTGTCGCTGATGCGCGAGACCTCGCCGGAATACCTGCGGCATTTCCTGTCCTATGTCGAGGGCATGTCCTGGCTGGAGCAGTTGGGCGCAGCGGCGGCGGCCGAGAAAGAAGCGGCGCGCGCCGCCGCGGCCAAAAAGAGCGCGCGCGGCAAGGCTCGCAAATAGCAGTCCGGCCCGCGCCTCAGCGCAGCCGCACCACCACCTTGCCGAAGGCCCCGCGTTCCAGGTGGTCGAGCGCCGCGGGCAAGTCCCCGAAGTCATACTCGCGCTCGATCACCGGGCGCAGCCCCAGCCAGTCCACGGCACGCACCAGGTCCTGCAGCGCGCGCCGGTGCGACACGCCGATCCCCTGCACGGTCACGCGGCCATGCAGCACCGGATAGACGCTGGCGCGCAGCTCATCGCCCTGAAGGTTGCCGATCACCGAGATCCGGCCGCCCTGCGCCAGCGCGGCCAGCGACCGGCCGAAGTTGTCTCCGCCAGCCAGTTCCAGCATATGGTCGGCACCGCGGCCGCCGGTCAGCTCGCGCACGGCAGCCGGCCAGTCAGCGGTGCGGCCGCGATGGACGCCATGCGCCGCGCCCAGCTCCTGCACGCGCGCCAGCTTGTCGTCGCTGCCGGACACCACGATCACGCGCGCACCCTGTGCGCGGGCGATCTGCACGGCAAACAGGGCCACGCCGCCGGTGCCGATCACCACGACGGTGTCGCCGGGCCGCGTCACCGTGGCCTCGGCCAGGGCTTGCCAGGCCGTCAGGCCGGCGCAGGTCAGGGTGCTGGCCTGCGCGGCGTCGAGCGTGCGCGGGGCCGACATCAGCGAATCTTCTGCCAGCACCACGTACTCCGAAAGCATGCCGGGACCAGGCACGCCCAGCGGCATGCTGCGGCGCGGCTGAACGCCATCGAGCCAGCCGGTGAAGAAGGTGCTGATCACGGCGTCGCCAGGGGCAAAGTCGGCTACACCTTCGCCAATCGCCACCACCTCGCCGCGCATGTCCGACCCGGGAACCAGCGGCGGCTGCACGGGCATGCCCATGCCGTCCTGGATGATCAGCAGGTCGCGGTAGTTCAGGGCCACTGCATGGACCCGCACGAGCACCTCGCCGGGACCGGGCACGGGAATGGGCGCGTCGACGCGACGCAGGTTGTTGCGGCCGAAAGCGGACAGTTGCCAGCGTTGCATGGAGGACGTCATGGGGTACTCCGGTCTGTTGAAAACGGTGAACCCACTATACTGATTCCCTGACAGATCCATTGGGCAATCGATGTCCTTCCCATGTAGATCCTATGGAACCAATTACCCATGACCGGCTGGCCGGGATCTCCGCCTTCGTGGCCGCCGCGGAGGCCGGCAGCTTTGCCCAGGCCGCGGCGCGCCTGGGGCTGACGCGCTCGGCCATCGGCAAGGCCATCGCCCGGCTTGAGGCACGCGTCGGCACGCGCCTGTTCGTGCGCACCACGCGCAGCCTGGCGCTGACCGACGACGGCCAGGCCTTTTATGAACGCTGTGCCCAGGCGCTGGAAGACCTGGATGCCGCCCAGCTCATGCTCGAAGCCGGGCGCAGGGAAGCGGCCGGCCGGGTTCGCGTGAGCGCCCCGGTGGTGTTCGGCCGCCACCATGTGGCGCCGCTGCTGCTGGAGCTGGCGGACCGTCATCCGGAGTTGCGGCTGGAAGGGAATTTCACCGACCGGCTGGTCGACTTTGCTGACGACGGCATCGACCTGGCCATCCGCAGCGGACGCCTGCCGGACAGCGACATGCTGGTGGCACGTCCGCTGGGCATGCAGGCGATGGTGCTCTGCGCCGCGCCCGGGTACCTGCGCAAGCATGGCACGCCGGCCAGCATTGCCGACCTGGCCTCGCACCGCTGCCTCGTCTACATGCATGGCGGCGAGTCCGTGCCCTGGTCACTTGCCGGTCCCGACGGCAATATCGCGCGGCCGGAACTGGCGCACCGTCTCGGCTTTGACGATATCGACACCATCGCCGCCGCAGCCATACGTGGCGCGGGCCTGGTCAATGTCCCGTTGTGGCTGGTGCGGCAGCCGCTGGACCAGGGCACGCTGGTGCGCGTACTGCCGCAAGCCTCCGTCATCCGGACCCCGCTGCACCTGGTGTGGCCGCGCACCCGTTTCCTGCCGCACAAGCTGAGGGTGACGATCGATTTGCTGGTGGAGGCGATTCCCGGGGTGCTCGCGCTGGACTGACGCCGGCGGCGCAAGTCGCCCGCTATCCCTTCACCGCAAACCCGTACAACGCTGCGGCGTTGCGCCACCGGAGCGCAGCGGACAAGGCCGCGCCGGCCTCCTCGCTGTCACCGGACGCCCCTTGTCCCGGCCATGCGGCAAGCATCCGGCACTCGTCGACCCGAGCCGGCGCCTCGTGATTGGTCCATGGCCAGTCGCTGCCCCACAGCAAGCGGTCATCGCCCACGACTTCGCGCCATCGCTGCGCAAGCCCGTGCCAGTCCTGAGGGGATGCAAGCCGGTACGGCGCGCTGATCTTCACCCAGACCTGGCGGCGCGCGCGCACGGCAGTGGCCACGTCGAAGATCGCATCCGCGGTTCCTGCGGGGCCGGGCCGGCCAAAGTGGTCAAGCACGACCGGCGCGCCGGCATCGCCAAGGGCCGCGTCAAGCTGCGCCAGCACCATGGCGCCATCGCCGTTGCTGGTATGGAGTTCGACATGCCAGCCCAGCCCGGCGATCCGGGAGAACAGCCCGCGCCACGGCGCGGTGGCAATGCGCTGCCAGTCCGGATCGCCATACAGGTTCAGGCGGATGCCCCGCACGCCGGCGCCGTGCAATGTGGCCAGTTCCTGGTCCGTCACTTCCGGGTCGACCACCGCGACGCCGCGCAAGCGCCCGGGCATGGCCTGCAGCGCGGCCAGCAGCGCCGCATTGTCGGTGCCGAGAAAGCTGGGCTGCACCACTACCCCATACAGCTCTCCGAGTTCTGCAAGCCGGACGTGCCAGCCCTTCAGGTCGGCGGCATAGGGCGGCCGGTAGCGGGCCGATGGCGCGGCCACTCCGGCATCGAAGACGTGGAAGTGGGTATCCACCAGCGGCAATGCGCGCTTGCTCATCAGTCAGTCCCTCCGTGGCGCGGCTCAGTGGCGCGGGTATATCCGGATATGGCATCCGAACCCGCGTCAGTATTCTAGTCCTCTAGAGGACATCGGCATTGACATCAATTTAGCACGGGTTCGGCATGCCAGACAACGCGCTGCTCCAGACTACAACCACCGCCGCGGGCCTGAGCCGCTACGGCCAGATTGCGGCGGAACTGCAGGCAAGGATCGTTTCGGGCGCGTGGGCGCCCGGCAGCGCCATTCCTGCGGAAGGCGCGCTGGCCAAGGAGTTCGGCATCGCGCTGGGCACCATCCGGCAGGCCATCGCCGTGCTGGTCCAGCAGGGCCTGCTGGAGCGCGTGCAGGGCAAGGGCACCTTCGTGCGCAAGGGACTGAGCGGGGCCAGCCTGATGCGGTTTTTCCGCTTCGGCGGCGCCGATGGCGCGCCGGCGGTGCCGCGCTCGGAAATCCTGTCGTGCCGCGCCGTGCGCCTGGACAAGGCCATGGCAACCCGCTTCGGGCTGCCGACGGGTGCACGCGGGCTGGCAATTTCACGCCGCCGCTGGCTGGATGACACGCCCCGGCTGCTGGAATCGATCTGGCTGCCGCTGCCGCGCTGCGAGGCCCTGCAGCAACTCCCGCCGGTGCAATGGGGCGACCTGCTCTACCCGCTGCTGGGCAGCGCCTGCGGCATTACGGTCCATCGCGCCGTTGATGAAGTGACCTTCCGCACGCTAGCAGCAGACGAGGCCGCCTTGCTGGACTTGCCGGATGCGCACCCGTGCGCGGTCGTGACCCGGCATGCCTTCGACCTGGGCGGCAGCTGCATCGAATACCGGCTGACGCGGGGCGACGCCTTTGCCTTTCGCTATACCGCGGACGTCCGCTGACGGACCGCACCCGAGGAGACAGACCCATGCACGCACGCCACGCGATCGCCGCCACGATCGCTGCCATGATCACCACCACCACGCTGGTGCAGGCCGCCGACACCGCCGCGGCCTGGCCGGCACGCCCCATCACGATCGTGGTGACGTATCCGCCGGGCGGCGGCGCGGACCTGATGGCACGGCTGATCGCCCCGGGTCTCGGGCGCGAGCTGGGCCAGACCGTGATCGTCGAGAACCGCCCGGGTGCCGGTGGGCAGATCGGTGCAGCCTATGTCGCCAAGGCGGCGCCGGACGGCTACACGATGATGGTCGATGCCTCCTCGTATGCGGTGAATCCCAGCCTCTATCCGCGCCTGCCCTACGATCCGGACAAGGCCTTCCGGCCGGTCGGCGTGCTGGCGCGCTATCCCAATGTGCTGGTGGCCACGGCGAGCTTCCCTGCCAGCAAGGTCAGCGACGTCATGGCCATGGCCAGGCAAAAGCCAGGCTCGGTCGCCTTTGCGTCCTCGGGCAATGGCTCGGCGCAGCATCTGGCGGGCGTGCTGTTCGAGCAGCGCGCGGGAGTCGACCTACTGCATGTGCCCTACAAGGGCGGCGGCCCCGCCATGACCGATGTCATCGCCGGCCAGGTGCCGCTGTTCTTTGCCAACGTGGCGTCGAGCCTGCAGCACATCAAGGCCGGCAAGCTCAAGCCGCTGGCAGTGACCAGCCATGCCCGCACCCAGGCATTGCCGTCCGTGCCCACCATGCAGGAAGCCGGCGTGGCGAGCTACGAGGTCTATGAATGGAACGCGGCTTTCCTGCCCGCCGCAACGCCGGACCCGATCGCAGCGAAGCTCGCTGACGCCCTGCAGAAAGTCATGACCAGCCCCGAGATCCGGCAACGCGTGGCCGAGCTGGGCGGCGAGGTCGTGGCTGCGCCGCCAGCACAGGCACGGCAATTCATCGACGGGCAGACCCGGCTATGGGCCAAGGTCATCCGGGACGGCAACATCAAGCCCGAATAGCACCCGCCAGCACCGCCCCTGCCCCACCACGGCCCAGCTACAGAACCTTCAGGAGAAAAACATGACCTCGATCAATCCCCTTCGCCGCCATCTGCTCAAGACCACCGCCGCGCTGGGCGCGTGCGCGCTGGCGCCAACGCTGGCGCGTGCCCAGGCCTGGCCGGCCAAGCCGATCCGGCTGGTGGTGCCGTTCGCGCCGGGCGGCAGCTCGGAGATCGTGGCGCGCTCCACCGCGGCGGAGCTGACCAAGCTGCTTGGCGTGTCAGTCTTCGTCGAGAACAAGCCCGGCGCGGCCGGCAATATCGCGATGGGCGAAGTCGCGCGCGCCGATGACAACCACACGCTGATCCTCGGCCATATCGGCACGCTGGCGGTCAATCCGTTTATCTTCCCGAAGCTGCCCTACGACCCCATCAAGGATTTCCGCGCGATCTCGCTGCTGTCGAAGGTGCCGAGCCTGTATGTGGTCCACCCCGACGTGCCCGCGAAGAACCTGAAGGAGTTCGTGGCGCTAGCCAAGAGCAAACCCGGCAAGCTGAACTACGGTTCGGCCGGCAACGGCAGCGCCGGCCACCTGGCCTTTGAATACCTGAAGGCCGCGACCGGCACCTTCATCACCCATGTGCCGTATCGCGGCAGCGGCCCGCAGATCACCGACCTGCTGTCGGGGCGGCTGGACGCGGCCGCCGTCGGCGCACCGGCGATCATCCAGTTCATCAAGGCCGGCAAGTTGCGCTGCATCGCCACCGGCACGACCCAGCGCATTCCCCAGCTGCCTGACGTGCCGACGGTTGCCGAACAAGGCTATCCCGGCTTCGAAATGACGCAATGGTATGGCCTGCTGGCACCGGCGTCTCTGCCCCAGGCGGCCGCCGACAAGCTGGCGGACGCCACCGTGAAAGCTGTGAAGAGCAAGTCGTCGGTCGAGCGCCTGAGCGCGGATGCGGCGATTGTGGTGGGCGACACGCCGGCGGAGTTCTCGCGCTTTATCGCGCAGGAACAGCAGCGTTGGAAGCCGATCATTGCGCGCGCGGGGATCAAGCCGGATTGAACGGGCAGCCGCTCCCGGCGCAGCCTCAGCCGGCGATGCCGGCCCAGCGCAGGTGCTTGCCCCAGTCGGCGTCGCTGATCACGCCGGACACGCCCTGCCGCTGGCCATCGGCGCGATAGAAGTAGGTGCGCGGCATCTCGCCCATCCAGTCCGGATCGACCGCATAGCGCAACCGCTCCTGCGGCTCGTGCCCGAACACCCACGCGTTGCGCGTCAGCCTGACGCGCTGGAGCAGTTGCTGCACCTGTGGCAGCGCGTCGGGGTTGTCCGTCGCCAGCGTGACGACGCGCAGGTCCCGGTGCTGCGCGCGCAGCTTGCCGATGGCGTCGAAGTTGCGCTTGCAATAGACGCAGTCGAGCGACCACACCACCAGCACAAAGGGCTTGCCCTGCTGGCTGGCTGCCAGCTGGGTGGCGCTGGCCGATGCGAACACGGCGACGCGCTCGGCCGGCGCACTGCCGGCATTGGCGGCAGTCATCGCCAGGGTCAGGACGGCAGCGGCGAGCAGCTTGCGGCGGGATGGCATCATGCGCCCTCCTTGCCCAGCGGGAACACCTGGAAGCCCTCGGCCTCGGTACGCCACAGCACGTAGGCGCGGCCCGCATGCTGCAGCAAGTGCGGCTGGTCCGAGTCGCGCTCCGTGCCGGCAAGCTTGCGCGTCTGCCAGGTCTTGCCGCCGTCTTGCGACAACATCGCCGACAGGCGTGTCTGCTGGCCGTCGAACGATTTCCAGGTCACCGCGATCTCGTTGTCCTTCAGCGCGACGATATCGGCATGCTGCGCGCGCGGGTCGTCCAGCGGGCGCTGTGCCAGCAGCTTGCCGTCCTTCCAGCGCCCCACCGAGACCGTGGGCTTGCCTTCGCGCACGTTGAACCAGACCATATGCACCGTGCCATCGGGCGCCACCGAAGCGCCGGGGCCGTGGTGCGGGCAGGCGTCGATGCGCCAGTCGTCGAAGGTGGCGCGCTGCATCGGCGTGGCCCTGCCGTCGGTGCCCAGCAGCGCCAGCGCGTGGTCGCGCGCGTTGGGCGGGAATACATGGCGCCACAGCGCCAGCATCTTGCCGTCAGGCGTGGGCGACAGCGCGATGCGGCAGCATTCGCACGACTGGTCGGCGATCTTGTAGTCGGCCTGGAAGGTCTTGCCCTGGTCGGCCGAGACCGCGTAGTAGACCGCGGCGCCGGCGTACGGCTGCTTGCGCGCCTCGGCGGCAACCACGTCGCGCTTGTCGATCCAGCTGACGAAGACGCGCCCGGCGTTGTCCACCGCGATGGCGTCGAAGCGGTGTGCGATCTGGTCGCGGTTGGCATGCACCGTCAGCGGTTCGGCAAAGGACTTGCCGCCATCGGTGGAGCGCGCAAAGCGGATAAAGCCGGTCCACGGCTTGGGCAGCGGCTGGGTCCAGGTGACGTAGATCTCGCCGTCGCGCCCCGCGGCCACCTTGGGCCGGCTTTCGTGATCGGCGGCAACCTGCTCCGGCACGCTGTTGACATGCTGCGCCGGCCCGAAGCTGCGGCCGTAGTCGGTCGATGCACGTACCGCGACGTAAGGGCCGTCCTTGTAGGCGACCCACAGCTTGCCCTCGCGATCGAAGGCCGCGCCGGTGCCCAGCTCGCTCATCTTCGCGGTCTTGGCCTGGCTGCCGTGGCCGGCGTGATCGCCGTGCGTTTGCGCGGTCGCGGCCAGCGCGGCGCCGGCCATCAGCCCGGCAACGATCAGACGGAAACTGGGGCAAACGCCTTGCATGGGTGTGGTCAGCCTGTTCACGTGCTCAGAAGGAAAGTTTCGCCTCGGCGTAGAACGTCCGGCCCGGATACGGGTGGTAGACGTAGTAGCGCTGGTCGGTGAGGTTGTCGATGCCAAGCCCGAGGCGCACGTTCTTCGCGGGCCTGTACGTCACCTTGACGTCAAAGGTCAGGAAGCTGCTGGTGCCGCCGAAGGTGTCGGGATTGACGTCGGAATTGTCGAGCGTATTGTACTGCCGCCCCGAATAGGTCATGGCCAGCGTGCCGGCCCAGGCCGGCGTGATGCGATAGGTTCCCATCAGGTTGGCCCGCCACTTGGGGATGCGGTAGAAGTACTTGCCCACCGAGGCCGGGTTGTTGGCGTTCTCAAGCGTCTTCGAATGGTTGTAGGCCCCGCTGGCCGACAGGTCAAAGCCGCTGACGAACACATCGCGCGCGTCATAGGCCAGCTCGATGCCGCGGGTGCGCACGCGGTCGACGTTCTGGAAACTGGTGACAGTCGGGAATACCGTGGTGTTGGTCTGGCTGACCAGGGCATCGCGGATATCGTCCTCATACACCGAGACCCGGAAGTACGACGAATCCAACGTGCGCTCGAAGGTCAAGTCCTTCGAGAACGACCGCTCTGGCCGCAGGTTGGGATCGATGTTGATCAGCGCGGTCCCGGTGATGCGGCCCTGGAACAGCTCGCTGACAGTCGGGTAGCGATAGGCCTGGCCCAGCGACAACCGGCCCAGCCAGTCCTGCCCGAAGGCCTTCTCCAGCGCCAGCTTGGGCGACCAGTTGGATTCGCTGCGCACCGGGTAGCCGATATCCGCGCCGGGCTGGCTGCGGCTGCCGTCATAGGCACGCCAGTGTTCGTAGCGCAAGCCGGGGATCAGCTTCCAGTCCTCGGCAAAGTACCAGGCGTCCTGCGCATACAGCGCCTGGGTCTCGGTCTTGCCGGCAAAGGCGTTGTTGAAGGCGGTGATGGTGGCCGCCTGCCAGTCCGAGGTGTTGTAGGTGGTGTTGCTCAGCCGGTAGTTGTCGTAGTGATAGCCGAACGTGACCCAGTGCCCGCCCTGCAGCTGCTGCGGGCGGTAGTCGGCCTTCAGGTCGAGCGTGCGCCAGCCGGTGCCGTCGCCATAGGTCACCGTGCCCGGCCCGCTGCCAACGGTGTTGGCGCTGCGGCTGATGTCCTTGCTGACGTCGAACAGCGACGCCACGCCCGAGAAATTCCAGCCGGTCTCGTTGCGCGTGCGCAGCGACAGGCCATAGAGCCAGCGCGCGTCCTCGCCATTGCTCGGGGCAAAGGCGTTGGCGGGAATCACATACTCGTAGCCGCCGATATTCACTGGACCGTTCGACACCACGTTGCCACTGGCATCGCGCAGGTAGCTGCCCGTGGCGCTGGAGCGGTCCTGTTGCCAGTAGGCGGCAGTGAACTGCGCCTGCAGGGTATTGGTGATGTCGTAGCCAAGCTTGAGCTTGAGCTGGTCCTGCACGGTATGCGTGACGCCCTCGCTGTTCACGCCCATCACCACGCGGTCGCGGCCGGTCTGGTCCTGGTCGAAGTGGGCGCCGGTGACCGGCTTGTCGGCGGAAGTGGCACGGGCCGTGGAGCGCGCCGCGGTATAGAAGCTCAGCGGCTGGCTCTTGCTGTCCTGCCGGTCCACGCTGACCAGCCACGAGAACGGGCCGACGCGGTCGCCCACATAGGCGTTGGCGTGGACCCCGTTGAAGTTGTCGTGCGTGCCGTACAGGCTGAAGCGCTGCGTGAACAGCTGCACGCTGGCATCGCCCTCGAACTTCTCCGGCGTGCGCGTGGTGATCAGCACCGTCGCACCCAGCGAGTTGCCGGGATACAGCGCCGAATACGGGCCGTACAGCACACCCATGCGCTCGATCTCAGCGCTGTTGACCAGCGACCAGCGCGGCGGGAAGCTGAAGTCCGATCCCAGCAGGTTGGACAGCAGCAGGCCGTCCGCATAGACCAGCCCCCGCGCCGACTGGCGCGAACTGGTGCTGCGCACCGAGATGATCGAGTTCATATCGCCGATGAAGCGCTTGCGTACGGCGAGGTTGGGCGCGTATTTGAGGGCGTCTTCCGTGTTCACCACATTGAAGTCGGCCATGCGGCGGCTGCTGATGCCGTAGGCCGGCGAGGGCGTGTTGGGCGGTATGGCCGGCGTCTCGCCGCGCTCCGACTTGGCCGAGACCACCACCTCCTGCAGCGGCTCGAGCGCGTCCACCACCTGGGCGGCGGCGACGGCGGGGCCCATCAGTACCGCCGAAACGGCCAGTGCAATGCGATTTATCTTCACTGGAAAGCCTTGTTGTCGTCTTTTTTTTTGGCTCACTCCACCTGAGCGCAGCATACGGCGCTTCTCCCCGAGAGCGAGCGCTGACATTTTATGGGGCATGGGGACGCAGGCCGATGCGACATAGCGACGCGGGCGGCAGGCCGCCTAAGTGTTAACCCGCATATCCAACGTCGGACCTTGTCACTACATTGCCCCGATTGGCGTCAAGCCAATGTGATGCAGGGAGAGACTATCGCGGCGCCCGCCGCGCACAGCGCCGAAGGAGCAACCGCCCCGGAAACTCTCAGGCAAAAGGACCGGCATCACCAGTCAGTGCACTCTGAAGAATGCCGGACGCTATCGTCCGCCGGCATACCGAAGGAGCAAGCGTACCCCGCCCTGGCGGCCGGGTGTCGTGAATCTCTCAGGTCCAGAACAGAGGGGGCGTCCGCCACGCATATTGCGTCCGGGCTCCCACCATCGACGTTCCTGGAACCTGCAGATCATGAAATCAATCGCTGTCATCGGCGGTGGCATCACGGGTGTCACCACGGCCTACGCGCTGGCCCGGCGCGGATTCTCCGTCACGCTGTTCGAGCGGCACCGCTATGCCGCCATGGAGACCTCGTTCGCCAACGGCGGCCAGTTGTCGGCCTCCAACGCCGAGGTCTGGACCCACTGGTCGACCATCGTCAAGGGCATGAAATGGATGCTGCGCAACGACGCCCCGCTGCTACTCAATCCCCGGCCCAGCTGGCACAAGCTGTCCTGGTTCGCCGAGTTCATCGCCGCGATCCCCCACTACCGCCGTAACACCATCGAGACCGCGCGCCTGGCCATCGCCGCGCGTGAGCACCTGTTCGACTGGGCGGCGCAGGAAGGCATCGATTTCGACCTGAAGAAGGAAGGCATCCTCCATATCTACCGCGACAAGGCCGGCTTCGACCATGCCGGCCGGGTCTCAGCGCTGCTGGCGCAGGGCGGGCTGGAGCGCCGCGCCGTGACGCCCGAGGAGATGCGCGCGATCGAGCCGACGCTGGCCGGGTCCTACTATGGCGGCTATTTCACCGAGAGCGATTCCACCGGCGACATCCACAAGTTCACCAGCGGCCTGGCCGCGGCCATCGATCGGCTAGGCGTGCGCTGCCTGTACGGCCAGGACGTGCGGGCGGTGAAGACCGACGGCAGGCGCGCCACCGTGACCGTTCAGGACGGCGCCGACACGGCCAGCTCCACCTTCGACGGCGCCGTGATCTGCGCCGGCACCGCCAGCCGCGCACTGGCTGCGGGGCTGGGCGACCGCGTCAACATCTATCCGGTCAAGGGCTATTCGATCACGGTCAACCTGACCGATGAAGCCAGCCGCGCCGCGGCACCGGTGGTGAGCCTGCTCGACGACGAAACCAAGCTGGTCACCAGCCGCCTGGGCGACGACCGCTTCCGCGTGGCCGGCACTGCCGAGTTCAATGGCTACAACCGCGATATCCGCGCCGACCGCATCCGCCCGCTGGTGGAATGGGTGCAGCAGTGCTTCCCCGGCGTCAGCACGCGCAGCGTGGTGCCTTGGGCCGGGCTGCGGCCGATGATGCCGGATATGCTGCCGCGTGTGGGGCGCGGGCGGACGGCATGCATCTTCTACAACACCGGGCACGGGCACCTGGGGTGGACCTTGTCGGCGGTGACTGCGGATATGGTGGCGGGGATTGTCTACCAGCATCTCGGCGCGAAGCTGGCAGTCGCGCCGGGTGCGTCGCTGGCATTGGCCAAGGCCTGAGCCTGAACTTGCAGATGTTTTCCCCCCTCTCCCATTTAGGGGAGAGGGGAGAGAACTAGGGGCATGGACGGGTTTCGCCTCATTCGGGTCCGCGCCCCAAACTCCCCACAATCCCCTTGCGGAAAGTCAGCACGCACACGATGAAGATGATGCCCGTCACCATCGACACCGATTCACCGAACCCGTTGAACCAGTCGATGCCCGTCACCGCCGCAAGGTAGCCGCCCAGTTCGCCAAGCTTGTTCTCCAGCGCGATCACAACAAACGCGCCGATAATCGGCCCGGTGAGCGTGCCGAGGCCCCCCAGCAGCGTCATCAAGATCACCATGCCGGACATCGACCAGTGCACGTCGCTGAGCGTCTCGAAGCCCAGCACCAGTGCCTTGACCGAGCCGGCCAGCCCCGACAGCGCCGCCGACAGCACGAAGGCGGTCAGCTTGAAGTGGTCGACGTCATAGCCAAGCGACACCGCGCGCGGCTCGTTCTCCTTGATCGCCTTCAGGATCTGCCCGAACGGCGAATGCACCGTGCGCACGATCAGCGCAAAGGCGGCCACGATGATCGCCAGCGCCACGTAGTACAGCGTCAGGTCGTCCGACAGCGGCAGCACCCCGAACAGCTTGCCGCGCGGGATGCCCTGCAGGCCGTCCTCGCCGCCGGTGAACGGCGCTTGCAGGCAGATAAAGAACAGCATCTGCGCCAGCGCCAGCGTGATCATCGAGAAGTAGATGCCCTGCCGGCGGATGGCCAGCGAGCCCACCACGTAGCCGATCAGCGCGCCCGCAGCGGTGCCCAGGATCAGGCCGATTTCCGGGGTCACGCCCCAGACCTTCAAGGCATGGCCGGCGGCATAGCCAGCGCCGCCGAAGAAGGCCGCATGGCCGAACGACAGCAGCCCGGTATAGCCGATCAGCAGGTTGAAGGCGCACGCAAACAGCGCGAAGCACAGCACCTTGAGCACGAACACCGGATACGCACCGGCCAGTGGCGCGGCCAGCAGGCACGCCAGCACCACGCCGTATATCACCTGCTTTGGCAGGCGCCCCGCCACCTGCTGCTGCCGTACGCCGATTGCGGCGATAGATTGTCCGCTCATCACTTCTCCTTTCCGAACAGCCCTGCCGGGCGCAACAACAGCACCACCACCATGATGACGAAGACAACGGTGGAAGATGCTTCCGGGTACAACACCTTGGCCAGCCCTTCGATCACGCCCAGCCCCAAGCCGGTCAGGATCGCACCCATGATCGAGCCCATGCCGCCGATCACCACCACCGCGAACACGACGATGATTAGGTTCTGGCCCATCAGCGGCGATACCTGCATGACCGGCGCGGCCAGCACCCCGGCAAACGCGGCCAGCGCCACGCCGAAGCCATAGGTCAGCGTCACCATCCGCGGCACGTTGACGCCGAACGCCTCGACCACCTTGGCGTTCTCGGTGCCAGCGCGCAGGTAGGCGCCCAGCCTGGTCTTCTCGATCACGTACCACGTCGACAGGCAGACCGCCAGCGATGCCCCAACCACCCACACGCGGTAATTGGGCAAGCGCATGAAGCCGAGGTCGGAGGCGCCCTGCAGCGCCTCGGGCGGTCCATAGGGCAGCCCGGACACGCCATAAACCGAGCGGAAGATGCCTTCGACCACCAGCGTAATGCCCAGCGTCAGCAGCAGGCCGTAGATATGGTCGAGCTTGTAGATCCAGCGCAGCATGGTCTTCTCGATCACCACGCCCAGCGCGGCCACCACCAGCGGCGACAGCAGCAGCATCGCCCAGTAGCTGAGCCCCGCATAGGTCATGCCGGCCCACGCCAGCACCGCGCCCAGCATGAAGAGCGCACCGTGCGCGAAGTTGATGACGCTCAGCAGCCCGAAGATCACCGCCAGGCCCAGGCTCAGCATGGCGTAGAAGGCGCCGTTGACGAGCCCGAGCAACAGCTGCGACAGCAGCGCCGGGAGCGGGATTTCAAACAGATTCATGAGTCGCTCCTTATACGCCCAGCAGTTCGTGCAGCACCGGCATCTTGGCCTGCAGCTCATTGGCCGCGAAGCGCTCGACGATGCTGCCGTGCTCCATCACGTAGAAGCGGTCCGCCAGCGGCGCGGCAAAGCGGAAATTCTGCTCCACCATCACCACCGTGTACCCCTTCTGCTTGAGCATCAGGATCATGCGCGCAAGCGCCTGCACGATCACCGGTGCCAATCCTTCCGAGATTTCATCGAGCAGCAGCAGGTTGGCGCCGGTGCGCAGGATGCGCCCGACCGCCAGCATCTGCTGCTCGCCGCCGGAAAGACGCGTGCCCTGGCTCTGGCGGCGCTCCTTCAGGTTCGGGAACATCTCGTAGATATCGGTCTCGCTCATGCCCTTGCTGGTGTCGGCGCCCTTCAGCACCGGCGGCAGCATCAGGTTCTCTTCGCATGAGAGGCTGGAGAAGATCGCCCGTTCTTCGGGGCAATAGCCAATGCCGTAGTGCGCGATCTTGTGCGTGGGCAGGCTGATGGTCTCGTGGCCATTGACCTTGATCGAGCCCTTGCGCGTGCCGGTCAGTCCCATGATCGCGCGCAGCGTGGTGGTGCGGCCAGCGCCGTTGCGGCCCAGCAGCGTGACCACTTCGCCGCGGTTCACGGTGAGGTCAACGCCATGCAGGATGTGCGATTCGCCGTACCAGGCGTGCAGGTCCCTGATCTCGAGCGCGGGTGTGTTGGATGTCGTCATCTCATTGGTCTCCCGTCTCAGTGCGCGCCCTGCAGGTCCGCGTCGACGGTGCCCATGTAGGCCTCCATCACGCGCGGATCCTTCGAGACTTCCGCATACGGCCCTTCGGCCAGGATCGCGCCACGCTGCAGCACGGTGATCTTGTCGGCGATCGACGAGACCACGCTCATGTTGTGCTCCACCATCAGGATGGTGCGGCCCGCCGAAACCTTCTTGATCAGCTGCGTGACGCGGTCCACGTCTTCGTGGCCCATGCCCTGCGTGGGTTCGTCGAGCAGCATCAGCTCGGGCTCCATTGCCAGCGTGGTGGCAATCTCCAGCGCGCGCTTGCGGCCGTATGGAAGGTTCACCGTCAGCGTCTGCGCGAACTCGGTCAGGCCGACCTGTTCGAGCAGCTCCATGGCGCGGTCATTGAGCACGTCCAGCGAGCGCTCGCTGCGCCAGAACTGGTACGCCGTGCCGAGCTGCCGCTGCAGCCCGATGCGCACGTTCTCCATCACCGTCAGGTGCGGAAATACCGCCGAGATCTGGAACGAACGGATCACGCCGCGCCGCGCGATCTGCGCGGGCTTTTCACGGGTGATGTCGATGCCGTTGAAAAGGATGGTGCCGGTGGTCGGCTCCAGGAACTTGGTGAGCAGGTTGAAGCAAGTCGTCTTGCCGGCGCCGTTGGGCCCGATCAAGGCATGGATCGACCCGCGGCGTACCCGCAGGTTGACGTCGCTCACCGCGGTAAAGCCGCGGAAGGCCTTGCCGAGGTTGCGGGTCTCTAGTATCAGGTCGTGGTGCATGGCCGTGACTCCGTGGCGCTGCCGTGGCAGTGGGGATGGCGCGGCATGCTCAGCCCGCCACGGGCAGCGCAGCGACCGCGTAGGCGTGGCGCAGCGTGCGCCCCAGCGCCGGGTCTTCCAGCTCGATCTCGAAGCGCTCGGCCGGGCGGATGCCGCCGATCGCGGGCAGTGTTCCGCACAGCATCGCAGAGCCTTCCCCGAACTCGCCGCCATGGCCGCAGAAGCGCTGCAGCAGGTCCGCCGGGGAGCGCATGGCGGTCACCGGGCCTTCCTGGTACAGCACGCGCTCGCCGTCGATGGTGGCGTAGGAGCGCAGCACCAGTTGGTCCCAGTGGCCTTCCACCTCGGAAAGGCGCCACAAGGCCGATGCACAGGGCTTCTCGCACATCTGCTTGGACACGGTGATGCCGTAGGTCTCGGCTTCGCGGTCGGTATGGTCCGAGGCAATGCCCACCAGGATGTCATCGCCGTCCCGGACCAGCAGGAACTCGGCTTCGCCGCTGCTGGCCTCGCCGCTGACCTGGATCTCCGGGGCCGGCCCCAGGCGTTGCGCAGCCACACGGTAGAACACCGGGGTATAGGGCGGGCGCTTGACGCCCAGTTCTTCCAGTTCCCGGATGTGGGCTTCCATGGCTTCGACGTCGCGGCCGGTCCAGCCCGCCACGATGAGCTGGTGGATGGTGACGGTGCGTTGCGACTTGCCCTGGCGGCTGTCGAGTTCAAAGGTAAGGGTCTTCATGATCGGTTGCTCTCTGCAATGGGGTGGAGCGCCGGCTGGAATGCCGACCTCGGTGAGGGATATGGGCTTACTTCCTGACCAGCGGGCAGGCGCTGGCGCTGAGCGGGCGGAACGCCTCGCTCGCGGGGATCACGGTCTTGATCTTGTAGTAGTCCCACGGCCGCTTCGACTCCTGCGGCCGCTTCACTTCGACCAGGTACATGTCGTGCACCATCAGGCCATCGGCGCGGATCGTGCCGTTCTTCGCGAAGAAGTCATTGACCGGGGTCTCTCGCATGCGCGCCAGCACGGCATCGCTGTCGTCGGTGCGCGCGGCCTGGATCGCTTTCAGATAGTGAGTGGTCGACGAGTACACGCCGGCATGCACAAGCGTTGGCATGCGTCCGGTCTTCTCGAAGAAGCGCTGCGACCAGGCGCGCGTGGCGTCGTCGCGATCCCAGTAGAACGATGTCGTCAGCGTCATGCCCTGCGCGGCTTGCAGCCCCAGGCTGTGGATGTCGCTGATAAACATGTGCAGCCCGGCCAGTTTCTGCTTGCCCGCGGTGTTGATGCCGAAGTCGGCAGCGGTCTTGATCGCATTGACCGTGTCGGCGCCTGCGTTGGCCAGCCCGATCACCTTTGCGCCCGAGGACTGTCCCTGCAGCAGGTAGGACGACAGGTCGGCGGAGTTGATCGGATGCCTGGCCTTGCCCTTCAGGGTGCCGCCGACACTGGACAGCGCCTCGGTGCCGTCCTTCTCCAGCGACGCGCCCAGGGCGTAGTCGACCGTCAGGAAGTACCAGCTGTTGTCGCCGCGCCGGGCCAGCGTCTTGACCGTGTTGGCGGCAAAGGCGTACGTATCGTACGAATACTGGATGGTGTAGGGCGAGCAGTCTTCATTGCTCAGGCGCGTGGTGCCGGCACCGCTGGCGATGACGATCTTGTGCTTGAGCTTTCCCAGGTTGGACACGGCCAGCGCGACCGAGGACGGCAGCGCGTCCTGGATCACGTCGACCTTCTGGTTGTCGAGCCAGCCGCGCGCCAGCGTGGCGGCGACGTCGGTCTTGTTCTGATGGTCGGCGCTGACCACCTGGATGGGGGCGCCCAGCACCTTGCCGCCGAAATCGTCCACGGCCATCTGCGCGGCCACCACCGAGCCCTTGCCGCCGATGTCGGAGAAGATCGACGACATGTCGGTCAGCACACCGATCTTGACCACGCCGTCGCTGATGGGGGCCGGGTCGACTGCGGAAGCAGTCGCCGCGAACAGGGTGGCGCAGGCCAGTACGGCGGCGCCGGTACGGATATCAGGCATTGTTGTCTCCACTGTAGTTATGGGTACTTCTGTAGTGCTGCGGGGGCTCAGCCCCGCTCGTGCCTCAATGCCGCCTCGATGCCCATGCCGATGGCCAGCAGCCTGCGGTCGGACAGGTGGCGCCCGAACAGCATCAGTCCCACCGGTGCGTCGCCCAGGCGATGGCACGGGACCGACAGCGCGCACAGGTCGAGCATGTTGGCGATGGCCGGGTTGCGCAGCAGCAGCCGGTTGGTGCTGAAGAAGGCTTCGTCGTCGTCCAGGTTCGCGATGCGCGGCGCCACGACCGGCACGGTGGGCAGGACCACGGCGTCGAAGCCCGCCAGCTCGGCATCGGCCTGCCGGCACAGCTCGCCCCTGCGCTGCAGCATGCGCAGGTAGTCGGCGGCACGCTGCCCGTCAGCCAGCCGGATGCGCGACAGCACGCGCGGGTCATAGCGATCGGCCTGCTCAGCCAGCAAGCTGCCGTGCCAGGCACTGGCTTCCGCTGCGACCAGGCCGCCGTTCGCGCCGATGCCGGCCAGCTGGTCCCAGCTGTCGAAGCTCACGTCCTGCAGCAGCGCGCCCGCCGCGGACAGCCGGCGCAGCGTGCGGCTGAAGACCTCGGCCACCTCGTCCGACATGCCTTCCAGCACCAGCCCGCTGGGCACCGCCAGGCGCAGCCCGGCCAGCGGCGCCGGCCCCGCGGGCGGCGCCTCGCCTGCCATCACGGCATCAATGGCGGCGCAGCACGCCACGGTGTTGGCCAGGCAGCCCACCGAGTCATAGCTGGGCGACAGCGGCACCGTGCCCTGCAGCGGCACGCGCCGCGCCGTGGGCTTGAAGCCAGCGATGCCGCACAATGCCGCCGGGATCCGGCACGAACCGCCGGTGTCCGAGCCGATCGCCGCCAGGGCCATGCCGTCGGTCACCGACACCGCAGCGCCTGACGACGAGCCGCCCGGAATGCGGCCGGCTTGCCGGTCGTAGGGATTGCGTGGGGTGCCGTAGTGCGGATTGATGCCGACGCCCGAGTAGGCGAACTCGGTCATATTGGTGCGTCCGACAAACACCGCCCCCGCCGCACGCAAGCGCGCGATGGCCGGCGCGTCGGCACTGGCCGCACGCTCCGGCAGCACACGTGCGCCGGCGCGGGTCACGTCGCCCTGCACGTCGAACAGGTCCTTGACGGATACCGGCACGCCCGCCAGCGGCCCGACCACGCCTTGCTCGCGCAGCATGTCGCTGGCCTGGGCCTGCTTGCGCGCCGCCATGCTCACGCCATGCGGGAATACGCGAGCGCCTTCGCTGCCGGGATTGCAGATACGTTCGACGCATGACGCCAGCAAGGACAGCGCGTTGGCACTGCCCGCGGCAAGCTGGCGCTGCGCGGTTGCGATGGTCGCTTCCATGATCAGGCCGGGTCGTAGTAGTGGATCTCCAGCAGCATGCAGCCGCCGTCGGACTTGAACGGGCCGTGGAAGGCGCCGGGCGGGCGGCAGGCGTAGGTGTTGGGGACGAAGGCTTCGCCGCCCTTGCCATTGGCGTCGTTGCCGACAGTCAGGTCGCCGCTGAGCAGGTAGACCTCTTCCCAGTACTCATGCACGAAGGGCGAGGTGGTGAACACGCCGGGCTGGAAGCGCAGCAGGCGCGTACGGCTGCCGCTGCGGCCGTTCTCGTCCAGCGAGCCGGACAGGATCTTCTGCTGGATGCCCGACGGATAGCCGTGGGGGACCTCCCAGCCGGACTCCAGGTCCAGGGTGTGGAACTCGTCGTGAAGTTTGGTGATTGCCATGTCGATCTCCGTGTTCGATGCGGGAATTGGGAAAGGTGCGGGAAGTCAGGCGGCCTGCGGCAGCTTGGCCAGTTCGCTTTCGAGGGAATAGCTGCCGAGCATGTTGTCGACCAGGCCGGATGCGTTCTGCCAGTCGTAGGTGCGATAGGCATGGCCCTTGGTGACGAAGGTGGCGCCGGCATAGAACATCTCGTACTGGTTGTGGCGCGACGCAAACTCGGAGCCGACCGCGTCCCAGGCGAGTTTGAAGAACTTGACGCGCTCTTCCGGGCTGCACACCGGCGACTTCTGCGTCTTGGCGATGATCCCGGCGAGGGACGGATTGGCGAAATCCTCGATGCTCGACGGCAGCATGATCATGCCGCCGCCGGCCAGCTCGCGCAGCGTGGCCAGCACCTTGCCGTAGAGCTGCTGGGTCACCACCTGCGAGCCGTACAGCATGCTGCGGTCCGGCACGAAGTAGCCGTGCTTGCCGACCTGGCCCTTGGCTTCCATCCCGTAGACCCAGGCCTCGACCATGCCCGCCTCTGCGGCCAGCTGGCCCAGCATTTCCCTGACCTGCGGGAAGCTGCTGGTGCCGTTGATCTCGGTGATGCGGTGCGCCAGGCCCACCAGGAAGCGCAGCTTCACCATCAGCCGCACCTGGCACTGGTAGTTCTGGTAGACGTGCGCCGGCGTGGCGTGGAATTGCCTGGCGCACAAGCCCACGTCGCCCGCGACGAAGATGCGCTCCCACGGCACCTTGACGTCGTCGAAATAGAGCACCGCGTCGTTCTCGTCAAAGCGGCTGGCCAGCGGGTTGTCGAACACCGAGGTGGCATTAGCTTCATACGACTTGCGCGACATCACCTTCAGCCCCTTGGTGTTCATCGGCACCGCGAAGGACAGCGCATACATCTCGTCGCCCTCGCGCAGCGGCTGGATGCAGCTGCAGAAGACCTCGTTGGCCATGATGCCGCTGGTGGCCAGCATCTTGGCGCCGCGCACGGTGATGCCTTCCGCGTCCTGGTCGACGATGCCCACGGCCAGGTACTTGTCTTCCTGCTCGTGCGCGGACTTGGACTGGTTGGCCTGCGGGTTGACGATCACATAGGTGAGGAACAGGTCATTGTCGCGGGCATAGCGGTAGTAGTCGCGCAGCGCGCCGGCACGTGCCGGATCGGCCTGCTCGAAGACATCGATGCCCATGTACATGCCCGAGATGCAAGAGGCCACGTGGTCGGGCGAGCGGCCCATGAAGCCGTAGTGCAGCTCGGTCCAGGCTTCCAGCATCTGGCGGCGTTCGACCAGCTCGTTGTAGCTGGTCGGCAGCTCCCAGATCCGGCTGACGCGCCGGTCGGTGCCCGCTGGCTGGAAGGTCATCTTGTCGACATTGCCGGGCTGCGCCTGGAAGTCGTAGAGGTTGGCGTAGCTGCGGATCGAGTTGCGGAAGGCCGGGTGGCTGGTGACATCCGTCACCCGCTTGCCGTCCAGGTACACCTCACGCCCATCGCGCAGCATGACAATGTGCTGATTACCGGTCTTGATCATGTCGTTCTCCTGTGCTGACTGTCTGTTCTTGTGGATTCAGGCGGCGGCCGGGCTGTCTTCCAGTGCCCGGTACTTGCCGCCAAAGAAGATGAGGGGCCGGCCGTCCTGGCGGGCCTGGTGACGGACCACCCGCCCGATAAAGATCACGTGGTCGCCGCCGTCGTGCATGGCATAGGGCTCGCACTCGAAGGTGGCCAGCGCGTCCGGCAGCAGCACGTGGCTGTCCTCGTTGCGCTTGCTGAAACCGATGCCTTCCCACTTGCCGGAATTGGCCCTGGCGAAGCGGTTCGAGATATCCTGCTGCGCCTCGGCCAGCACGTTGACGGCATAGCGCCGCGCGCTGCGCAGGTCGCCCAGGCTCAGGCAGCGGCGGTCCACCGAGAACAGCACCAGCGGCGGGTCCAGCGATACCGAGTTGAACGACGCCACCGTGATGCCGACCGGCAGCCCTTCTTCGCGCGGCGCGGTAATCACGGCAACGCCTGTTGCAAACATCGCCAACGCATTCCTGAAGCGGCGGTGCGCTTCTGCGTCCGCTTCGGCGTCCGCTTTGACGCCCTGACCAACAGATGACTCAGCCATCACGACTCCTACACAAGTGTTCTCATCCAACCGGTTATTTTGTTTATTTACCTTTGTAACTTAGGTTTTATTGAATGCTATAAAACAACGCCATTCAAGTTGGTGGAAACCCTAGAGTGCGGAGCCGGACAGCCTCCCGAGGAGACTCAATGAAGTCCGGAAACCGTTGCCGGACAAGGTTTTCCGGCTAGCGGACAGGTATCGCCACGCGGCCGGAATTGCAGCTGTCCGCGCGTCAAGCAACCCTACCGGCAGCATGGCACCGCCGCGAACGGCCGCTACCCGGTGCTAGACTCGGCCCCACTTTCCTTGACCACCGGGTACGCTTTGCCCACGGTCGTCCCCACATCCGCCTCCAGGAATGAGCGCTATGCAATCCGAGCCGAAGACCCTTCCGATCTACATGGACTACAGCGCGACGACACCGGTCGCCCCCCAGGTCGTCGAGAAGATGGTTCCCTACCTGCACCAGCAGTTCGGCAACCCCGCATCGCGCAGCCATTACTACGGCTGGCAGGCGGAAGAGGCGGTCGAGGCCGCGCGCGCGCATGTGGCGGCGCTGCTGAATGCGGACCCGCGCGAGATCATCTGGACCTCCGGCGCCACCGAGGGCAACAACCTGGCGATCAAGGGCGCGGCGCATTTCTATCGCGGCAAGGGCAACCACATCATCACCGTCAAAACCGAGCACAAGGCCGTGCTCGATACCTGCCGCGAGCTGGAACGGCAGGGCTTCGAGGTGACCTATCTCGACGTCGGCACCGACGGCCTGGTCGACCTTGACGCGCTGCGCGCGGCCATGCGGCCGGACACCATCCTGGTGTCGGTGATGATGGTCAACAATGAGATCGGCGTGATCCAGCCAGTCGCGCAGATCGGCGAGCTCTGCCGCGCTGCGGGCGTGGTGTTCCATTGCGATGCGGTGCAGGCCGCCGGCAAGATCGCCATCGACCTGGAAGCGCTGAAGATCGACCTGCTCACCGTGACGGCGCACAAGGTCTATGGCCCCAAGGGCGTCGGCGCGCTCTACGTGCGGCGCAAGCCGCGCATCCGCATCGAGGCGCAGATCCACGGCGGCGGGCATGAGCGCGGCATGCGCTCAGGCACCCTGCCGACGCACCAGATCGTGGGCATGGGCGAGGCCTTCAGGCTGGCAAAGCTGGAACTTGCGGAGGAAGCGCGCCGCGTGGGCGCGTTGCGCGACCGGCTGCTGGCGGGGCTGTCGCGGCTGGACGAGGTCTACGTCAACGGCAGCCTGGCGCACCGTATCCCGCACAACCTGAACATCAGCTTCAACTATGTCGAAGGCGAATCGCTGATCATGGGCATCAAGGACGTGGCGGTGTCGTCGGGCTCGGCCTGCACCTCGGCCTCGCTGGAGCCCTCGTTCGTGCTGCGGGCGCTGGGCCGCAGCGACGAGCTGGCGCATAGCTCGATCCGCTTTACGCTGGGGCGCTACACCACCGAGGCAGAGGTGGACGAAGTCATCCGGCAGGTCAGCGAGACCGTTACCCGCCTGCGTGAACTGAGCCCGCTATGGGAGATGCACCAGGAAGGCATCGATGTCGGCACGGTGCAGTGGGCCGCGCACTAGACTTTCTGCCGGCGCGCCTGCAGGTGTTCGAGATCCAGCGCGGCGCGATCGCCGTTGGCGACCAGCCGGTCGACCACCGAGCACAGCACCTTGAATTCGGTGCGGGAAACGCCGTCGAACAATACGTCGTTGATCTGCTGCTGCACGGGCAGCAGTTCATTGAGCAGACGCGTCCCGGCGGCGGTGATGGTGAGTCGCATCTTGCGCTTGTCTTCGGGATGGGCCTTCTTGTCGATCAGCCCCAGCTTCTTGAGCTTGCCGGTCTCGATGGTGATGAACGGGCCGCTCAGGTGCAGATGGTCGGCGAGCTGGTTGACCGTCACCTCGCCTTGCTGCGACAGGTGCAGGATCGAGCGGATCAGCGAGTACTGGACCCCTGTCAGGCCGATCAGGCCGCCAAAGCCGTCGCGCACGGACAGCAGGCGCGCGGCAAATGGCAGCAGGCCATTCACCAGGTGCCGGAACTCACGGTCCGAGCCGTCGACCAGGCACGCCGGATGCGTTACGGTCAGGTTCTTGTTTGCAGGAGTCGTTGCCATCGGCGGTATGTCCACTTAGCTTTTGATACAAGCTTTGTGCCAAATTCTAACAAACTCGCCGCAACACCTCAGCGCCCCCCCCGCCTTTCAACCCATACCCTTGAGTCCAGCATGAACACAATCCCGCTCGCCACCGCCAAAGCCCGGCTGGCCCAATACGTCGAGGCCAAGGACAACAATCGTCCGACGCTGATCCACGAAGCCTTCGCTCCGGATGCGTCGCTGACCTTCTCGATCGATACCGACTCCATCAGCTTTCCGCCGAGGGCAGAAGGCGCGGATGCCATTGCTGCGACGCTGGTCAGCGAGTTTGCCAAGACGTTCGACCGCTGCCGGACCTACTACATCGGCGACGTTGGCGCGGCGCTGGACGGCAACGCCATGACGATCCCCTGGCTGGTGGTGATGCGGGAAACCGCGGCCAGCGCCTTGCGCGTCGGCAAGGGCTATTACCGCTGGGGCTTTGCCGCCGGCGATGACGGCACGTACCGTATCGCCAGCCTGCATATCCATATCGAACGGATCGACACGGTCGCCGATCCCGGCGCGGTCACGCTGGCGGCCTTGCAGGCGGCACTGCCCTATCCCTGGCTGCCGGCGCCGGTGCTTGCTGCCAGCATCGAAGCGCAAGCCAGCGCGCAACCCGCGCTGGGGTTCCTGAATGTGTTCGCGCAAGCGGCCCGCATGCCCTGACGGGCGCGGGTCATCTGGCCGGCAATTGCTGCGCGACCAGCGCCACCCAATACGCCGCGCCCAGCGGCAAGATCCGGTCGTTGAAGTCGTAGTAGGGATTGTGCAGCGGCGGATCGTCCGCGCTCTCGCCGGCGCCGATGCCGATATAGGCGCCGGGGCTAGCGCGGACAGCGTAGCCCCGCGCCCGGTGTGTCAGACCACGCCCTCTGCCCGCAGCCGGGCCAACTCTTCATCCCCGATCCCAAGCTGCCCATAGACCTCGGCATTGTGTTCACCCACATCCGGCCCGGTACGCGGTGACGGCGGCGCATAGCCCGAGAAGCGCGGCACCACGCATGGCGCCGGCACCGAGCCCAGGTCCGGATCGGGCAGCCGCACGATGGCCTGGCGCGCCGCCATCTGCGGGTCGTCGACGATATCGGCGATGCTGAATACCTTGCTGAATGGCACCTGGCACTGCTCCAGCCGGGCCGCCACGGCGGCATAGGGCTGCGCGGCAAACCACTCGGCAATGCTGCCGTCCAGCGCTTCGATATTGCGCACGCGGCCGGCGTTGGTGGCATATTCCGGCGCCTGCGCCAGTTGCGGCGCGCCGATGGCCTCGGCCAGCCGGCGGAAGGTGGCGTCGGAGGAGGCCACTACCGTGACCCAGATCTCGTCCGCGGTGCGGTACATGTTGGACGGCGCAGCATAGGTGGTGCGGTTGCCGGCGCGCTGGCGCACATGTCCCAGCTGTTCATACTCGATGGCCAGCGGGTCCAGCAGGCGGAACAGCGCCTCGGTGGCGGCCAGGTCGATCTCGCGGCCGCGCTGGCCGGGCCTGGCGCGCTGCTCTGCCGCCGCAGTGGCAATCGCAAAGGCGCCGAACAGGCCGGCGATCATGTCCCCCACCGGGTAGTTCATATGCATCGGCCCGCTCTGCGCGGTGCCCGCCAGGTTGGTAAGGCCGCTCCTGGCTTCAAAGATGCGGGCAAAACCCGGCCGCGCCGCATCGGGCCCGGTCTGGCCGAAGCCGGTCAGCCGCAGCACGATCAGCTTCGGGTTGGCCGCATGCAGGGTGTCGAGATCCAGCCCCCACCGCGCCAGCGTACCGGTGCGGAAGTTCTCGACCAGCACATCGAACTGAGGCAGCAAGCGCAGGAAGATCTCGCGGCCGCGCGGCGTGCGCACGTCTAGCGAGATGCCGCGCTTGCCGCGGTTGGTCACCTTCCAGTACAGGGCGTGGTCCTCGGTAACCGGCTCCAGCCCGCGCAGCGGATCGCTGCCGTCGGGCAGCTCCAGCTTGACCACGTCCGCGCCCATGTCGGCACACAGCGTGGCGGAAAACGGGCCGGCCACCACGGTGGCCATGTCGAGGATGCGCAGTCCGCCCAGCGGGCCCGTGCAGTGTGCGTCTGGCGATACAGCGTGTTCCTGGTCTTGCATGGCGGGCCTCCGGCGGCATTGGCGTCTGCTGCAAGGTGGCAGGCGGCTGGCTCGGATGCAAGTACGGTTTCGCTGTGCGGAACGGTCGTGCTACAACATTGACGCCCCCATCCCCGGATCCCAGCATGGAACCCAAGCAACCACCGCACAGCATGGACCGCAACCCGGAACACCTGCCCCTGCCAGGCCTGGCCAGCGAGGACGCACTGGCCACCGACCGCCAGTTCGCCACCAACCTGGCGCGCGGGCTGGAGGTCCTGCGCGCCTTCACGCCGTCCAGCCCGGTGCTGGGCAACCAGGACATCGTGGCGCGCACGGGGCTGCCCAAGGCGACGGTGTCGCGGCTGACCTACACGCTGGGGCTGCTCGGCTTCCTGAGCCGCGTGCCCGGCAACCAGAAGTACCGGCTGGGCGCCGGGGTGCTGGCGCTGGCCTACCCGATGCTGGCCGGGCTGGCGATCCGCCAGGTGGCGCGGCCTTATATGGAGGCCATTGCGCGGGAAACCGGCTGCACGGTGAACCTGGGCATGCGCGAGCGGCTGTCGGTGGTGTACGTGGACAGTTGCCGGCTGGATCCGGGCAACCTCTACCAGCCGGACATCGGCAGCACCCGGCCGCTGCTGGCCAGCGCGATCGGCCGCGCGGTCTTGCTGGCCTGCAGCGCAGACGAGCGCACGGCACTGCTGAACCGGCTGCGCGTGGACGATCCGGAGCGCTTCAACGTTGAGCGCCAGATGTGGGCGGACGACCAGAAGCACTTCCGCGCCCACGGCTACTGCCTGAGCCGCGGCGAGTGGCGGCCAGAGATCCACGCGATCGCGGCACCCGTGCGCCAGTCGCTGCACGAAGACCCGTTCGCGCTGAACTGCACCATCGCCGCATCGCGCAATCGCGACAACATGCTGGAGCGCGAGGTGGCGCCGAGGCTGCGCGAGGCGGTGCGGCAGATCGAACTGAGCTGCGCGCGCTAGCCGACAGGACGCAGCAATGCAGTCTGCCGGTGATGTCGCCGGCAATGACAAGCGGCCCGCCAGAGGCCCGCATGAAAACGCGCCGCGGGAAATCCCCCGGCGCAGGCAACCCAAGGAGACAAGATGGATGCCATCCAACCATTGCGCCGGCTCGCTGCCGGCATGCTGGCCTGCGCCGCGCTGATGCCGCTGCCAGCGCTGGCCGCCCCTGACAATGCGGCGCGCTTCCCGGACCGCCCGATACGGATCATCGTGCCGTTCTCGGCGGGCGGCGTGGTCGACTCCGTCACCCGCATCACCGCGGAGAACATGGCGCGGGTGCTGAAGCAGCCCGTCATCGTCGAGAACAAGACCGGCGCCGGCGGCGCCATCGGCGCGGACTTCGTCGCCCGGTCGCCTGCCGACGGCTATACGCTGCTGGCGGTCAGCCCCAGCTATGTGGTCGGGCCGCTGCTGAACCCGTCGATCCAGGGCAAGGGTGGCAAAGACTTCCGCGCGGTGGCGGGCATTGGTGCCGTACCCAACGTGATCGTGGTGCCGGCCGCGTCGCCGCTGCGCACGCTGCCTGAATTGCTCGACGCCGCGCGCAGCCAGCCCGGCACGCTGACCTACGCCAGCGCGGGCGTCGGCACCTCGAACCATCTCTCGGCGGAACTGCTGGCGCAGATGACGCACGTGAAGCTCACCCATGTGCCCTACAAGGGCCAGCCCGAGGCCATGAGCGACCTGCTGGGCGCGCGCGTCTCGATGATGGCGCTGACCTCGGCCATTGCCCGCCAGCAGGTGCAAAGCGGCAAGCTGCGCGCGCTGGCGGTGACCTCGGCAAAGCGCTCAGCCGTGATGCCCGACGTGCCAACCGTGGCCGAGGCCGCGCGCCTGCCCGGCTATGAAGTGGGCGGGTGGTTCGGCCTGGTCGCGCCGCAGGGCACGCCGGACGCGGTGGTGCGCAAGCTGGCCGAGGCCGCCGCGCAGGCAACGTCCGACCCCGCCACTGCACGCCGCCTGGTCGAACTCGGCATGGACCTGGCACCGCAATCCACCGCCGTGTTCGACCGCTTCCTGGATACCGAAACCAAAAAGTGGACCGGCGTGCTGAAGACCGCCGGCATCACGGCACAGTAGCCGCACACGCCCACGCTCACTCAATCAACCGGAAACCTTCCATGATCCGCGACTCCGCCCGCCAGCAAGCGCTGCTGGCCGATATCCGCCGCTTCGTGCTCGAAACCTGCATTCCCCTCGAGGCGGAGATCGATCGCACCGACGTGATACCCGAGCCCGTGGTCGAGCAGATGCGCCGCCTCGGCCTGTTCGGCCACAGCATCCCCGAAGCGTACGGCGGCGCAGGGCTGACCACCGAGGAACTGGCGCTGGTGAACATCGAGGTCTCGCAGGCCGCCACCGTGTTCCGTGCCCGCTTCGGCGGCAATACCGGCATCGCCTCCGAATCGCTGGTGGCCGACGGCACCGAAGCACAGCGACAGCGCTATCTGCCGCAACTGGCCTCCGGCAAGGTGACCGGCTGCTTTGCGCTGACCGAGCCCGAAGCCGGCTCCGATGCGACGTCGCTGCAAACCACCGCACGCCAGGACGGCGATCACTACGTGCTGAACGGCAGCAAGTGCTTTATCACCAATGCCCCGATCGCGGACCTGTTCACCGTGTTCGCCCGCACCGATCCCGATACGCCGGGCGCCCATGGCATCAGCGCCTTCCTGATCGAGCGCGGCACCCCCGGCCTCAGCACCAGCGAACCGGAACGCAAGATGGGACAGCACGGCTCGCCGGTCGGCGATGTCTACCTGAAGGACTGCCGCGTAACGGCCAGCGCCATCGTCGGCGGCAAACCCAATGTCGGCTTCAAGACAGCGATGAAGGCGCTGAACAAGCAGCGCATCAACCTGGCCGGTTTGTGCGTGGGGCCCGCCATCCGGCTGGTCGACGAGATGGTCCGCTACGCGGCGCAGCGCCGGCAGTTCGGCAAGCCGATCGCGGACTACCAGCTGGTGCAGCAGATGATTGCCGACAGCAATACGGAACTGCACGCCGCCCGCGCGCTGGTGCTCGACACCGCGCGCAAGCGCGACGCCGGCGAGGACGTGACCATGGAGGCGTCGATGTGCAAGCTGTTCGCCTCTGAGATGGCCGGCCGCGTGGCCGACCGCGCGGTGCAGGTATTCGGCGGCAGCGGGTATATGGCGCGCACCGTGGCCGAGCGCTTCTATCGCGATGTGCGGCTGTTCCGGCTGTATGAGGGCACGACGCAGATCCACCAGCTCAATATTGCGCGCAGGACGATGGAGGCGCGGGGGGCGGCGCTGGTTGGTGGTAGCGCGGCTTGAGTTCATGCCGATAGCATGGGTGCCATGCGCTAGCGCATGGCGCCTCGCGCAAAGGCACCTTCGACTATGAGAAGTCCGAGTACCAGACCGACAAAGCAGGCCAGGCGTAAGACGCCCCCGACACAAGCGCCGCCGAGCGCGCCGGCACCGGCAGGCCCGGCGCGTAGGTGAACACGCGCAGCACGCTGCTGCCCTGTACCTGAACGCCAAAGGCACCAGCCTGGAAGCGCCATGGGCAGCGCCCCCCTCTCCAAAGCCACCGCCACCCCCTCCCCCACACGCCGCCAGACACCCCACGCTGGCGGCGAGCGCCGCCGGCCGCAACCTGCGTACCAGGCAGCCCCTTGTTTCCCGCCCTCGGTGCCAAATCCCATGTTGCCCCGATTCCTGGCTATGGCGCGCTGCCGCAGCCGCCTGCCTGGAAACAGGGCGTGCAAAAAGGGCGTTCTTCACCAAGACTGATGATGAGCATTCGGCAGTCCCGGGCCTGACTAGGTCCCGCCAAGCGCAAGCCACGCCCGGTCCGGGGCTCAAGGATCGGCGCAACAGGTAGCGCAAGCATCACATAAGTGATGGTAAAGGCATTTTTTAGTGAGAAATCGGCCAATCGACTAGCGAAGGATGTGGCCACGACGCGGCTGTCTCAACCCGGCACCCCCACTCCAAACAGACGTTGGATTGGTGGAAGTCCGGTCACAATCGCTGATTAAGGCTGGCACAGTGGTCGCTACGTCAACAGGACTCTCCCGACTTGTCAGCAATGGCACCTCGCCGGAAGGACTGGGTGCGGCCGCCTCGCGCGCGGACGGCATCTGTTGCCGCCCCCGCCATGCAGAGCCTTGCCACCGATCTCACTATTACCCGACCTGTAGAAGGAAAGCCGATGTTCTCCGAAGCCGAGCCTCCGCACTCGATGCGCCACGCCTCCCGCGCCAAAGCCCCCACGCTGCCGCCATGGATCACGGCGCGGATGGCACAACATTTCGACGAGCGGATGGGCAAGCTCTGGGGCGGCGATCATTTGCTTCACGGACGCACGCCCGGGCCCGATGCGTTGCACCTGAGCAGCAACGACTATCTCTGCCTGCTTGGCGAATCCTCGCTGGTACAGGCGCAGGCGCGGGCCTTCCTCAATGAAGAGCCGGAGTTGCTGATGTCGTCCGTGTTCCAGCACGGCGACACCCCTCAGCGGCGGGTCGAGCGCAAGATCGCAGACCTGATGCAGGCCGAGGACGGGCTGATCGCCCAGTCCGGCTGGGCCGCCAACGTCGGCCTGGTGCAGTGCATTGCCGGCCCCGGCATTCCGGTCTATATCGACATGAACGGGCATGCCTCCTTGTGGGAGGGCATCATCGCCGCGGGCGCGCAGGCCGTGCCGGTGCGCCACAACGATTGCGAGCACGTGCGCCGCCAGCTTGAGCGCTTCGGGCCGGGAGTGATCATGGTGGACTCGGTCTACAGCACCACGGGCAGCGTGGCGCCGCTGGAGGACTATGTGGAACTGGCAGAGGCGTCGGGCTGCGTGCTGGTGGTGGACGAGTCGCACTCGCTCGGCACCCATGGGCCGTCTGGCGGCGGCCTGGTGCGCGCGCTCGGGCTGTCTGAGCGCGTACACTTCCGCACGGCCTCGCTGGCCAAGGCGTTCGCCGGCCGCGCCGGCTATGTTGCGTGTTCGACCGATTTCAAGGACTTCTTCGCGGTTGAGTCCCGGCCGGCCATTTTCAGTTCCGGGCTGCTGCGCCATGAGGTTGCGTGGTTCGATGCCGTGACGGATTTCGTCGCCACGGCGGATGAGCGCCGTGCGCGCCTGCACGCCATCACCCGCGACACCCGGGCTGCGATTGCCGAACTGGGCTACAACATCGGCGAAGGCTCCGAGCAGATCATCGGCCTGGAGGCGGGAACCGAGCCGCAAGTCAAGGTGCTGCGCGATGCGTTGCAGAGCCGCGGGATCTTCGGCGCGGTATTCTGTGCGCCAGCAACACCGAAGAATCGGGCATTGATGCGACTTACGCTGCATGCGAAACTTGCCGCCAATGAAATCGACCGCCTGGTCAGCGTGCTCGCCAGCATCCGCGACGAAGTCCGGCTGGATGAGTGGTCCTCGACGCGCCGGGCCCGGCGCAAGTCTCAAAATCCCACAAGCGGGCCGCTGGCAGGTTCCCGCGAGGAGTAGTCCTGGAGATGGATGCAAAGGTAGCGCAAGCGGAAGACGGCCGCACCTCACTTGCCGGCGTCGCCCGCCATGCGTGGCAGACCGTGTTCGAGACCGCCGCGCGGGCCACCCTGCTGGACGAGGAGAGCGTCATCCGGCTACGCCGGATCCAGATGGTGGGCGCGCTGGGCGTGATCGGTCACCCGCTGTACTACGTGATCTGGTCCTACATCTTCCCGCAGCCCTATGAAAACCTCTGGCTGCGCCTGGTCTGCACCGCGCTGTTCGTGCCGCTGCTGTTCGCCTCCGCCTTCTCGGACCGGCGCTGGCTGCCACCCTATGCGCTCTTTGCCATTACCGTAGGCCTGCCGTTCGCCTTCATCTTCTTCTACCTGGAGAATGGCGGCTCCATGGTGTGGGCCGAATCGGTCATCATCGCGGTGGTGATCCTGTATCACTTCAACACCGCGTTCGCGACCATTGCCTTGTTCTCAGGGGCCGCCGCAGCCATCGCGCTGTTCGTGCTGGCGGGCAACTCCATGGGCGGAATCCCGTGGGAGCCGGTACTGCTGCAGTTGCCGGTGATCGGCTTTGTCATCGCGGTGCTGGTGGTGATCAAGATGGACCGCCAGCTGCTGGCCGAACAGAAACGGCGCGGGATGGCCGCCGCGCTGGCCACCGTCGCGCACGAACTGCGCACGCCGCTGACCAGCCTGGCCATGACTGCCAGGGGCCTCAAGGCACGGCTGCCGGCCGCCCTGGACCAGGACACGCCGCTGCGCGACGGTCTGATGCAGGCCGTGGCCCGGATGGAGTCAGACCTGGCCCATATCAGCAACAGCATTGAACTGCTGGTCGCCAACTCCAAGAACCCGGACAACGCCACGCAGGAGCTGTTCGAACTGGGCGGTGTGATCCGCGACGCTGTCGGCCGGTTTCCGTTCGAGCAGAGCGACCTGGAACTGGTCACCGTCGACCTGCCTGGCCCCGCTTATGTGATGGGCAACGCCCAGTTGTTCGGGCTGGTCACGACCAACTTGCTGAAGAACGCGCTGGAAGCGACCAAGCGGGCCGGCAAGGGCACCATCCATATCCGCTGCGAGGTCCGGCCCGACGCCGTCCATGTGGTGTTCCGCGACACCGCCACGGGCGTGCCGCCGCAAGTGCTGGCCCGGATGTTCCAGCCCTTCTTCTCTTACCCGGCGCATCGCGGCACCGGCATCGGACTGGCGTTTTGCCAGAAGGTGCTGAACAGCTGGGGGGCAAGCATCAGCTGCCGCTCCGAGGAACACGTGTTCACCGAGTTCGATATGCGCTTTCCCCGCAAGGGGAAATGGCCCGAGGCGCAATGAACTGAGGCTGTCGCCTGAGAGGGTTTACCTTAGTACGCAGCAACACAAGAGTTTGGGGTGAATCGCCCTACTCCCCCGCAACGCCCTCTTCCTAGTATTGACTCACCGCGCGGCGCGTGAAGGACTGCCGTGCGGTACCAGGCATACCCTGCCTGGCCACGAACCGCCGTTCTCAATCGCGGCGGTTCATGAGCATCACGCATAGCCAGTGTCCCTGATTACCTCAATCAATCCAGCCGCTCACCGGGTGAACGGCTGCGGATACGGCTGCAAAAAACAATGGAGACAACATGCTGCACGACCTGCCCGCCCGCCCCGAGACCGTCCACTGGGGCTACTTCGATGCCGCCAAGGCGCCCGCCCTGACCGTGAAAAGCGGCGACCTCATTCGCGCCGAAGCGGTGACCCACCATGCCGGCGATGCCCCCGACCTGATGATGGATGACGCCATTCGCGAGATCTTCCGGGCGATTCCCCACGACGACCGCAACCCCGGCGTGCACATCATGACCGGCCCCATCTATGTCGAAGACGCCAAGCCCGGCGACGTGCTGGAGGTGCGCTACCTGCAGATGATTCCGCGCTTCCGTTTCGGGGCGAATGCCGCGGCCCACTGGGGCCAGCTGTACAAAGAGTTCGAGAAGGAGCGGGTCACCATCTATGAGCTGGACCAGCGCTCCAACACCGCGCATGCCCTGTACGCCTTCGACTACCCCGGCAAGATGACCATCCCCGGCAAGCTCGTGGATGACCGGGAATGCTGCCGGCAGCCCGCGCTGGCCGGCGTACGCGTTCCCGTGCGCCCGCACCTGGGCACCGCTGGCGTCGCGCCCGACGCGCGCGGTCGCGTCACCACCGTCGAGCCCGGCCTGCATGGCGGCAATATCGACAACTGGCGCATCGGCGCGGGCGCCACCATGTACTACCCGGTCCAGGTCGACGGCGCGCTGTTCTCGATCGGCGACCCGCATATCTCGCAAGGCGACGGCGAAGTCAGCGGCACCGCCATCGAGGCCTCATTGAACGTCCTGTTCCAGGTGGTCCTGCGCAAGGATTTCCACTTCCCGTCGCCGCTGCTGGAAACGCCGGATTGCTGGGTCGTCCATGGCTTCCACGAGGACCTGGATGAAGCCGGCAAGAACGCGGCCCGCGACATGATCCACCTGCTGACCGAGCAACAGGGACTCTCGCGCGACGATGCCTATTCGCTCATGAGCGTCTCGGCTGACTTCGGCGTGACGCAGGTCGTCGATGGCACCCAGGGCATCCATTGCACCATGCCGCGTTCGATCTTTCCGCCCAAGGACAAGGGCTGAGCCATCAACGCAACACCAAGGGAGAGAACCACATGCAATACGTCTACATAGGACGCAACGAGCTGGTTGCACTGATCGTCGGCCTGGTCACCGGCACCCTGTATTCCTGGCTGAACCTGCCGATCCCCGCGCCAAACGTCACCGGCGGGATCTGCGCCATCCTCTTCACCTACATCGGCTATCTGATCGTGCACGCGTGGCGCAGGACCATCGCCTTCGGACGACCGCCGGAAAGCCGCTGAATCACGCGCAATTCATGAGATTGGGGAATGACATGCTCGAAATTGCATTGGGCAGCACCGAGCTGCAGGCCGCAGCCGTTGGCTTGGTGACTGGCGTTATCTACACTGCGGTACGTGCGCCGATACCGGCCCCGAACGTGCTCGGCGGGATCTTCGCCATCTTTGGCACGTTTGCGGGGTTCGTACTGGTGGCCGCGATGCGGGGGCAGTTGCTGTTCGGCTAGCGGATGGCCTGGACTTCGCAAGTAGTGCTTTGGATGCGCGGCGGACAGCAATGTCCGCCCGTTTTCGCTGTTGCAGCGTGATGCCAGGGAGGTTCAATTGCACCTTTTGCGTTTTTCCACCGAAGCCTATCCACGCAACCGACGCGGCGCAGCCTGGCGTGACGAACTCCGCGCCGCACGCCTGCATTGCGAAAGCCTGTGCGCCGATCACACCCTGCACGGCACGATCCAGTCCCGGACCACCCCCGCGGGCATCGAGCTGACCTGCATTGCGTCGGTCCCCCAGACGCTGGCCATCACCAGCGGCGATGGCCGCGGCCTGATGCTGGTGATGCTGACCGAAGGCGAAGCGCACCTCGCTGCGCCGGAACTGCGTGAACCGCTGCGGCCGGGGCAGGTGGTCTGCGTGCCGGCACACGCCGCCCGCATGCTGGCCCTTGCTACCAGCTTCCGGATGCTGATCGTGCATATCGGCCAGGCATTGCTCAGCGCACGCATCACGGCCCCCTTGCCTCGCTCCGCGCTGGTACTGAGCGGCGACTCGGCGGAACTGTTTGCCCGCCTGCTCCAGTCCATGGCGGCCAGCTTCGACACCATCGTGTCCGCAAACGCCAAGGCCATCCAGCCCTTCGACAACACCATCACCGCCTGCCTTGACGCCGCGCTGGCCGACAGCCAGCCCATCGCACCGCCGGACATGACGCCCTCGCGCGCGGCCGTCTTTGCGCGCGTCTGCAGCCGCATCGACGCACGCCTTGCCGAGCCGGAACTCAGCCTCGCCGCCATCGCCGCGGACGAGCGCATGTCGGCCCGCTACCTGCAGAAGCTCTTCGAGAAATCCGGCAGCAGCTTTTCCGCCTACCTGCGCACCAGCCGGCTTGAGCGATGCCGGGCCGACCTGGCGAATCACCAGTACGACAAGCTCTCGGTCTCCGACATCTGTTATCGCTGGGGCTTCAACGACCCTTCGCACTTCAGCCACGCGTTTCGCGAACAGTTCGGGCTCTCGCCCCGCGCCTACCGTGAGCAGACGGCGAACACGCCCGAGCATCGCCCACCGCAGAATGTCTCCCGCGGGCTTCCGGCCCATGCGAAACGTGCTCCCGCCAGTCCTGGCGCGCCCGCGAACGATGTCCCTGCTGCGCGCCTGCAACCGGCGCCTACCATCGTCCCCATCACCCAGGCGCGCTCGCATGCCGCCCGCCCGGAAGGCCGACACCACTGGCTGCAGGCCACGGACAAGACCGTGCACTGGGGCTATCTCAGCCACGACCTGCCCCCCGTGCTCGAGGTCATGCCCGGCGACACCGTCACCATCGAAACACTGACGCAGCACGCCTCTGACGACCGGGAACGCATGATCGAAGGCGACGCCGGCGCAGAAAGCGTCTTTCACTGGACCGCAGAGCAGAAGAACGTCAACCGGCGCGGCGCGGGCCCCATCGACGCCTCGGTCTATGGCCGCGGCGCCGGCGAAGGCTTTGGCGTGCATATCTGCACCGGCCCGGTCGCGGTGCGCGGCGCCATGCCCGGCGATGTGCTGGAGGTGCGCATCCTCGACGTGCGCCCGCGTCCGTGCTGCAACCCGCGCTTTGCCGGCAGGGCCTTCGGCAGCAACGCCGCGACCTGGTGGGGCTTTCACTATCGCGACATGCTGACCGAGCCGCGCGAGCGCGAAGTGGTCACCGTCTTCGAGATCGATTGCGAACGTGCCGACAGCCGTGCGCGCGCGGTCTACAACTTCCGCTGGACGCCGCAGCGCGATCCGTTCGGCGTGCTGCACCCGACCATCGACTATCCCGGCGTGCCAGTCGACCACGACACCATCGTCAAGAACTACGACGTGCTGCGTGATATCGAGATACCGGTCCGCCCCCACTTCGGCGTCATCGCCGTGGCGCCGGCGCAGGACGGCCTGATCGACTCCATCCCGCCCTCCAGCTTCGCCGGCAACCTGGACAACTGGCGCGTCACCCGGGGCGCCAGCGTCTATCTCAGGGTAGCCGTGCCGGGCGCCCTGCTGTCGATTGGCGATCCCCATGCCTCCCAGGGAGACTCCGAGCTGTGCGGCACGGCCATCGAATGCTCACTCACCGGTGACTTCCAGCTCATCCTGCACAAGAGCACCATGATCGACCGCGACGCTCCCTTCGCCGACCTGAGCTACCCGCTGGTGGAAACCGCCGACGAATGGATTTTGCATGGCTTCAGCTCGCCGAACCACCTGGCTGAACTGGGCCAGATGGCGCAGAGCCACATCTACCTGAAGTCCACCCTAGACGACGCCATGCGCGACGCCTTCCGCAAGACACGCCGCTTCCTTATGTCGGTCAAGGGGCTGAGTGAAGACGAGGCGGTCGCGCTGATCTCCGTTGCGGTGGATTTTGGTATCACGCAGGTGGTCAATGGCAACTGGGGCGTGCACGCCATTATCAGGAAGTCGATGTTCACCCGGCGCTAGCAGGCCGCGGCTAAACCTGTCCACCATTCGCCAACGGCTGGCAAGTGCTACAGACTCCAGACAAACCAATGGCGCGCTCCCTCTCCCGCTTGCGGGAGAGTCCCCCGCATGCGGCCCATGCCGGCTTGCCCCAGGAACCGGTCGTATAGTGGTTGATACTCGGCCTTGACGCGCAGTGTGGCCGCGTCCCCTCTGGTGCACTTCTTGTTGCCCGTGGGAGAGACTGGCTCCGGCAGACAGCATTGGGCTTGATTGGTGAGCGTCGTTAGCTTCCCGCTGGGTAGGTTTGTTTCCATTTTTGTGTCTGCCGGGCACGTTGGCGCCGATCCTTCCCAAGAAGAGGAGGCCGCAGATGAAAACGCTACCGGTATTGGATGACCGGGCCACCGGCATCGACGTGGGCAGCGAGAAGTTGCACGTGTCCATCGCGGGTGACACGCCGCGGGTCTTTGGCACCATGACCCAAGACGTGTCGACGCTGATCGACTGGCTGCGGGACCAAGGCGTGCGCTCAGTTGCCATGGAGGCGACCGGCGTGTACTGGCTGTGCCTGTACGGTGCGCTGGAGGCCGCCGGCATCACGGTCCTGGTGGTCAATGGCCGGCAGGTGCGCAACCTGCCCGGACGCAAGACCGATATGGCCGACTGCCAGTGGCTGGCCACACTGCATGCGCACGGCCTGCTGCACTCCGGCTTCGTGCCCCCGGCCGAAATCCGGCAACTGCAGGACTATCTGCGCTTGCGCCAAGATCACATCACGATGGCGGCCAGCCACGTGCAGCACATGCAAAAGGCGCTCGAGCGCATGAACGTCAAGTTCCATGCGGTCATCAGCGACCTCACCGGCGTCAGCGGGCTCAAGGTCATCGACGCCATCCTGGCTGGCCGGCGCGACCCCGCTGACCTGCTGACGCTATGCGACGCACAAATCCGCAAGCACAAGGGCGATCGGGTCAAGGAATCGCTACGCGGCATGTGGAAGGACGAACACCTGTTTGCCCTGCGCCAGGCCTTACACAGCTGGCAGCACTACCAAAGCCAGATCAGCGAATGCGATCGCGCCATCGAACAGGTGCTACGCGCACTAAGCGGTCCACCCCGCGACGACGACCCGGCCTCGCCGGCCAAGCCGGGCGGCACGCATACGCCCAAGATCGACGGCCTGCACCGCATGCTGCTGCAGCTGTGTGGCGGCAATGATCCCACCCAACTGCCGGGGCTCGCCGACTACTCGCTGCTGCTCGTGATCGGTGAGGTCGGCACCGATCTGAGCCGGTGGCCCACCGCCAAGCACTTCACCGCCTGGACCGGGCTCGCGCCGGGCTCCCACCAGAGCGGCAAGCGCCGCTCCCAGCAATCGCGCCACCGCAACCGTACCGGCCAACTGTTCTGCACCATGGCCCGTAGCCTGGCCAACAGCGTTGACAAGGCCCTGGGCGGCTTCTATCGCCGCCTCAAGGCCCGCCGCGGCGGCCTCATCGCCAACAAAGCGCTCGCGCGCAAGCTCGCTGCCTTGTTCTGGCAGACTATGGTCAAAGGCTCGGACTACGTCGAACACGGTCTGCGCTACTACCAGACCCGTACCGCGCAGTCCGAGCAACGCGTGCTACGCAAGCTCGCGCAGAAACCTGGCCTTGATCTGGTGCCAGCAAAAACAATGGGTTAGCGATGGTTCCTGGGTAGGGCTGGGGTGAGGGCCGGAGCATCGAGGAATTGACGCGTGTCGGTATGCCACCGCCTGCCCTCTCCTCCGGCCCCTATAGTATCCTCGCGGGTTCCCCGACCCGTACCACGAGATTGATGCACCACACCGACGACGCTCTGCCGGAGCACGAATTCACCGCCATCCACGAACCCCGCCTCTGGCGCGACAAGGGCTGGACCGCCCGCGTCATCAAGAACGAAGACGGCGACGGCTGGGCAGTAGAAATGATCCGCGACGGCAGCGCCGAGCCCGCGCTGGTCGGGCCCTGGACCATGGGGCGAAACAAGGTCGATCCCAAGCCGCTGGATGCCACCGCCCACCAGACGCTGGTCAAGACCGCTTCAGAGGTTATCCGGCGGCATGAGCAGCAATTGCATGCGCAGCTCAACAAGCAGGTCAGTATCGAGTCTGAATCCGGCACTGTGATGGTGAAGCTCGTCATTACGCCGGATGAATTCGAGCCCTTCGGCACGCTCACGGCTGAGGATTCCTTCGGCGATGTGCTGGCGACTGTGAAGGTGCGGCCCGACTTTCGGCTGACGCGCGACAGCGCCGAGCGCTGGGCCGCTGGTGGGTTCGACAGGATTCGCTAGGTAACTGCCTAACAACGAAGCGCCGGAAGATTGCGAATCGTCTGATCGCCACAGACGACAGAGATGGGAACACTAGAGCCATCACCGAAACAACGGTGATCGGGTGTACCAACCCGGATCTCATTCCAGATGGCCGTCTCAAGCGGCCACAGTCGTACGCCCACATCCCTCAGTTAATGGCGGGCCGGGCGGGGCAGCCGCAAGGCTGGCCGGACTACTCTGTGAATGAGCCGGTATTGGTACCCCCGCTGTCAGGCCCGCCACCCTTTTAATGCAGGTATCAGGCGGGTCTTCCAACTGTGATAGGAGCTCGCAATGCAGGAACAAACTGCGTCGAAACAACAAACCGTGTTGGCCGCTATTCCGGAAGAATTTCGGGAATCCATGGATTGCATCAGTGCTGGATTGGACAGGGTGCTGGCGCTGTTGGAAGTGGAAAGCGAATGTTCGGATGCTTGCTTTGGTATCCGGTGCCTGGTGGAGATGATCAAGGCGAAGTTTGATCGAACGGCGGCGGAGATTTGTCCGGTGGAATGAGTGGGGAAGCTGATGTGGCCGGGGGTGTTGCTCCGGTGGGGTGGGATAACCGCAGCTTCGGCTGCGGTTATTTTTTTGGGGCTGGTACAGAGTTGGTTGGTCTGTCCCGTGGGCTGACGCATATCGGCCATGAAGCGTCGTTGGCCCGCGCGATTACTCGGGCGCTCAAACGTCGGCATTCGCCACGCTAACGGACATTCGATGGCCAGCGGCCTCGGATTCGAGTGTAACCGCGAGTGTGGGGCACCGGCGCATATGCGCAAGGTTTCTGGCTCAAGGATGCGCTCGTTCGTATCGTTGGGTACGGCGAAGAGGGCTTACCTTGGGCGGCAACGGTATCGAGCAGCAACTCTATGATCGCCAGACCCGCTTTGTGGGCATTTGGACGGAGAAAATCGAGCCCTGGCAGATGTCGACGTTCTTCGGTGCAGGAACGCGCGGCAAAGAATGGATTCAAAGATCAAAATATCGTAGGGGGACCTGTCAGAAATTTTGTGTTTAGGGCATAACATGTCGATAAGGAGCATGTATGCCACGCAAGACGAAAACCA
>NZ_JBYSYC010000024.1:0-120903 GCF_058782875.1 Cupriavidus sp. FW305-F7 | reverse complement strand
TTGTTGTTTCGGTCATAAGGGCGTTTCTTTCGATATCGTCTCATGACCTCAACACACAAGAAATCTGACAGGCTCGGCCATCCTGGTCCCAGCTCGTCATACACCAGCTTTGGATTGCGCGCGAGGCCCGTTTGGGGCCCGACTCCGAGCCGTTAACGAGGTCAGTCGAGCCGACAGGTTGGTATTCGATGAGCCATTCGGCCCGAATACGACGTTGGTTGCGGCGTGAGCCGAACGCTGCGGGCCGATGTTTCGGGTCTTTGGCCCCACCGTCTGAGGTCATCATGTGGCACGCACAGGCGGTTCACGCAGCACGAATGAATCCACCTTCCTCCGAATGTCTTGCCCGCTCAATTCTCCTGCGTGGAGGCTGATGAACTGAACTCGCTAACTGAGTCGAGTCTGCAGGTTCGCTCAGCGATGGTGCCAAGCCTCCTGCGCACTCCAAGGTAAGACCAACTCAGTAATGGAGCAGCTTCGAGATCGCCTTGTTCTGTCCAACCGATGCACCGTCGGAGTGCTCGCAATCGAATCTGCCCCTTCATGGCCTCCATCAATGCCCTCATCAATCGCTGCGTGCGGCAAAGGTCGGTCAAGGCACTGCCTTGCGAGAACAGGGTACGCCGCATCTGCATGACTGACTTATTTAGCATGCCCGCAATGAAGTCAGTAACCCATCGGAGATGGGGTACCGGGAACGCGGATTGCGAAATGAATCGACAGAAGGTGGATTGGGATCGACCGTCCTCATACCAGCGCGCCGTGAAATGTGGCACCCTCACAAAGGGCTGTGTATAGCCGTCACCCCCGATTCGGACCGGCTTCGACGGATACTGCTCTGAAAATGCGGATCCCGTCCAAGCGGATGCACCTAACACGCCAACGATCCTTACGAAATCCCCTCTTGCGATCACGTGCTAGCCCGCCGCTCTCCGGCGCCAGGGGCAGCAACGCTGTCATCTACCTTTGATACCGTCTTCTTTTGGCCTTCTCCTTCTTGTCACTTCGCAATAGTCCTCCGCAGACTCTTGTGGGCGTATGAATCGCCAGCATGATGGAGCCAATCCGTCGCCGGAGTAATGGCGATGGCGCGATAGAGCAGTGCTGATCGCTAATGCTTCGCCAGCAGGCCGCGCCCGATGACCTGTGCCTGGATCTCCGCTGCGCCCTCGAAGATGTTGAGAATTCTGGCGTCGCAGAGAATCCGGCTCATCTCGAATTCCAGTGCATAGCCGTTGCCGCCGTGAATTTGGACCCCGCCATCGGCATTGCTCCACGCCACCCGGGCTGCGAGCAGCTTTGCCATGCCCGCCTCGATGTCGCAGCGGTGACCCTTATCCTTTTCCGAGGCGGCAAAGTAAGTAATCTGCCGTGCCATCGCAGCCTCGGCGATCATCATTGCAAGCTTGTCACTGACGCGCGGGAACTCGACGATGGGCCGGCGAAACTGCTTGCGCTCGCTGGCATAGCGCCAGGCGAGTTCGAAAGCCCGCCATGCCACGCCGACGGCCCGCGCGGCAGTTTGAATACGTGCGCCCTCGAAGGTCTGCATCAGCTGGCGAAAGCCCTGTCCGCGCTTGCCACCCAGAAGAGCGTCATGAGGAACGAGGAACCCGTCAAAGCCGATTTCATACTCTTTCATCCCGCGGTAGCCGAGCACATGGATTTCACCGCCGCTCATACCGGAAGCCGGAAACGGCTCGCTGTCAGTTCCGCGGGGCTTTGGCGCCAAGAACATGCTCAGGCCGGTGTGGCCGCCGATATCCGACTCAGACCTCGCCAGTATCGTCATCAGGTCACTACGCGCAGCATGCGTAATCCAGGTCTTATTTCCGTCGATGCGCCAGTTGCTCTCTGAAGGCGTCGCCCGCGTTCTTAGCGATGCCAGGTCCGAGCCTGCGTCGGGTTCCGTAAAGACTGCTGTGGGAAGTACCTCGCCTGAGGCGATGCGCGGCAGCCACTGCGCCTTCTGTTCCGGTGTACCGGCATTCGAAATCAGCTCGCTGGCAATTTCTGACCTAGTGCCCAGCGAACCCGCAGCAATCCAGCCGCGGCTGAGTTCCTCGGTGACGATGCACATCGCCAGCTTGCCCAGTCCCAACCCGCCAAACGCAGGATCGACGCAAATGCCGAACGCACCCAAATCGCCTAGTTGGGCCACAAGGGCATCCGGAATCAATGCATCGGCCAGATGCCAGGCATGCGCATATGGCACGATTTCCTTCTCGGTAAAGCGCCGGAACTGGTCTCGAATCAGGTCCAACTCCTGATCGAACACAGTATCCGCGATTGCACTGCCCCGCCGATACTCCTCGACCAGCGCCGCACGTGCCTGTGCTCCGCCGCTGGCAATGAACCAGCGTGCGCTGACATTGCTAGCCAATGCCACCGCAGCTTCCGCCGTTTCCTCGCCGAGTTCATCAGGCCGAAAGATCTCGCTCTGTGACATAGGTATGCCGCCAACAAGCTGGCGGAGATACTCGGCGATGCCAACACAAATCGTATGTTCATCAACCGGCCTTAGCATGGCCTGTCGCGCCAGTCGCGCGCTCCACTCTGCGGTTCTTACCACGGCCTCGGCAGTCGTCGCCACCCAGGCCACGCCATGGACAGCGCGCTGGTGTCGATCCAGCAGCGTGGTATCGATACAGCCGTTGGCGCGGCAAAGTCCCGCCACGGCGCTCGTCACGGTGGTTACATAAGCGCGCACCGCGGGCACAATGGCCTCTGCGTGTTCAACTAAATTCTGATGCATTGTCATGATGTCCGAATGTAGGGCCTACAGGGTCGCGTCGTGATTGCTTACCGCGCAGGCCCTGTGGGGCCTGCAATAACACCGGCGTCATGCAACTCGCCGATGCGCGCAGAGGACAAGGACAGCACCTCCGCGAGCACTTGATCGGTGTGTTCGCCCAGTTCCGGCGCGCGTTGCACAGGCTGTCGCTGGGCGCCCTGGAAATTGCCCATGGCGCCGGGCGCGGGATAGGAATAGCCGCTCGGGTGTTCGAGCGTAGTGAACAATTCCCGGTCGGTCGAAAAATGCGGATCTTGCTCCAGCGCTCCGCGCAGTGTCCGGTAAGGCGCCCAGCACACGCCCTTGCCCTCGAAGGCCTCCTGTAACCCGCTCAGCGGTCGCGAGCTGATGGCCTGCTCGAACAGCGGAAACAGTACATCCCGATGCAGAAAGCGCGCACCTTCATCTCGCGCAAAGGACACGCCCAACATCGTTTCCAGCGTCGCCAACTCGGCGCCTAGCTCGAGGACCTGTACTACTCCCGCCCACTGCCGCGCCGTGATGGCTACAACCATTACGCGCTGCCCGTCAGCAGTAGTAAAATCGCGACCGAACGCCCCAAACAGATCATTGCCCTGCCGAGCGCGGTCTCCACCGGTCAGCACTTCAGCGATCTGACCCATGTGGCCGACGGATGCCAGCGCTACGTCTGAGAGCGGCACCAGCACTTCCTGGCCCTGTCCGGTCTCGCGTCGAAACCGCTCTGCCGCCAACAATGCAAATGCGGCATATGAGCCCGTCAATAGGTCCCAGGCAGGCAGCACATGGTTCACAGGGTCGGTGCCGTTAGAGGCGGAACCTGTCAAATACGGAACACCAAGTGCCGCGTTAATGGTGTAGTCGACCGCTTGCGTGCCATCGTTCCAGCCCTGGACTCGCACGGTCACAAGGTCCCGCCGTCGCTGCCGCAGCGCCTCATGCGAGAGGAACCCTTCCCGCGGATAGTTGGTAACGAACAGGCCGCCCTCAGGCCCACCGGCCGTAATAATGTCGATCGCCAACGCCCGGCCCTGCGGCCGGGACAGGTCGATAGCGATAGACCTTTTGCCTTTATTGAGGCCCTCCCAGTAGAAACTGCGGCCTTCCCCCGAAACCGGCCAACGGTGGAAATCCGGCCCCCCGCCGATCGGATCGATACGGATCACCTCGACGCCCAGTTGTTGCAGGTGCAATGCGCAGGAAGGTGCTGCGATGAAGGAAGCGCATTCCACCACTCGCATCCCACGGAGGATCTGGTACATGGCACGGCCCCTTTGCTTCAGCTTACGCGCTCGAACACCGCGGCCAGGCCCTGTCCGCCGCCGATGCACATGGTTTCGAGACCATAGCGCGCATCGCGGCGCTCGAGCTCGCGCAGCATCGTCGTCAAGATTCGAACGCCGGTAGCGCCCACCGGATGACCAAGTGAAATGCCGGAACCATTTACATTCAAGCGCTCGAAGTCCTGCGGTTTGAGCGACCAGGCCGCTGTCACGGCCAGAACCTGCGCCGCAAACGCTTCATTGACCTCCAGCAGATCAATGTCCTTGAGAGCAAGACCGGCTCGGCGCAGCGCCAGCTCCGTCGCCGGTACCGGTCCGATGCCCATACGCTCTGGCTCAACGCCTGCGACCCCCCAGCTCACCAAACGGCCGAACGGTCGCAGTCCCAGCGCTGCAGCCTTTTCGGGTGTCGTCACAATGCATGCCGCCGCGCCGTCGTTCTGTCCGCTGGCATTGCCTGCAGTTACCGTCGACTCGGAGTCCAACTTGAGCCTAACCGCTCGCAGCGACGCAAGGCTCTCCATGGTCAAGTCCGCGCGAGGGTGCTCGTCCAGGGTAACAACTTTGACCCCGCCCTTGGCCTTTACCGAAACGGGGACAATTTCATCATCGAATTTCCCCAACTGTTGTGCGGCAACTGCTCGCGCGTGTGACTGCAACGCAAGCTCGTCCTGTGCAGTACGCGTAATGCCGTACTCGCGACGAAGGTTCTCCGCGGTCTCAAGCATTCCTCCCTCAATGGGATGGTGCTTACCTCCGGATGTAATGCGCCCTCGTGCAATACGGTCCCACAACGGCGACGAATCGCCGCGTAAGCCGCCCCAGCGCGCGCCAAGCACGTAATGTTCTGCCTGGCTCATGCTCTCAGCCCCCCCGGCAATAACCAGATCAGCGGCACCCGTCTGCACGCGCATCGCCGCGTCGATGACTGCCTGCAGACCCGAGCCACAACGCCGGTCGAGCTGGAGACCTGGCACCCTGATTCCAAGCCCGGCATCGAGGCTAGCCACGCGGCCGATAGCCGGCGCCTCTCCGTTTGGATAGCATTGTCCAAAAATGACGTCGTCAATTTGCGCGGGGTCCAGCGACGTGCGACGCACCAGTTCCCGGATTACGGCTTCGGCCAGCACAGCCGCCGGAACATCTCGGAACACACCACCGTAGCGCCCTACAGGCGTCCGCAACGGTTCACAGATGACTGCTTCTCTCATACAAACCTCATTTCGATTAAGAATGGTGGGGCTATCTTCGAGGCCTAGCGCCCGGTTGATACTAAACGGCCGAGAGTGTCATTCAGCGATGGCATGAGTAAGCGCCACGAATTTCATCCACTTCTCGACTTCGGCGTCCGCATTTCCGGCCACGGTGGAGGCATACTCGATATCTACCTCCAGCCCATCTCAAAACAACGGTTTGGAAGGGGCGCCTGGCTGCTCGATTCATTACTTGAGACAACTTAGTAACGATGACCAGCAGCGTGCCACCGGGCGCCATGGCTTAAATCGATGAGACCAACTCCTAGCCTTTTGAAACAGGCTTCATCTAGCGTCATGACGCCGGGAAAAAGCTGGAGCGAATCATCAAGCTGGTAACCCGCAAGAATGCCCGGACGCCCTGCTTTCACCAGTGGTAGCGCGGTCGACGCACCGTAATACTCGATCTCGACCTGTCCCCTTGCACACCATCTGTGCCGGCGATTTGTACGAGACGTGGTACAAGAGGATGACCGCCATGCTGTTCATCAACACTAGGTTCTACCAGCATCGACAGCAATGCTACCTGGGCCCTCAAGCCAAGCAGAAGTTTGCCAAGGTGGCTGATCTGTCGAGCAAGATGGAGACCAGCTGTGAGACGTGGTGCCATTTCCGGGCGAACCATAGCTCACCCTCCCTGGCCGCTGCGTTGCGGCTGCAATTAAGCCTTGAACCGTCGTCGCCGCGGACTCTACGCATCGGAATGAGGTACACCGTGAAGCGGTCCCATAATTACTTCCCGTGACCTCATTCTGTTATCCTGGCCACTGCGACATTTAGCAAATGCACGCCAATCAGACGATCCCCATTTTCTGCAAGTCCTCAATTTGCCGCGGGCTGAGATTCAGTAGGCCGCCATAGATTTCCTCATTGGCACTGCCCAACGCCATCGCAGGTTGGTCGAACTGCGAGGGGGTCGCCGAGAACCGGATGGGCAGGCCCATACCGACCGCGTTGACGGGGCCAAGCGTCGGATGAACCAAGTCCATCAGCGCACCGCTGTCATGCAAACGTCGGTCGTGTAGCACCTCGGTTGGCTTTCGCACCGGGGCGCATGGCACGCCCCGCTGATCGAGAAGTTTACACACCACTTCGGCGGTGGTGTGCTGGCTGGTCCATGCCGCGATGATGGCGTTAAGCTCGCCGGCGTTGCGCATACGTGGACCCCGCGTGCTGAAACGCGGGTCGTCCTGTAACTCCGGCTGGCCTATGACCTCGAGCAGCCCACGCATCCAGTCTGGATGGAAGGCGACAATCGCCACGTGGCCGTCCCGGGTGGGGTACACCCCGAATGGCGCCAGCCTGTCATGGTAATTGCCCGTACGGCTCGGGTAACCTTCACGACCCATCACGTCGAAGTGCTCCTCGGCCACCCATGACGCCAGGCAGTCGAGCATTGACACTTGCACGTGCTGGCCCTCGCTGGTTCGACCGCGGTGGATCAGCGCGGCCAGAATACCGTTGACGGCATACATCGGTGCGAGCAGATCGGCGATCGGCAAGCCACAGCGCGTCGGCGGTCCGTCTGCGTAGCCAGTCACCTCCATCAGGCCGCTGAGTGCCTGGACAATGATGTCCATACCCTTGAGCCCCGGGAATGCACTCGGTTCGCCCATCGCCTTCACCGAAGCATAAACTATGCGCGGGTTACGTCGGCGCACCTTTTCGTAGTTCACACCGAGCTTTGCGGTGGTGCCTTCGCTAAAGTTCTCCAGCACAACGTCGGATTGCTCCGCCAGCTGCATGAACAGCTCACGGCCTTGCTCTGACTTCAGGTCCAGCGTGACGCTTTTTTTGTTTCGTCCACGGTTCAGGATCGTCAAAGAGACTTCTCCCTCCGCGCGCTCTCCGAAGTGAACCCCGTCGCTGCCGACGAACGGCGGATTGGTCCGAGCGATATCGCCGCCGCCGGGCGCCTCCACTCGGATTACTTCCGCGCCCATGCCGCCCAGCATTAGAGAACCGTACGGCCCTGCCAGCGCCACTGTCAGGTCCAGTACCCGGATTCCTTCCAGCGGTCGCGCTTGTTTCGCTGCCACTCCTACCTCCTTTGTATTGCCCCGGCGAACTGTGCCGTCATCCTCTACTCTTTGCTCGCCAGGCCTTTCAGCAAGCCTTCGGCAGTCCGAAGACCTTGCGTGTCGCGTCGCAGAGCTTAAAAAGTCCCGTTCGCGTTACTGCTGCGTTGCGTAAGAGGCGGAAGGATCTTCTGCCCACGCTATTTCTCCTTGATATGCCTTTACTGCTTCGGACGGAGCATCATCAGCCCGGTACGCACTGCCACGCAGACCTCCTCATCCCGCTGGTTCAGGCCAACGTGCCGGAAGGTCACGATTCCTGAATCGGTGCGGCTTTTTGACAGCCGGGCGCTCAGGATTTCCGTGCGCACGCGGATGGTGTCGCCATGGAAAGTCGGTTTAGGAAACTTGATTTCCTGGAAACCGAGGTTGCCCAGAGTGGTCCCGAGCGTGGTCTCGTAAACCGTTACGCCAGCCACCAGCGCCAGCAGGAACATACTGTTGACCAAGCGCTGTCCATAAATCGAGTCCTTGCAATACTCCGCATCGATATGCAGCGGCGCGCAGTTGTAGGTCAGCGCGGAAAACAGCACATTGTCAGTTTCCGTAACCGTGCGGCGGATCGCATGTTCCACCACCAAACCTTCACGGCAATCTTCGAAATAGAGTCCGGCCATTTTCTTGTCTCCTTAAAGCAGTCAGGCGTTGAATGATCTGGCGAGTTCGACGATCTCGCGTGCGGTCTTGACGTGAGCGATGTCGATGTGCTCGCCGTCATAGATGGTGGAAGCACGGCCGTTGGCCTGCGCCTGTTCCAGCGCGGCGATCATGCCTTCGTAGTAAGACACTTCTTCCGGCGACGGGCTGTAGACTTCGTTGACCGTTGCGACGTTCGATGGGTGAAGAACCAGTTCGCCAACCATGCCCAGACCACGATCTTGCAATGAAGACTTTCTCAGCCCATCAAGGTCATGCACTTGCTGCCACAGGCCGCCAATCGGCTGCTTACCCGCAGCGCGTGCCGCCATTACCGCGCGCGACTTCAAATAGAGGGTTTCACGGCCATCAGGCGTCCATACGTAGCCGAGTGCGCGCGCTACATCCGCGTTCTTTGCCGTAGCACCGACAATTGCAACGACACGCTCTCGCGTGGCAATCTCATAGGCGAGTTCGAGCGAACGCGCAGTTTCCAGCAGCGGGATTACACGCGTCGACCCTACCGCCGTGCCGTTGCGATACTCGGCTTCAGCCAGCATCATCGACACGCAATCGATATCCTCCGGCCCACCCGGCTTGGAGATCACAATGCCCTCCAAATGCGGCCCAACAACGGCCAGGATATCGTCCAAATCATAGAGGTGCGGGCTGCGGTTGATTCGTACGAAGACCCGTTGCTTCTGCTGTGCCAGCCAGGCCAGCTTTGAGCGCACGACGCCGCGCGCCTCGACTTTGAGATTTGCCGGGACGCTGTCTTCAAGGTCCAGGATTAACGCGTCGGCATTAGCCTTGATCGATTTTTCGATCCAGTCTGGCTTGTTGCCCGGCACGAACAGCATAGATCGAATTGGCTTCATGGGGTTACTCATGTTGGTCTCCGTGATAGATATAGATCTCAAGCCTTGTGCACCTGCTCGCCGCGCCGATTGCCGGACCCGGTTCCGCATTGCTGCCAGTCGGCTCGACAGGTCATCAATCCTTCATTTCATGTGCCGCCGGAAGTCAGGGGGACGCTTCTCAAGGAAAGCGCGCACGCCCTCGCGCGATTCTTCGGTGTCGTACAGATAGGACAACGTTTGCATGCCCATCCAACTGATCCCGCGGATGCTTTCTGTGTCCGCATTGAATGAGCGCTTGGCAATTGCTATCGCAGAGGGGCTGTGCTCCAGAATCCTTTTGCACCATTCCGCGACCTCGGTGTCCAACTCAGCGTCCGGTACCACGGCATTAACCAATCCCATCGCCATGGCTTCGCGCGCGCTATAACGCTTGCACAGGTACCAGATCTCACGCGCCTTTTTCTCGCCGACGATACGTGCGAGGTACGCCGTGCCAAAGCCGGGATCCACTGACCCGACGCGCGGCCCCACCTGACCGAAGGTGGAAGACTCGCTGGCAATCGTCAGATCGCAAAGGGTGGCCAGCACGTTGCCGCCTCCGATGGCGTAACCGTGAACGCGCGCAATAATGGGCTTCGGCACATCCCGAATCGCTGATTGCAACGCCTCGATCTGCATGCCGATGGAGCCACGGCCGCTATACTGTCCGTTATGCGCGCTCTGATCCCCACCGGTACAGAATGCCTTGTCGCCCGCGCCGGTCAGCACGATCACGCCGATGCTACGATCCCAGCCGGCAAGACTGATCGCATCGATCAGCTCGTCGACGGTCTGCGCACGCATGGCGTTCATTACCTTCGGCCGGTTAATGGAGATGGTGGCCACACCGCCGGAAATAGTAAAGAGAATGTCCTCGTAGCGCTGGTTCATTATTTCTCCACAACTCGGAAAAGGCCTCGAGTGCTGGCTGCATCTGCGATCAGGCCAAGCGTCTCGGGATTTGCCAGTGAAGTGAGATCGCCAGCGTCCAATCCAAGGCAGGCAGCACGCACGGCACGGCGCATGATCTTCATGTTTCGCGTCTTCGGCAGGTCCGCTACAAACAACACGGCCGTCGGACGGAAGGCGGTGCCCAGACCCGATACAACGGCAGCGGATAGCGCCTTCTCGGTGGCGGCATCGCCGGCCACACCTGGCATCAGTGTCGCGACAAGGCCGACCGTTTCGCCTTTGACTGGATCGGGCATGCCGATCGCCGCCACCTCCGCGACCTGGCCAGTGGCCATCACAAGCGTCTCGATTTCAGATGGCCCCGTGCGCTTTCCCGCGACTTTCAGCGTGTCATCGGAACGGCCCAGCACATACCAGAAGCCATCCTCATCAATGGCGGCGCGATCGCCGTGTACCCAGATGCCTGGGAGGCGGCTCCAATAGCTGCTCAGATAACGTTCGCGGTCATGCCACAGCCCGCGCGTAAGACCGATCGACGGCGCCCGCAGCACCAGTTCACCCACGCCACCAGGCCCAACCGACTTGCCGTTCTCGTCAACGACATCGGCTCCCATCCCTGGAATCGGACCCGCGAAAGCGCACGGCTTTAGCGGGTGGATCACGGTGCCGGTGACAATGCCGCCGCCCACCTCAGTGCCCCCTGAGTAATTGATAATCGGCTTGGCGCCGCCGCAGACGTGCTCGAACATCCATCGCCACGCATCCACAGTCCACGCCTCTCCGGTGGACAGCGCCAGGCGCAGCGAAGACAGGTCGTAGCGTTCAATGTCCGCGCCACCTACCGACATGAAACTGCGCACGATGGTAGGCGCAATACCAAGCACACTGACACGATGCTGCTCCATCAGGCGCCAGAAGCGGCCCTTGTCCGGAAAGTCATGCGCGCCTTCGGCCATGACGATGGTGCCGCCCAATAACGTCGAACCATAAATCAGCATCGGGCCTACCAGCCAGCCCATGTCACTCAGCCACATCATCCGATCGCCCGCGCGGTAGTCAGCGCATAAGCCCATATCGAGCGCGAGCTTCGCGATAAAGCCGCAGTGCGAATGCACCGTGCCTTTCGGCTTGCCAGTGGTGCCTGATGTGTACATCAGCATCATCGGTGCCTCGGCAGGCATCTCCGTGGTGGGCGCGTCATTGGACTGTCCATCTGTCAGCTCGTGCCACCAGTGGTCCACGCCTTCCTGCCACGCTACTTCAACGCCGCGATTGCGTAGCACCACGACGTGCTTCAGCGTCGGTACTTCCGTACGCGCCACATCGATAGTTTGCTTCATCGGGCTGGCTTTGCCACGCCGCGTACTAGCGTCCGCCGTCACCACTGCAATCGCACCAGCGTCGCGCAGGCGGCCGGCAACAGCTTGTGCCCCAAAGCCCGAGAACAGAGGCAGCACCACCCCCCCGATCTTGACAATGGCCAGCAGCGCCGCGGCAGCCTCAGGCACCATCGGCATATAGACGCCAATGACATCCCCCGGTTGGCATCCTATCTGGCGCAATCCAGCGGCAAGCCGGCTGGTCTGCGCGTCAAGCTCCGCGTAGGTCCAGCGACGCACGTTGCCATCCTCGCCTTCCCAAACGACCGCCTCTTGTGCGTCGCGCGCCGTGCCTCGATAGCGGTCCAGGCAATTTAGTACCGCGTTGGTGGTGCCGTCGGTGCACCACTTCGCCCACTCCACGCCCGCGCCGGTATTGACAACTGACTGGTACGGCCGATAGAAGCGCAGGTCCATGTGATGGATCAGCGCACTCCAAAACTCCTCCGGCCGCGCTGCCGCAAGGTCGAGCAGTTGCTGATAGCCAACTGGATCGGCTCGGTCGATGCCAAAACGTCGCATAAAGGCTGCCAGTGCGCTGGATTGTGCGGCCTCTGGGTCGGGACGCCATGCCACATCGTACGTCTGCCATGCTGCTTCCATCATGTCTCCGGGTTGTTTTGGTTTGTGCTGCTTCAATGCTAAGAGACCGTTTCAAAATGAGCCCCGGGGGGCTGTTAACCTTTTCGGCAAGCTGTTAACCTTGGCCATCTGAACAACTGGAACCGAGGGGATGAGCGCGCCGATCATTGATGACGAACTGTGGGCACTGATCGAACCTTTGCTGCCGCCACCGAAAACGCGACGCAAGAAATATCCAGGGCGGCTCCCGGTTTCGAACCGGGCTGCATTGAACGGCATCCTGTTCGTGTTCAATACCGGCATACGCTGGTGCGAGCTGTCGACCAAGTTGGGATTCGGGTCGGGGCCGACCTGCTGGAGGCGCTTGCGCGATTGGCAGAAGGCCGGCGTTTGGAAGCGATTGCACGAGCTACTGCTGGCGAAGTTACGCGAGGTCGGCGAGCTCGATTTCTCCCGAGCAGCCGTCGATTCATCGTCGGTGCGAGCCGTTGGGGCGGGCGAAAAACTGGCCCGAACCCCACGGATCGCTCGCGACCAGGTTCCAAGCATCACATCCTCGTCGATGCAAATGGCGTCCCCATCAGTGCAATCCTGACCGGGGCGAACCGCAACGACGTCACCCAATTGCTGCCGATCATCGACGCGATCCCGCCAATTCGCGGCGTGCGCGGTCGCCCGCTTCAAAAGCCCCAAGTCATCTACGCGGACCGTGGCTACGACTCCGAGCCGCATCGTCAGCGGCTTCACGAGCGCGGCATCAAACCGGTGCTCGCCAAGCGCCGGACAGAATACGGCAGTGGCTTGGGCAAATTCCGGTGGGTTGTCGAACGTACTCATGCGTGGCTTCACAACTTTCGTCGTCTTCGCATTCGCTTCGAACGTCGAGCCGACATTCACGAAGCGTTCCTTAAACTCGGCCGCTCTCTCGTCTGCTGGAACATCTTCAGGCGCGCTGAGCCGTCTTTTTGAAACAGTCTCTAAGTAAGCGAACCGCTAGGGTTGTTGCGATAGCTGAAAATTCCCTTTTGAATTGAGCGCCACTGCGGACGCTTCAGACTATTCGCGCGTTGCGCATAGCCTGAACCTGTGCGCGGTCGTAACCGACCTCGGCAAGCACTTCGTCGGTGTGCTCGCCAATAGTGGGCGGACGACGGGAAACTGCAGGTGGAGTCCGCGACAGAATGGCTGGCGGTGCAACAATGGGCACCGGCTCTCGCAATCCGGGATATTCGAGCCACACGTAGGCACCAGACTCCCGGATGGCGGGATCCTCTAGCGCTTCACGCGGGGAGTTGATCGGCCCGGCGGGGATCTTTGCCTTTTCCAATTCACCCAGCGCTTCCGCTCTCGTACGACCTTCGCACCACTTAGCCATCATTTCACTAAGCACCTGACCGTTTTCGCCGCGGCGCGTGTCATCCTCGAAGCGTGGATCATCGACGAGTTCGGGGGCACCGATCAACCGCGCCCAGCGCTTGAACAGCGGCTCACCAATCACCTGCGCAATAATCCAGCCGTCAGTAACCCGAAAGATGTCCGAGGGCCCATAAGACGGACTCCGGTTGCCTGTCGGCTGTCGATCAATAGCAAGCGCGGACTCCTCGATCAGCGTGCCGCTTGCAAGATTCAAGGCCGTCTGTAGCAACGATGCCTCAACGCACTGGCCGCGCCCACTGAACCGTCGCTCGTATAGCGCCATCATTGTTCCAAGCGCACAAGATAGTCCAGTCGAGAAGTCGACCACCGGTACCATCAACTTGGCAGGAGATGCCGGCATTCCTGACATATGAACCGCGCCGCAAATGGCTTGGCCCATACCGTCGAAGCCGACACGAGAACCTGCGCCTTCATGCGAGCCAAACGCCGTCGAGGCGGTAACGATGACCCTTGGGTTCAGCTTATTCAGGGTCGGGTAGTCTAGGCCGAGATTCTCTAAAGTCTTCGGGGGCATATTGGCAACCACCACATCGGCCGTCTTGACAAGGCGACGCACCACTTCACGCCCTTGCTCACTGTCAACATCCAAAGTGATGGAGCGCTTGTTGCGATTGACTTGGAGAAAAAGTGCCCCCTCGCCACCCTGGGTGACCGGCACGACGAACCGGTCTTCGCTACCCCCGACCCGGTCGATCCGAATCACGTCTGCGCCATAGTCGGCAAGCAACGCCGCACAGAACGGTCCGGCAATGAAACGCCCAAAATCAAGCACTCGAATACCTTCAAGCACCTTTGACCGCCCGCTTTCATCGGCATGGCGTCCAAGAATACCTTGGCTGAAATCAGCTATTGTCATTTCGACCGGCAAATATATTGGCGTTGTGAAAGTTTTGGAAAGTAGAACGTCACGACATTCCACTTTATCCTTGAAGGTCGTCCGACTCATCCGGAAGGAAGGCTTTTGATCGAGGCTTGCTAGTACGGGCAACAGACATATTGGAAGCTTAAGCATCAACAGGCGAAGGGCCAAGCTTTAATCCACGATCCGCCGGCTCGTGATCGGCGAGCCCCCCTTTTCAACAGGCGACGATCGATAGGCTACTTCCTGGTCAACCGCCTACGGTCACTTCCGGTCTTTTCATAACTAGCCGCAAGTAACGGAATTTCCTAACTAGCCTGAATTCCAGCTCACAAACTCCCGCGTCCGGTCTCATCGACTCGCGCGTCTCCAGTACTTTCGTATTCTGCCGAAATGGTGTCGGCCTCTCTTAGAGAGGGTACAAATCTGACGTGGTTATTCTCGCCGACGCAAAGCGTGGTACCCGGCGTCAGGCGTTCAATGCCGCGGCTCGGGCGATCGCCACGAGGCTAACAAGCACGGATTGCGGCAAGGTCATCAGGACGAGGGCCTGCGGGCCCATAGCCATCGATTCAAAACTGAAAGTGACGGCGCTTATAGCAGCAAAAGCTACTTCCAACCGGGGTGGGTAAAGGCGTCGCCAATCGCCGTCTCGTCGTCGGATCGGCCAAACGTAGCCTCGAGCATGACACTTTTCATCTGGCGGCGGACAACCGCTCTTCGGCCCAGCATTAGTGCATTGACTCGATGCTGCGCCACTTTGACGCAAGATTACTCAACGGGCAGTGAAACACCAAGCTCTGATCCGCGATCCTACCGTTCGCGTTCCGCGAGCGGGGCTACCCTGTCGGCTGGCGTTGGCGTTGGCGGCGGGATAGGTCCCAGCCGAGTTTAGGGCACCTAAAGTATCACTTCCAAAGATACGACTTCGCTTCTGATGCTATACCCGCGATCCTGTTCGACCGTCGATGACTGACCGCAGTCCGGCGATAGATGCCCGCGTTGAGACCCTCTCGCGTACCACGGCCAAGTACGCCGCGGATCTCAAACTTGCAAGTGCTTCTCTGCGCACCCAGAGAGCCACCACAGAAGATTAGGGTCGGACAGCCTTGCCCTGGTGCCATCCCCCTTACCATGTACCGCATGGCAAAATGAGCAAGGTCGCGGCGGCCGCGCACCGAAATTGGCACGCTCCGAGCGAGGGCGGAATTAAGAATGAGGAGACATAGCAATGGCCTTGAGCATGCACGCGCTGACGCGCAAGATGGATTTCTTTACCCTTCGCCTATTTCTTGCCGTAGCTGAGGAGGGCCAGATTCGACGCGCCGCAATGCGCGAAAATATCGCTTCGTCGGCGGCGACAAAACGCATCCACGACCTGGAAGACATGGCAGGCGTTGAATTGTTCCACCGGCAACCTGGCGGTATGGTGCCCAATGCCGCCGGCGAAGTTTTGGTGCGCCATTTGCGAGTACTTTTTGAGAATCTCGAAGAATTGCGTCGGGAATTGGGAGATTTTTCCGAAGGAGTGCGTGGGCATATAACGGTTGCTGCCCCCGGGTCACTCGTCATCCAATATGTTGCGAAGGAGATCGGCGAGTTCTCCAATAACTTTCCGTTGGTGGAGTTGGAATTGAGGCAGATCACCAACTCAGCCGTCGTCGCGGCGGTAGCGTCGGGTGAGGTCGACATGGGTGTGTATCTGGCTAGCGACGACTTGGCAATCGATGCGGTAGACAGCATTCCCTACCGTACGGATCGCTTGGTGGCGTTGGTACCCAGTGGCCATCCGCTCGGCGAGCAATCGTCCGTGAGTTTGACCGATTTGCTGCGGGAGCCCTTTATCGGTACCGGGGCCAGTACCTTAATGATGACAAGCATCCATAGGGCAGCGAAACAGCTTGGATTGATTCTGCAACCAAAATTCACGGTTGAAACAGTGGAGGTCGCGCGTAGTCTCGTAGAAGCAGGACTTGGCGTGACGATTCTTCCCGAATGTATGCATTTTCTCCACACCAGCTCACGAGTGCTAGCCGTGCAACTCGATGAACCTTGGGCGCTGCGCAAAGTTTGTGTTGGAACACGGCGGGGGAAGGCAATTACCATGGCAACCCGGGCACTGATTCAGCAATTTACGGAGCAGCCAGTATCGACTTCTTAGGTCAAATAATAGCGCTCAGCTGGAGCCCCGGACCCATGCCAATAGATGCCACGAGCCAATGCCATTCGCAGCCGACCGGGGCCCCGTCCTCTTCAGCCCGATTCGCCGACGCTATGGCTCTGTAACGGACTACGCGTCTTCGGCGACCTTGAGCCTCCGGCGCAGCCGGAAGCCAGACCGACTACTCCCCGTGGAACACTGGTGCACGCTTTTCAACAAAAGCCGTTGCTGCCTCCAGGTGATCCCTCGTTCCCTTGCAAAGCAAATGACGATAAATTTCGCCGTCGACCACCTCATCAAAATTATTCATAGAGGCGGAGTTAAGATTTGCCTTGATGTAGCCGTAGGCAACTGTGGGTCCATCGGCAAGTTGACGTATGAAGGCGTCAGATTCCTGCTCGAACGTCTCTTCGCTAAACACTCTGGAAACCAATCCAACTTTCAACGCTTCTTCCCCGCTTAGCACCGTCGACAATAAATACAGCTCCCTGGCCTTGGCTGACCCTACAATCCGCGACATGAAGTATGAACCACCATAGTCGCCGGACAAGCCAACTTTTGAAAAAGCTGTGGTCAGCTTTACTGTGGGAAGGCACACTCGGAAATCGCAGGCCAAAGCCAGAGACAGGCCTGCTCCGGCAGCAGAGCCTTGTATCACCGCGATGCTCGGTTTCGGCATTTCATGCAGCAGTTTGCTTGCCGCCATAAAACGCTTCATCTCTGTCGCCCGCTGGTTCGCACTTTTAGCTCCCGAGCTAGATGCCATAGCCTTGACATCACCTCCGGCGCAAAAGGCTGGTCCCCTTGCCGACAATACAACTGCCCTCACTTTAGAGTCGCCAGCGGCCTTCTCACATGCCGAATACAGTGCATTGCACAGACTATCGTTTAGCGCGTTGCGCGCATCCGGTCGATTCAAGACTAGGCGAAGAATTCCGTTAGAGAAGTCGCAAATAAGTTCGTCTGGCATGATCTTGGTTTCAGCGGGTGACTAAAATTGGCGCATAAATGCAGCGCTATTGGACTTCCATGCCGGAAAATTGAACCAGCTCTTTCCACTTAGCAGCTTCAGCGGCCTGGAATTTAGCAAGTTCTTCGCTACTGTTGGCGATTACGCGCCATCCGCGTGAACCAAAGAACTCGACGCTCTCGTTTTCTTTAAGAATACCGTTTACCAGCTTGTTAAGCCGCGTCACCTCCTGGGGCGGCGTCCCTTTCGGAGCGTACGCAGCAATCCAACCCGAGAGCTCATAGTCTCGAACGCCCTGCTCGGCGATTGTAGGAATGTCTTCAAAGCCCGGGATTCGTTGCTTGGAACTGACGCCTATAGCACGCAGTTTCCCGCTTTTTACCATGGACTGAACTGAGATCGGGTCTGTGAACATCATATCGATCTGCCCGCCAAGCAGATCAGAAATGGCGGAGGGAATCGACTTGTATGGAACATTTGTCATCTGGATACCGGTCAGTTTCTTGAATAGTTCACCGCCGGCTTGCGATGTGGAATTTCCACTTCCGAATGTCAATTTCCCGGGCTTTCCTTTGGCAAGCGCGATCAAATCTTGCACATTCTTCACGGGAAGCTGAGGGTTTGTAACAAGCAGAACGCCCCCGATCACGACCCCGGTGATTGGTATGAAGTCGGACTTTGGATCGTATGGCAACTTATGATACAAGCTCGGATTTGCCGCTTGCGTAGTGTTGCTAGTCAGCATAAGGCTGCTTCCATTTGCCGGCAATGATTTAGCGTATTGGACACCGATAATTCCGTTTGCGCCGGCTCGATTCTCTACGATTACAGGCCGCCCGGTCCGTTCGGTAATATGCTGGGCCAGAAAGCGCGCCGAAATATCAGTTGCACTGCCGGCTCCGAATGGAACCGCGATGGTCATGGTCGAGCTGGCTGCAGCCTTTGCGGCGATGGGAAAAATTGGCAGCAAAATGCATACCAAATGCATAATCGCATAAGATCTATTTTTAAATTTGATCATGAAATTGCCTCCTTTGATTCTGATCGAGCCGCGCAGTCAGCCGATTTACTACTATGAAAACGGTCACTTCGGTCTATTCTTTGGCCGATATTTCAGGCGGCGCGAATCCAGACCTCATAAGTACTTACTAGTGCACCCGACGGGTTCAGCGCTATGCCTAGGTTAGCTTCCATGCGGGGCACGGCCAAGCCTTGTTCTACGAGCCGGCGGCTCGCGATCGGCGACTCCATCACGTCAAGGGGGCCGCCCCGCTCCCAATGATCAACAGCGAGACGACAAACGGTACCTACAAGCTACAAGCCGTAGATCAGATGCGATTTGTCACGGGCAGGAGTGCACCGTGGATCGCGCGGGCTGCGCTTGACGCGAGAAATAGTACAACGTCAGCAAGCGCTTCAGGTGCCACCCAGGCACTAGGGTCGGCGTCTGGCATGGCCTTTCGATTCTCGGGAGTATCAATTATGCTTGGCAGCACGGCGTTTACATTAATGTTCGACTCACGAAGTTCTGCAGACATCGATTCGGTAACCCGCGCCACCATGTCCTTCGTCGCACAATAAGGTGCCATCAATGGAAGCCCCGTTCCCGCAGAGTTCGCGCCCACATTGACGATCTTCCCGCCCCCGCGTCGAAGCATATGCGGGACCACGACACGAGCCACATTAATTAAAGCCTTTATATTTAGCCCAAGAAGGTATTCCCAGTCGTGGTCTGTTGTCTCATGGACCGGCTTTCCCATCGCGAAGCCGCCTGCGACATTACAAACGATGTCGATGTGCTCAAAGCTAGCAAGGGCAACGTCAATTGTGCTTTTCACCTCTGCCTCATTTAGGAGATTCACCTGGCGGACCAGATGCCTCGAGCCATAGTCGCACAGCGCAGACACGTCGCGGTCCAGTAGCACCAGATTGCCACCTGCCGTGGAAAACGCAGCACTGAGCGCACGACCCAGGTTTCCGCTGGCGCCTGAGATTAATATCGTTTTGTTGGTAAAAATCATTTCTAACTGACGGTCCGTTTCAAAATGCCGAATGAATCACAAATGCCAGGGCGAGTGTGTCTGCACCTGCATCTCGAAGAGACGGATTCTATCTGCGTGCCGTAGGGTCAGAGCGATTTCATCCAGACCGTTAAGCATGCAATACTTTCGGAAAGGATCGATATCGAAGCTGACCTTACGCTCCGAACTGGTGAGCGTCTGCGAGTCCAGGTCAATCATAAGCCGGAGGCCCTCCAGCGATAGGGCCGCGAGGAACAGTTGGTCGACCTCCGCTTCGGGGAGCACTACGGGCAAAATCCCCGACTTGCAGCAATTGTTAAAGAAAATATCTCCAAAGGAAGGCGCGATGATGGCCTTAAAGCCTAGGTCGCGTAATGCCCATGGCGCATGCTCGCGCGATGAGCCACAACCGAAGTTACGGCGTGCAAGGAGAATCTTCGCGGTCGCATAGCGCGGCTGGTTCAACACGAAATCGGGTTCGAGGCGCCAGTCGGCAAAGCATCCCTCGGCGAAGCCAGTCCGCTTAATGGACCCGAGAAACCGCTTTGGGATGATTTGGTCGGTATCAACGTTGGCGCGGTCAAGCGGCGCAACATGTCCGCTCAGGACGGTGAACTTCTCCATGGTCAAGTCCAGTCCCTCACATCGACAAAATGACCCGCGATCGCAGCCGCCGCCGCCATGGCCGGGCTAACGAGATGTGTGCGTCCACCAGCCCCTTGCCGCCCTTCGAAATTTCGGTTCGATGTGGACGCACAGCGCTCGCCGCGATTCAACCGGTCCGGATTCATGCCGAGGCACATCGAGCATCCAGGCTCACGCCACTGAAAGCCTGCGGCGATGAAAATCTTATCCAGCCCTTCCTTCTCCGCCTGTTCCTTTACCAGGCCGGAGCCCGGCACTACCATGGCAAGCTTGACGTTGTAGGCCAACCGTCTCCCTCGGATCATCGATGCGGCAGAGCGCAAGTCCTCGATTCGAGAGTTGGTGCACGAGCCAATAAATACCGTGTCGATACTGACGTCGGTCATTCTCTGGCCCGGTGTAAGGTTCATATACTCAAGAGCACGTGTCATGGCCGCGCGCTTCGTGACGTCGCTTTCCTCGCCCGGATCGGGAACGACGTCATCCACGGCCACGACCATTTCAGGCGAGGTACCCCAGGTCACCTGTGGTTTGACCTCACACGCATCCAGGCTCACCTCCAGGTCGAATACCGCATCCACATCGCTATGCAAAGTGCGCCAATATTCGACCGCCCTCTCCCACAAAGCCTGCTTTGGCGCGAAAGGTCGGCCTTTGACGTATTCGATCGTCGTATCGTCTACTGCAATCATGCCGGCACGTGCACCTGCCTCAATTGCCATGTTACAGACCGTCATACGGCCTTCCATGGTCAGCATACGAATGGCGCTCCCGGAGAACTCGATAGCGTGGCCGGTACCGCCCGCCGTGCCAATGCGGCCAATGATGGCGAGTGCCAGGTCTTTTGCAGTCACGGCTGAGGCGAGCTGCCCGTCGACGTTGACGCGCATATTCTTCATCTTCCTGGTCACCAAGCACTGGGTGGCCAAGACATGCTCAACTTCTGATGTGCCAATGCCATGTGCGAGACAGCCAAGCGCGCCATGCGTACTAGTGTGAGAATCCCCACAGACAACGGTCATGCCAGGGAGGGTCGTACCTTGCTCCGGGCCTATCACGTGTACGATCCCTTGACTCTTGTCCATGTACGGAAAGTACGCCTTCGCGCCATACTCCTTTATGTTGCTGTCAAGAGTCTGAATCTGAAGCTTGGCAACGGGGTCGCGTACGCTCGCCATCCCTTCATTCCAGTCTTCGGTGGGAGTACTGTGGTCGGCGGTCGCTACAATCGAGTCGACACGCCAGGGCATTCGGTTCGCCAAGCGCAGGCCTTCGTAGGCCTGTGGGCTGGTGACTTCGTGGACGAGGTGGCGGTCGATATAGAGCAGCGCAGTGCCATCGTCTTCGACGTGAACCACGTGGCTGTCCCAGAGTTTGTCGTAGAGTGTCTTTGCCATCATGCAGTGGGCAGGTGAAAAGTAGGGAGAGCGATCTGTTTGCGACATCAGGCATTCGTCGATTCAGACTCGCCATATGACTAGCGATCAATTCGAGTGAGACGTGCCGGCTCACATCAGCATAACCCTGGGGGACGAACCAGACTCCATGGAATGGTCCACCCCAACCAGTGAGTCAGAGTCAGCTGTTGATAATCCTGCCCGGCAGGGCTCCCGTGTGCTTGCCATGCTCAAACAGCAATTCACCGTTGACCATAACGTACTCCATCCCGGTCGGCGGAGACGACAGCCGCTTGCCGCCTGCCGGCAGGTCGAACAAGATCCGCTCCGCCATTGCCGAAGAGTTCACCGTTTGCGGATTGAATACCATGATGTCAGCTGCCTTTCCGATTGCAATTCGGCCACGGTCCTGGAAGCCAAAGAAGTCCGCCGGCTCGGATGTAATTCGCTGAACTGCGCGCTCAATGCTGATCGCCCCTTTGTCGCGGACCCAGTGGCCCAGCATGTATGTAGGGAAATTCCCCATAAACATCATGTCCACATGCGCACCTGCGTCGTGCTGGCCGATGAGCACGCGAGAGTCCGAAATGTGTCGCCCGAGAAATTCCTCGTCCGTATTAAGGATTTCCGCCAGAATGAGCAAGCAAAGGTCATCATCCAATGCAAGGTCGATCATGGCGTCCAGCGGATCTTGATCGCGTTCGCGCGCGATGTCGGCGATGGTTCTGTTCAGCAGTGTGTGCAGCTTCGGATTCTTTGCATAATGCACCGTGCTTTCTGTCCACGACGCACTGAGCAACTTCCCACCAGCGGCCAATTCAGCCTTCGCCTCCGCCCGCCATGCGGGGTCGCGGTAAAGCGCGACCTGTTCTTCATGCGTGAGGTTAAGGACTTTTCGGAACGCTTGGACATCAGCAAACATCATCGGGCTGGTGAAGCCGATTTCCGTCGTGAAAGGCATCGTCGTCGTCTGAGGCCGCGCGCCCCCACGCCGCAGGGGTTCGACTTCGTTCAGCATGCGCTCTACAGCATTCGGATCGTCATTGCGATGCAGTGCGCCAGAGTAGGTAACCGGTCTGCCTCCGCTTTGTTCCAGAAGCAGTTCGATGATTCCCAGTTCCTCACGAGTGGGCTTTGCGACACTGTCGATCACATTGAATTGCATTGCCCCTTTGTCAAGCTCGCGAAGCACTTGCGCGTACTCCCGCATCTCGGCTGCATCCGTTAATTGGCTTGGCATCGGCTTGCCCTTGTAGCCGACCTGCCGCTTCAGCGTCGTGGCGCTGAAGCCAAGCGCGCCAGCTTCAACCGCCTTCTCGATCAAGACAGCGATTTCCTTCCGCTCCTCCGCAGTAGCGGCCCGTTCGACAGACGCGTCACCGATGACGTAGCGCCGCATTGGTGACAGCGGTACGAAGGCGGCAACGTTAATGCCCAGACCGCGCTCGCGCAAGAAATCAAGATACTCGGGAAAACTCTCGAATTTCCAGTCGATCCCTGCGGCAAGGGTGTTGTAGGAAACGCCTTCCAAGACGACCAGATCCTGGACAACGGCTTCCCGGTCCTCCGGGCGACAAGGGGCAATGCCTACTCCGCAGTTACCCTGAATGACAGTGGTCACACCGTGCTCTGCGGATGCGCCCAGAAGGCCGTTCCAGCAAACTTCGGCGTCGTAGTGCGTGTGGACGTCGATCGCGCCGGGGGCCACCGCGAGGCCGGTCGCGTCAATTGTCCGGTGCGCCGCCGTCGTCACCTCACCGATTTCCGCGATGCGGCCGTCTAGGAGTGCGACGTCTGCCCGGTACGGCGCGCCGCCGGTTCCATCGATTACGGTACCGCCCTTGATCACAATATCGTATTTCATGCTAAGCCTTCGAAGTGTGTTGTAGGTTCCAGTTAAATTCGGGCCTGCCAACGTGCGGTGCAACGCACAGGTCTATCCTGGTGGAGCGCTGACGAATTCCGAGCCCTACGGGGAAGCCCTCTCCCACAGCAGCCGGAACGTATCGCGTGTGCGGGGTGATGCAACATTTAATCTGCTATTCAAAGGCCCCTCGGACCGGCGGCCTTTCTTGTTGACCTTAGTTTCCGCTTCGCGCGGATCTTTCGACTCAGCGCGAATAAAGAATGGGCTATCTTTTTACGGTAGCGATTTTTCGACACCTTTGTTCCATAGTCCATTATCTTTTTTTTAAAAAACTTCGCTTTTTGAGAAACGGTTTGGCACTGACTTCCATCGGAAAATTCCAGCCTCTCTGCCTGCGCTTGCGCACTCCCGCAGCGACCTCCGTAATCCTTCAGTTCACTTCAGTGGGGGGATATTCTTCTCTTTCGCGATCCACTGGTCGCGCGCCAGACGCTCTTCATCAAGCAAACGCCGATACGGGCGAAAGGTGAAAGTAATTAGAGACGTGGCGACAACGGAGGCTATAAAGCAGACCGTGCCAACAGAATAGCCGACCATCCTGGGGTCACCAAAGATCCTGTCCGTTACCAACGCAATGAAAGTCGGACCCGCGCCATAGCCCATTAGCTGCGCAGAGAAGGTGTAGAGAGATGCCACAACGCCCCGTATTCTTCGCGGTGTCCCAATTTGCATTGCGGCAGCGAGAATCCCCTGCGGAAAGGCGCTAAAAAAGTATGCGCACGCAATCGCACCAAGTGCGCCCTGGGCGGTGGAAGCAAGCGGAATTGCCGCGCAGCAGAGGCACATAATCGCGAAGCTTCCGCCGGCTGCACGCAAAGGCGCGTCTGCATACCCACGTCGTTGAAGCAATTGCGTCACCCAGGGGCCGGCCAGGATGCCAGCCGTGCCGAATAGTACGACAATCAAACCATAGTTGTATCCCAAGCTTGCGGGCGACAGGCCATAGTGACGGATTAGAAACGAGGGCAACCATGCCGACATTCCCAGAACCACGATACCAAGCATGCCGACACAAAGGTACATGTTCCCATAGAAGGCACGCCGCTCCCACAGAAACGAAGCAACTTCACGAAGCGAAAAATGTCGATCAGTCGCGCTCACCCGATGAGCCGGGTCGCGCCCGGGGTCACGCATGGTAAAAAGCAACGCTGCAAGCAAGAATCCTGAAAGACCGACGAATATGAACGCAAGCTGCCAGGTTGGCACCGTTTCAAAAGCGGAAGCGTTCGTTCGAAGTTTGTCGGCAAAGGCAATTACCATGCTGCCAGCTACCAATGAGAATCCGCTTCCCAATGTCGGTCCGAGCATGAAGATGCTCAGGGCTCTCGGTGCCCTTCGCGCAGAGAAGTAGTCAGAAATTAGCGAGCAGCCGGCTGGGAAGACACAGGCCTCTGCCGCCCCCACTCCAAATCGCGCTATAAAGAGTTGGAAATAAGTCTCGGCGAACCCACAAAGTATGGTAAAGCTGGTCCACGCGCAAACGCCAAAGATCAGGATGTTACGACGATGTTTAGTATCGGTAAGCCGGCCGAAAAGCGGGACTGCGATAAGATAGGCAGATACGAAGGCTGCCCCTTGAATAAAGCTCAGTTGTGTATCAGAAATCAGGAGCGACCGTTTTATCGGATCGACGAGCAGATTGAGAAGTTGACGATCGATATAGGCTAGTGAATGAGAAAGCGTTAGCAGAATAACTACATACCAGGCATAGGGCGTATCGCGCAGTTCCGCAGCGGGCTTTTCGTCAGTGGAATGCACATTGACTTCATTAGATTTTTTACCTGCTGTTTGCGTAGTTTGAATCACTGTCTCCTCCGATCGTTTTACTATCCCCTGGGACTTTTTCCCACTGGTTTGATTCGTGTTGACCGATACTGTGGCTACTGGCAAGGCGCTATCTTTGATATGCGTTGGCGGTTTTCCTTATTTACGTGCTCTGGCACAGAGATATTTGGAGCCACATTGGACGCGATTGCGCCCAGCGAGCAACCACCGACGAACACGGTCTGGCTTTCTCTGAGCGAACCGACGACCGTAGCTTGCCCGCGTGTTCCTCGCTCGGGTGTCACGCGCGTACAGTAAAACGTGGACGATGCCTCCGACACGTCCGACTTTGTCGAACACCCGAAATGGGGGCTGCTGCGACCAGAGCCATGAGCGTTCGAGAAGATAAACGCGCCAGAGGTGTGGGGGCGTGTTGTTTCCGGCGTAGCGGCCCCAGGCTGCGTTGCCGGCCAGGCCTGCCCTATTCTCGACTTCGGCCACCGCATCGATAGCCGTAAGATCGCTGCCTCATGGAAAGTAGTTTGGGCCGGCCTGGCACCCTCGTCTATTACTGTTTTTGCGCGGGAAGCTTCGACTTTTGCGAACCTCGAACGATAAAATTCACCAGCGATGTAACTTCGGAATCACTCGTGCCGGATCGTGTAGCGATGAAGATTCGACGCACCGTCCAAGCATCCGTCAGGGGACGGCAGTGCAGGTTCATAACTCGCGCAATCGGTGCTGCCGCTCTCGGTAACATGGCGATCCCCATCCCCGCAGCCACGAGGTGGCAGACGGTGTCGAAGCTACGTGCCTGCATACGTAGCCGTAGTACCCGGCCTGCCGCATGAGCGGCTTGCTGCTGCTGCTGCAGTAAGGCGGTGCCTTCCGTGAAACTGATCCAATCCTCATCGAGGGTATCGGCAAAGGCCAAGGGGCCGCTGCCGACCAGTCGATGCTCCGGTGGAAGGACGAGTAGAAGTTCATCCTGTTCGAAGGCCTGGCAATCCAGACCTTGGGTTTCTACACCCTCAACAAAGATACCCACGTCGGCGCGTCCCTCGCGCAGCGATCTGACTACGCCTTCGGACACTTGTTCTTCAAGGTCGATGCGCACGCGTGGATATGCGTGCGCGTACTTCCGCAGCATTGGTGCCAGGAACTGGCTGATCGAGGCCGTACTCGCGCACAGCCGAACCTTTGTTACTACACCGAACTTCATGTTGCTGAGTTCGTCCCCTAACTGTTCCATGGTCTGCAGGAGCTCCACGCCGTGCCTATAGAACACCCGTCCGGCGCGCGTGGGATGCAATCGACGCCCCTGTCGCTCAAAGAGTGATTCGCCCACTGCTTGTTCGAGTTCTTTCATCCGCCGGCTGGCTGCTGGCAAAGCGAGATGCGCGAGTTCGGCGGCCGCGCTCAGGCTGCCATGCTGCACGCAATCGACGAGAAGCCGGATCGAAACCAGGTCGAAACGCAGTAGGTGCTGTGTTATCTTGTTCATGCTGGAGTTTCCGCTGAGCGTCCGCTATTGCGCCCCACGATGTCCCTTTCACGACTCACAGACAGACGGACATCCGCCTTTTCTTGTCGGCTAACGCGATATCTTCTTACGAATCCATTGTCAACGATACCCGAATTGCTGCCGGCCGTTCCGAAACTGCGGCCCGGGCATCAGCGCGTAATCGGCTCTTTTCCGCTATCTGGCGAGTTTGGGGTCGGCGCCAACCTTCGCGCCTGTGCGAATTCGTCGCGGCACGCCTTAAGACCGCCGTCGCTTGATGCGACACCCGGCCACTACACCTTGAATACGACCTTTTGAATGAGGCCAATGAATTGTTAAGAAGAGGGCTCGGCGTCGATCCTCGCTTCGGACCAACCAGGAAAAACGTTGCTGTGTTGATCCCTGGGACAAAGGTACGCGTTCTCAGAGCTCCTCCTGCCCGAACTGGGTCCGGTCCAAAGCTCGTACCTTCGATCACCGATGCACGGCTGGGGTCTCTGACACGTATGCTGTTGTGCGTCGCGCCATAGATCGTCTCCGGGCGCTTCCTGCCACGTTTTCCGGCATGTCGTTGCGCGAATCGACCAAATTCGACGAGCTTAGTCTTGGTCGGCTCCAAGGTCAGGCTGAACTTCGCCAGCCGCTTGCACAAGGCCCTCTGAACTCGAAGGGCATCTTCCCGATATTGGAAACACAGCACGAAGTCGTCGATATACCGCACCAGATGGGCTTCACCCCGCAGGCGGGGCTTGACCACGCGCTTAAACCACAGATCGAGCGTGTAGTGCAGATAGATATTGCTCAGCAAGACGCTGATCGAACCACCCTGTGGTGTTCCTTCCTCGTTTGGATGCACCTCTCCGTCTTCCAGAACGCCTGCTTTCAACCAGCGTCGGATCAGACTGATCAGACGCGGATCACCGACCCGATGCTCGACAAACCGGACCACCCACTGATGGTCCAGGCTCCCAAAGAAGTTCTTCAGGTCCGCCTCCGGCACCCAGCCCACCTTTGTGCCAGCAATGACCTCGTTGAGGGTTGCCAACGCATGATGAGCACCACGCCCGGGTCGGCCACCGAACGAACACGACAGGAAGTCCTGCTCGTAAATGGCCGACAGCACTTGCGCGGCACTGCGCTGAAGCGCCCGGTCAGTTACGCAGGGCACGCCCAGCGGGCGCTTCTCCTGCTTGCCGGGCTTTGGGATATACACCCGCCGGATATCCGGCGCGCGGTATCCCCGGCGGGGAGCCGATTGAAGGCCGGTCGTCCACTCAGACACGGTGCCGAGTATCGCTGCGGGTGACTCTCATGGAGCCGCGATGCGCGCTGGGCCGGTATCGGTAGACCTCAGCAGGCTTTTGTTCGAGTGGTCGAAGGCCCCAAAAGCAAAAGCTGCTGAGAGAAAGATATGTCCTACACGAACATTCCTAGAAAATATGCTTCACACCTATCAAAGCGCCAAGCTGCGAACCTCCTGGTACTGGGTTAGAACCGACCTTAGAGGAACTAACTGATATTGCCAATTGCCCTCCGTTGCTAATGTAACCGGCCGACGCATATACCGAAGTCCGCTTGCTAAAGCTGTAGGTAGCGCGAGCGCTATACAGCCAAGCCTTATTCGCACTGCTGTGATATTTTAGGTAATAGGCCTCGCCCGCCAGCGTAAGCGCAGGCGTAATGTCATACGCAGCGCCAGCAAACCACAAGTTACTAAGCGGCGTGACACTTGCCTCATTGTCGCGACGGATGAGGCCCATGCCAACCTTCCCCTTGTCAAAAAAAGCAAAGGCGCTGAGAAATAGGCGGTCGTCGGAAAGGCTGCTCCGTGTCAGACCACCAAAAGCGCCAGGCCCGCCACGCAATGAGTCGTAAGCGGCGGAAATGCCCCAGGTCTCCGTGCTGTACTGCAGCATGGCAGACCACTCTCGGCAGGCGGACGGATCCGCAGGATTCTCACCTGGACAATTGGCGCCAGCCAGACTGGGCCCCGCGTTAACCGTATCGCGACCAAAACTATAGGTCCCGCCGACCGTCAAGCCGCCGAACTTTCCCATGTAAGCGATTGCGTTATCCGTACGAGGGTTCCCCAGGTATCCATCCAGTGAGCCGGAGCCGAAAGCATTGGGACCAAGGATATCCGCATCACCATTCACCCAGAAGGTCATCGTATTCTGGCGGCCAAAAGAGACCTGGCCCCAAGGGCCCGATAAGCCCACAAGCGCCTGTCGCCCGAACAGGCGGCCACCTTGGTTGGACACCCCCGACCCCGGTGAGAAGCCAGATTCAAGCACAAAGACGCTCTTCAGCCCGCCTCCCAAGTCTTCTGAACCACGCAAACCCCAACGTGATGGGACAGTTGACGTCGCCCCCGTCATTCTGGTCACGCTGTTGTCAGCGGTACCGATTCTATTCACATACTCCATGCCCGTGTCGACTACGCCGTATACGGTAACTGATTGCGCCGACGCGGCGAACGATGAAATAACAAGAACAGACGTAGCGAATATGCGTCTCATTAAACTCTTTTCTTTTTGATCCCACATTAATGACATAGTTAGAATTTCCTCGCTTGATTTTCTGTAATCACGCCACTTCATTGGATAAACCCAGTGCAACGTAGCCGAAATTCTGGGAACGGGCGACGAGGAGGAGTCAGATCGACCCACGGGTAAATCTCCTCTCTTAGCCAAGCAGAACAGATCCCATCGCTCGTTGCAGTCAGGCGACCAGCCCGGAAATGGCTCTCCCGAGGCATCCCGGCAGCGCGGTGTCCTCATGCCAGAGCCACTCGGGCGAACTGAGTCCCCCTTAGGGTGTCTTAGTGGCGCCTACGCGGATCCGGCCTTGCCCCGAGAAACTACTGGCTCCATTTCGGGTTGCGCGCTGCCCAAGTACAGACGCATGCCACGCACCTTCAGAGCCAGGCAAGCCGTGACAAGAGCGGCCACTATTACCGGGTACAACGGTACGCCGGGGCCGAATTCGCGCACGAGCCATGCCAGCGTCAGTGGGGCCAACCCGGCAAATAGTGCCGAGCCAAGGTTGTAGGGCAAGGCATAGCCACTCTGCCGCACATTGGTCGGAAAAAGCGACGACAGCAGGCCGGGCGTCATCGCGGTGACGCTGGCCACAGCGATGCCGGGCAGTGCGAACAACAACCCCAGTGTCCCCTGCTCCGTCACTACGCCAGGAAGCAGATAGAAGAAGCACACATCCGCGGCCAGGATTGCAATAGCGCCAATGCAAAGCGTGCGGGACCACCCTAGCGTGTCACAGATACGTCCCCACACAGGCATGGACGCAGCATAGGCTAGTGTGCCCCACATATTGGCGTGAAGCGCGTCCTGCTTGGTAATGCCATACTCGGTAACTAGGAGCGTCGGTAGATACTGAAAGAAGACAGTGGCGCCACACGACATCACAAACGACAGGCCCAAGCCGAACAGACACGCGCCTGCGTGTTCCCTAACGACGACCTTGACCGGAATATCTTTTGCAAGGTGCCGCGATTGCTTGATTTCTGCATAGAGCGGCGACTCCTGCAGGTGACGGCGTAGGTAGGCGGCGGTCATGCCGAACATACCACCCAATACGAAAGGTAGGCGCCACGCGAGCGAAGCATGTCCGGTCTTTACCGCGATAAGGCCGGATAGTGCGGCCGCACCGGTGCCGAGCAAGAGGCCCACGCCCACAACGCCATGGAGGACGCCGCCCGAAACGCCCAACTTTGATTGGGAGGCATGCTCCGACACGAAAACCGCAGCGCTGGGATACTCTCCACCCACCGCGCAGCCCTGTAGCACACGCAGCACGACCAGAGCCACCGGCGCCAGTACTCCGACCTGCTCATAGGTTGGCAGCACGCCGATCAAAAAAGTAGGCACCGCCATCAGAAAGAGAAGAAATATGAACATCTTTTTGCGGCCGATCATGTCGCCGAAGTGAGACAGCACAATGCCGGCGATGGGGCGCACTAGATACCCAACTGCGAAGATGGCAAAGGTCTGAATTTGGCTTAACCAAGGTGAAATTCCCGGTGGGAAGAACGCCTCACTGATCGACGCGGCGACGAATAAGAAGATAACGAAGTCATAGAATTCAAACATTGCGCCTAGTGCGGTTAAGCCGACCGTACGCATTTCCTTTCGGTTCAACATCTAGTTCTCCTCCATTATTTTTGTGCAGCTTTGTGAAATGGCAGCGAGCTGGACAGTCAGGGTTGCCGCTGCCTTTTAATCTTGTGTCTCGCAGCCGTCTAGCGGTCTGATTCGAGTTTGCACTTGCCGCCGTAGAGCGACAAAAGTTTCGCTGCTTCATCTCTATCTTTTGTCAACTCTGAGCGCGACTGCCATTGTCGGCAACTCAAGAGACGATCCAGCATGTGCTACGGCGCTCCAGGATGCCCTTCCCATGGGCTCCGCCGCGAAAAAGACGCGTGGCAAGCAACCTTGATTCCCCGGAAAACAAAGGTGACTCGTCCCCCCGACGAAAATTGCACGAATAAGTCCGTTCAAGATTCGAACAGGCACGGGTGATCCACGAGCTAAGAGCACAAGCGCCGTGGAAGACCCCCTATGCGTAAACCGTCCCCCCGCGGACACCTCCATGCCGCTAATGCTCGCTTACACTCCAGTTTCGATGGGACGCCACTTCAGGAAGAAGTCCCGCATCAGTGCATATGACTTCAGACACGCGCGCTCGTCGTAGCGGGCGACCGGGCCTGGAATGAGGTTCGAGTCCGTGAATGCGTGTAGCGTGTTCGCGAACACCACTGTCTGCCAGTCAACGCGCTGCTCCATCAGTTCATCCTCCAAAGCGTCTATGTCGGCCTTGCTGGTGATCGGGTCATCCGCACCATGCATGATGAGACAGCGACTTCTCAGACGGCTATCTTCCTTTGGTTGAGCCGCAAGCGGGTAAGTAATGTGAAAGAGCGCGCTCGCCTCTATGGGCAAACCGGCGCGCAACTGATCTAGAAGAACGCCTGCCCCCAAGCAAAAACCCGCGCCATAGATGCCGGAGTCTTCATCCAGGACTCCCGCCGCGCGGGCCTCTTGCGTCAAAGCTTTGAAGGCAGTCTCTCCGCAGGCCAGTGTGACATCAAGTTCTTCGTGCATCTGTCTGGCACTCACAAACCTTTCGCTTTCTTCGATAGATTTTGTGCCATAGCCGACGCCGAACATATCCGCCAGCAGGACAACAAAGTCGGTTCCTGCAATGGTTCCTGCCTGTGCGATGTTGTCTTGTGTAATACCGCGCCAGTTCGGCTGAAGAAACAGGCCTGGCCGACGACGTTTGATCGTGCCGTCATAAATGAGCATCCCCTCGAAAGCCCGACCGGCGAATTCGTAGCCCACTGGTTTCTCGACCATATCAACTCCTCTATCAATTTGACACACGAACCTTGCCGCCTGCACGCATTGCAGGCAACCCCCGCTCGCACTTCGTTCCGTACCCTGGAGCATGGATTGGAGCCCTGACTGCGGCAGATGCCGACAGTACGGTCGGCAGCAGTGAAAAGCCCCCCACGGAAAAGACGAACCCGTGAAAACCCGTATTTCAACAGGGCGGGACGGCCTGAGTCTGGCTACTGAATGCGCCCTCCCCAGCATTGGGCTGCTGATCCCTTGCCACTATGATCGGGACGCTCGCCATCTACCTGTTGATGGCAGCCGATTCATTCACGCCTGCCTATAGGAACCCAGATACTCTGTTTGCATTGCAGCAGATCAACGCTGATCTCCCTATTAATCTATGACACCTGTCGCAAGCACATTGATGGCGTTCTTGGCTTCCGCCACGAGCATCGAGGTGGGAAGATCTACGCTATTCTTGCTGGCGAGGATATCCGCCATGATGCTAACGGCGATCTCTGGTGGCGTCTTACTGCCGATGTAGATGCCCACTGGACCTCGCAGCTTCGCGATCTCCCTCCGGCTCAGTTCAAAGTGCTCTGTAAGCCGTCGGCGTCGCGCCTCGTTGTTGCGCCGGCTGCCGATTGCGCCCACGTAGAAGGCGTCGGATCCGAGCGCTTCTAGCAACGCAAGATCATCGAGCTTTGGATCGTGCGTCAGCGCGACGACACATGTGCGGCAATCGGGCCGGAGGCTTACGACCACGTCGTCCGGCATGTCGCGGACCAGCACAGTACCCGGAACGTTCCAACTGCCGAGGTACTCTTCGCGTGGATCGCACACCGTCACGGCAAAGCCGCTGAAGACGCCCATCGTCGCAAGATACTCCGTGAGCTGACCAGCACCGATCAGCAGCATCCGATATCCTGGGCCGAAGATGTTCACAAACAAGCCATCTGCGAGCGTCAGTTCCCGCAGTACGGGAGCGCGCTCTACCACCACCTGGCCGTCGTCCAGGCGCACACTCCGCTGCATCAGCCAGCCCCGCTCTAGTCCGAGCACCAGATCGTCGAGCGCTGTCCTGCAAGGATCGAATTCCAGCACGAGTTCGAGCGTCCCGCCGCAGGGAAGCCCAAAGCGATGAGCCTCGTCAGCGGACACCCCATACTGCACAAGTACGGGAGCAGATGGTGTGATCGGGTGCTGGTCCGCTCTCCGCGCATACTGCGCAATGAGGTCGTCTTCGATACACCCGCCACTGACGGAGCCCACCACCGCACCGTTCTCGCACATCGCCATGATCGAGCCGACCGGGCGTGGCGACGATCCCCAAGTTCTCACGACCGTGACCAGCATCGCCTGCCGCCCGGCGTCCCGCCAGTTGCGCAGTGTGCGCAGTACTTTCAGATCCAGGTTCTCCATGTAATAGCTCGTTGACTTCTTATTGTCCTAACCGGATGCCAATCGATATGGTCATCGACGACCCTGTCAATCAATCAGTGGCATCTCGCCTGCATTGGCTTGTGTAGTGCGGCCTTGAGGTCGCACGCATTACGCATAGTCCAGATGACAGGTAGGCTTGTCCACGAGCCTTTGACAATTGTTCCGTGCATTGGCGGTGAAGAGAGTGAAGAGAGCAATATTTCCAATGTACGGAACAGGGGCCCAGATCAAATTGACTTTGCGCCCGGAGGGGGTCGACACTCATGCACACATCAAAGAAGGAGACGAACGTGAAGGTTCCTGTCCAGACCTCGGCGATCGGGGCAGACGTCCGACGCAATGAAGACAAGAGACTCATTACCGGCCAAGGCAAGTACACCGCCGATGTGAATCTTCCGGGCCAAGCCTTTGCAAAGATCGTGCGCTCGTCGCATTCTCATGCAGCAATAAGTCTCATCGACGCAACCGCCGCCATCGCTGTACCCGGCGTGTTGCAGGTCTTGACCGGTGCGGATCTGGTTTCCGACGGGCTCGGCAGCATGCTTCATGACTTTGGCCTGCTCGGTGCTGTTGAAGCACAGAGGGCGGGTCCGGACATCTACCTTGAGAACCGGAATGGCGCTCCGCTTGAGCTCCCCCCCCACCGGTTGTTGGCCATCGAGCGCACTCGCTATGTAGGTGAGGCGATCGCCATTGTTATTGCAGAAACGCTCGAGGCAGCGAAGGAGGCAGCGGATCTCATCGTCGTTGACTACGACCCCCTTCCATTCGTTGTGAGCGCAAGTGACGCCACTGAGGCTAACGCTCCCCTCGTCTGGGAGCACATTCCCGGCAACATCTCGATCGACGCGGTAGTTGGAGACAAGGACGCGACAGACGCCGCATTCGCATGCGCCGCCCACATCGTAAGGCTGGAGACCGTCATACAACGTATCAGTGGGGTCCCAATGGAGCCTCGGGCAGCCCTCGCGGAGTATGACGAGAAGAGCGGGCACTACACTGTCTACGCCGGTTGCAGCGGTGTCATGCGTTTTAAGATGGAACTAGCCGCCATCCTCCGGGTCCCGCCAGATAAAATCCGCGTCATCTCAGGCGATGTTGGTGGCAGCTTCGGCACGCGAAATGCCTTCTATGTGGAGTGTGGTCTGCTAGCGTGGGGCTCTTGCAAAGTTGGCCGCCCTATCAAGTGGGTCAGCGACCGGCTCGAATGCTTCATGTCTGACTACCAGGGCCGGGATCTGACCGTCGCAGCCGAGCTCGCCGTGGACGAAACTGGCCGCTTTCTCGCAGTAAGAGGGATCAGCACGAGCAATCTCGGCGCTTATGCAGCATCGCACATTCCTCTTCGAAAAGGGATCGGTCTGATGTCCGGGGTTTACGACATCCCCGCTGCTCATTTCGTCGGCCGCGGCGTATTCACCAATACGAAGCCAACCACCCCAGTGCGAAGCGCTGGAAGGCCAGAGGCAATTTTCGTCATCGAACGTCTCGTCGATCTCGCCGCAGGCAAGCTCAACATGGACCCGATTGCGATTCGCCGGATCAACCTTATCAAGTCAGTTGCGCTGCCGTACAAAAACGCATTGGGCCTCGTCTATGACAACGGCGAATACGAGGCCGCGATGGACACAGCGATGCGGCTCGCCGACTGGTACGGCTTCCCCCAGCGGCAAGAAGAAGCGCGCAAACGGGGCAAGCTGCTTGGGATTGGCATCGCGAACTATATCGAGATCACGACCGGCCCCCCCACGGAACGCGCGGAGTTGACTGTCCTGCCGGACGGCCATGTCGAGATAGTAATCGGGACCGTATCATCGGGACAGGGACATGAGACCAGTTTCGCTCAACTTGTCGCGGACTGGCTCGGCGTTCCTGTATCAGCCGTTCGCCTAGTCACCGGCGACACGGACCGGCTGACCGTCGGAGGCGGGTCGGTGTCGGGAAGATCAATGCGCTTTGCGGGGGTGGTGATTGGCAAGGCCGTGGAAGAGATCATTGCCCGCTGCCGAGAGATTGCAGCACACATGCTCCGAATACCCCGGGAAAACGTCCAGTTTGAAGGGGGGCGCTTCTTTCATGCGTCGTCGGACACCAGCTATACGGTAGTCGATTTGGCGCGACTGACACACGGGGGCGCAGGCTCGCTTCCTTCTCAGCTGCTCGGACCGGTGAAAGGTTCCGGCCAAGAGCACTTCAAGGCAGCGGGATTCCCCTATGGTACCCAGGTATGCGAGGTAGAGATTGATCCGGAGACGGGCCATGTCCGCATCCAGACTTTGGCTGCCGTAGACGATGTGGGGCGAGCCATCAATCCGCTCATCGTGCACGGACAGACACACGGGGGTGCGGCGATGGGTATCGGCCAGGCTTTGATGGAAAAAATCCACTACGACTTGGAGAGCGGCCAGCTCCTGACAGGTTCGTTCATGGACTATTCAATGCCTCGAGCAAAAGATCTCCCCTTTTTTCAGGTCGCATTAAGCGAAGTCCCGTCGCCCAGTAATCCGCTGGGAATCCGGGCGGGTGGCGAAGGAGGAACGACACCCGCCCTCGCGGTAGTCGTCAATGCAATTGTGAACGCCTTGAAAGAGTTTGGAGTCACCCACCTAGAAATGCCTGTCACTGCGCAAGCTGTCTGGAACGTCCTCCACAACAGAGAGCTTCCTCAAGCAGTCGCCGCAGCCGAAACATGCCGATCTGCAACATCTGGAACCCTACAATGAAAGTCTCAATGACAGTTAACGGCAAGGCAGTGACTGCTGATGTAGCGTCCTCCTTGCTGCTTGTAAACTTCCTGAGGGACAAGCTGCTGCTAACAGGCACCCACGTCGGATGCGACACCTCGCAGTGCGGTTGTTGTCTTGTCCACGTGAATGGAAGAGCGACTAAGTCGTGCACCCAGTTTGCCTGGCAGGCTGATGGGGCCGACATCCTCACCATCGAAGGGCTAGGTGATATGGAGAGGCTGCACCCCATGCAGAACGCCTTTCGCGAGAAGCACGCCCTTCAGTGCGGGTACTGCACCCCCGGCATGATCATGTGTGCGGTCGACATGGTAAATCGGCTCGGCCCCGCGCTCGCCTCCGACACCATCCGTGAGCAGTTGGACGGCAACATTTGCCGTTGCACTGGCTATCACAACATCGTGCTCGCAATTCAAGCCGGTGCAAAAGCTATGCACGGTGAGCAGCCGACCAATGCCGCCGACTCCGAGTAACCGGTCCCGTTCAACCGATAGCAATGGCTCCCTTCACAGTTTCCACACCAAAATCTGTCAGAGAGGCCGTTGCCCTCCTGGCCGCCAATCCAGATGCCAAGCTGCTCGCAGGCGGACATTCGCTGGTGCCAATAATGAAACAGGGCCTGGCCGCGCCTTCGGCCCTTGTTGACCTCAACTCGCTGACGGAATTGGCGGGAATTTCAGCGACCGCCGATGGGCTGCGAATCGGAGCGATGACAAGACACGAGGATGTTCACGGGTCGCGTGTCGTCGCTGAGGCCATACCGGCGCTTGCGCAACTCGCTGGCTGCATCGGCGATCCCCATGTGCGCCATCGCGGGACATTGGGCGGCTCGCTGGCAACCAACGACCCCGGTGCGGACTATCCCGCTGCTGCGGTGGCTCTCGACGCCATGATGATAACGACCAAGCGACGCATCAACAGCGCCGAGTTTTTCCATGGTCTCTACACGACGGCACTCGAGCAAGACGAGATCCTCCTTTCGGTTGAGTTGCGAAAGCCGCAGTGGGCAAGCTACACCTCTGTCCGCCAACAAGCATCCGGCCTTTGCGTCGCGGGCGTGTTCATCGCGAAGCATAGCGACGGCGTCCGAATTGCTGTCACTGGCGCAGGTGCGTCGGGTGTTTTCCGAGCAACCGCGTTCGAAACCGCGCTCAACTCCGAGTTCCTGCCCGCCAGCATCGATTCACTTATAGTCTATGAGCATGAAATGGCCTCGGACTTCCACGCCGGTCCCGCTTACCGAGCGGCTCTGGTGAAGACACTGATTCGCCGCTCATTAGCAACTTATCTGCCTCGGCCCCTTTAACTCCCGGTCTGGGGCATTCCAACTCGGATCTGCCCGTACCAATATTTGTGAGATCGACGATGAGATGCATCACGGTTGAAGAACACTTCGTTAGCCCCGGCTTCCTGGCCGGCCCGGGCCGCAGATTCCAGGAACAAGCACTTGCGGCGGTGGAATTCCTTGGGGGGCGACAGCTCCTGGAGAACCTGCGGGATATCGGGCGCGGCCGCATCGCTCAAATGGACGCTGCCGGAGTAGACGTTCAAGTGCTATCTCTCAACGCGCCAGGTGTAGAACAGTCGGACGCGGCTGAAGCAATTGCTGTCGCCCAAGAAGCCAACGACCATCTTCGCCAGGCTGTCGATGCCTACCCTAGCCGGTTCGCAGCGCTTGCTGCCCTGCCGATGAGTGCGCCGGAAGAGGCCGCCAAGGAACTCGAATTGCGTGTTGCAACGCAGTCATTTAAGGGCGCGATCATCAATGGACACGCTTGCGGACGCTACCTTGATGATCCGTTCTTCGCGCCTGTTCTGCAACGGGCTGAGGCGCTGGATGTACCACTGTACTTGCATCCGACGTTGCCCACAAAGCCTGTCTCGGAATCGCTCTACAGCGGCTTTTCACCAGCAGTGAACTTCCTGTTCGCAGGCCCGGCGTGGGGCTGGCACATCGAAACAGCTATTCACGTCCTGCGGATGATTCTGGGTGGTGTGTTTGACCGGTTTCCGAAGCTACAGGTGGTGATCGGGCACATGGGGGAAGGTTTGCCATTCATGCTGCCTCGGCTCAACGCATTTCTGCCGAAGGAGGCGACGAAGCTTGAGCGGCCAGTCGGCGACTATCTGCGTCAGAACTTGCATTACACTTTTGGCGCCTTCAATTATCCATCGACCTTCCTGAACCTCGCTCAGGAGATCGGGTTCGAGAGGATCCTCTTTTCGGTGGATTATCCTTATGGCTCAATGAGCGAGGCATGTGCGTTCCTGGATGGCCTGCCCTGCAGCCCCGCCGATAGGGAACGCATGGCACACTTGAACGCCACGGCTCTGTTCAAAGTTTAAGGCAACGCTGAACAAGCTGAGCAAATTGAGTTACGCAGGTTGATCAGGAGCCCGTTCGGCCGGAAAATTGCTGTGGCGACGAGAATTTTCCCTCGCGCGCCCCCAATTGGGGTGTGTTGGCGGGGTGCCCGCCCCGCATTCGCCCTTTACGGGCGGACTGCTCCCATCAGATGCCCTCGACTCAAGTAGAGATTGGCCAGCGCCAGCGCGGTGAAGGCACGGCCGGCGTTCTTCTTCAGGCCACGGTAGCGGACTTTCGCGAAACCCCACAGGCGCTTGACCACGGCGAAGACATGTTCGACCCGAGCCCGGATCTTCGATTTGTTACGGTTCTTTCCGCGTTGCACTTCGTCAATCTCCCCGTTCCCACGGATCCGCTGATTGGTGAAGCCCTTGGCGTACGGCGCCTTCGATGCGATCAACTCCTGCTGACTGGCGTATGCGCTGTCACCATAGACACGCCGCTCCTGACCATGCAGTAGCTGGGGCAGCGCATGCTTGTCGTGAACGTTGGCTGGTGTCACCACTGCGGAATGGGCCAACCCGCTCTGACTATCCACGCCAATGTGTAGTTTCATGCCAAAAAACCACTGCTGGCCTTTGCGGGTCTGATGCATCTCGGGGTGGCGCGACTTCTCTTCATTCTTCGTCGAGCTGGGCGCACCGATGATCGTGGCATCCAAAATGGTGCCGGTCTTCAGCTTCACGCCACTGGCCTGCAAGACCCGGCCTACCTCAGAAAACAGCCGCTCGGCAAGCTGGTGCTTCTCCAGCAAGCGGCGAAACTTCAGCAGCGTGGTGGCATCCGGCACCGGCTCACGGCCCAGGTCAACCCCTACAAAGCGGCGCAGACTGGCGCTGTCATACAGCGCTTCTTCGCAACCCAGATCTGCCAGGTTGAACCAGTGCTGCAAAAAGTGAATGCGCAGCATTCGCTCCAGACCAATGGGCGGCCGGCCATTGCCTGCCTTCGGATAGTACGGCTCGATCACGGCACACAACGCACGCCCATGGCACGATTGATTCCATCGTCGCCAGAAATGCCTCACGCCGCGTTGGCTTACGGTATTGCTCGAATCCGGCTCCTTGATCGGCACCGGCCGCCAACGTCATCTGCTTCATTGTTCATCTCTCTCTGCGCTCGTGATCCACTTTCCGCCGCCATTCAGGCCAAGGCGGCAGGTGCAGACGTGATTGTCATGGGGTCCAATCCCGAGCGCGCCCGCAAAGTCGCTGCCGACCATGGCTTTGAGGGCTGGCGCGCGGCTGATGTGAGTCGACCGGATGAGCTTAGGGTGAGCACTACTTCTCTGTTTCTCAATCAGCTCATAGGTAGCATGGTTCTGATTATCGGCGGCACATCTGGCATAGGACTAGATACGATGACCCGCCGGAGCGAAACGAACACCCCGGCAGGTGAGCAGCCCCTTATTTGCGAGCCTGGATGGCCTGGATAGCAGGCAGTTCGCTTATCTGGCGAATGAACCCATGAATAGCGAGGCCGCCATCGACGCAGAATTCAGCGCCGGTGATTGCGTCGGCGCAGGAGCTGGCGAGAAAGGCGGCCATATCGGCGATCTCACGCGGGCGCAGCAAACGGCCGAGGGGAAGGTCTGGCATGTAGTTAGCGATGAACCAGCGTCCGATCCCTTCCGCATCCGTGCCAAAACCCGCCTCTTTAGCACGCTCGCGATAGAGATTGAGGAATGTCTCGGTTCCAACCGCGCCAGGATTGATGGCATTCGAGGTCACACCCGTTCCTGTCAGTTCGACAGCAAGCGCGCTCGCAGCACGCAGTTGGGCCGCCTTCGCGCTCGCGTATTGGGGGAAGAAGTTTGCGGTGCCGCTCGCTACGGCCGCTGTACTGGCCAACTGGATTACTCGCCCCCAGCCGCGCCCGACCATTCCTGGCACCAGCAACTGGACCAAGCGAATACCCGAGACCACATCAAGGTGGTAGGTTTCCATCCAGGTCTCCGAAGTGGACTTCCACCACCCCGAGATGGGGTAACTGCCTGCGTTATTGATCAGAATATCAATGCCCCCAACGGCCGACGTCGCATCTCGTGCGATCTGCTCGACATCTTCAGCCTTCGTCAGATCACCAGAAATTGCGATCGCTTTGCCTCCAGCTTGCTTGATTTTGGTGGCAACCGCTTCGGCCTCTTCCTTGACCAAGCCATGCACGACGACGGACGCGCCCTCGTGAGCCAGCACACAAGCCGTCTCTGCACCGATACCTGCGCTACTACCCGTTACGAGAGCGCGTTTGTCGTTAAGTCCAAGACCATTGTTTCGCTCCTTCATTTAATTGCGTTGGATACCAGAAAGCGCACCAAACCCGGCGAGCAGTCGATCCTGGAAAGCAGGATCTTCAGCCTCTCGGGCTGACCACACCAAAACCTCACTTGAACATGGCCCGTTGCTGTGGTGATCAATATATCTGATCAACCTTGACTTGATAATTGAAGCGCTTTTCGTTTTAATAGTGCCTCTATGGAACAAATCGGACTGGAAAGGCTGACAGGCCTGATCGCTTTTGCGCGCGCCGCGTCGCTGGGGAGCTATACCGCAGCGGCGCGTACCCTTTCCATCTCGCCGTCGGCGGTTAGCAAGAGCGTGCAGCGGCTAGAGCAACAACTTGGCATTTCGCTGCTTACGCGCACCACGCGTTCGCTGACGCTGACCCCCGAGGGGCGAGATCTGCACGAACGTGCGCTGCGATTGTTGCGGGACGCCGAGAATATCGAACAGATGGCGATGGCCGCACGCGCCGCGCCGTCGGGCACGCTCAAGATATCGGCGCCGGTGACCATTGGTGTGCATTTGTTGTGCCCGGCGCTACCGCGTTTTCGTGAGCGCTATCCGCAGCTATCCATCGATCTGCGACTGAGCGACCAGATAGTTGACCTCATTGAAGAAGGGGTGGATGTGGCGATCCGGGTTGGTGATCCGGCCGACTCGCGCCTGATCTCGCGCAAGCTCGCCTCCAACCGCCTCTGTGTCTATGCCTCGCCGCAATACCTGGCGCGTAAAGGAACGCCAAAACATCCTAACGAATTGATTGCCCATGACTGCGTCAATTTGCGTTTTCAGAGTTCCGGTCAATTGCTGCGCTGGCGATTTCAACTGGAGGGGCGACAGGTGGAAATTACTCCGAAACCGATGATTACTTCGGATGCCGCCGATGGCGTGGCCGCAGCAGTAGTTGCCGGCGGTGGAATTGGCATGTCGCCATCATTCATTGCCGCGCCTTTTGTGGCGAGAGGGGAACTGGTCCCCATCCTTACCGCATTTGCGGTCGAGCGGAAAGCGCTATTCGCCTTGTGGTCGGAGAGCCGCCGAGTCAGTCCGAACGTCAAGGCCTTCCTCGCTTTCCTTGGAGAAGTGTTTCCCGCTCGACCACCCTGGGATGAACATCTCGCGGCAGGCTACGAGCGGGGGGCATCATAAGCACCAGCAGCAGCTGCTATTGCCTCCTCAGATGCCTGAAGTAAGAGACCGGCTTACGGCAGCTTTGGCCGAAAATTTGCCAATGAGCCGTTGCCTGGAGTGACTGCAGCACTCAGCATCGCGTCGATGCGCTCGCGCAGCGTCTGCACGCTCCAGCGTTCGGCGCTCGCAATCTGCCCGTAGTAGTGCCGCTGGAGCGGGTCCTTCAGCGGGATCAGCGCGATGAAGTACGTCCAGCTCAATTCTCGTATCAGTGATACGAGAATTTGCTCGCCTGGAAAGGTGCTTACCTACGCTTACTTCCGGTTCTGTGTTGTCTTAAGGAATCGCAGAAGCGGCGTCGTCCACGCCCATCAACTTCATGACGTTGCTCGGCGTAAGCGGCATAGTGGTGATCTGAGGCTTCCAAGCAGACAAGGCATCAGCAACAGCAAGGATAAGCGCCGGCACCACACCATGGGCTCCACTTTCGCCCGCCCCCTTCATTCCTCCCAGGGCGAAGGTAGAAGGCGTCTCGATGTGGTCCACAATAATTTCCGGGACGTCAAGCGTCGCGGGGATAGTGTAGTCCAACAGGGTCGTCGCCACAGGTTGCCCTTGTTCGCTGTAGCGGGCCCCCTCCATGAATACGGCACCTATACCTTGCACAATTGCACCGACCATCTGCCCATGAACGATCGCCGGATTCAGCACCCGGCCGCAATCGTGCACGGCGTAGTAGCGTTCCAAAGTCACGAGACCCGTAGCAGGGTCGACAGCAACTTGAGCAACATGGCAGGCCAAAGCGTAGCTGGACGACGGTGGGTCGTAAAACTCCAGAGCATCCAGCCCAACCGCTTCATTTGGTGGCATGTCCGCTACCGCGATCATGTAGGCCATTTTCACAATGGTCTCGATCGTTACTTGCAGCTCCGGGTTCCCTTTGACGAATGCCTTTCCTTCGCAGAGCAGGATATCGTCGGGGCTTGCCTTGAGCACGTGTCCTGCGATGCGCTTCATCTTCTCTGCGATGCGTGTGCATGCTTTGATCACTGCCCCGCCCCCGACTACCGCTCCCCGGCTCGCACCCGCACCGGTGCCGAACGGAACCGATGCGGTGTCAGAAGACTCCACAGCGACATCGTCGATATCGAGTCCCAGTATGTCCGCTGCAATCTGGGCGAACACCGTGGCATGCCCTTGACCCTGCGAAGCAATGCTGACTTGAACGCTAGCCTTTGCGTCTGGCTCTATCCTCACCAATGCACCGTCGTAACCGGGCCATCGCGATGCCTGCCCTCGCCTGCGGGTGATCGAGCTGCCCTGCCCGGTATGGTCCGCAACGCACGCGAGGCCTATGCCACGCAACTTGCCGTCTTCGCCGGGCTTCCCTGATTGCGTCTCGCGGAACTTGAAATAGTCCGAACGTTCGAGCGCGAGCTCCAGGCACTCGATGTTGCTAGCTGTGTCGTGGGTGACACCAACCGCATTCGAATACGGAAGGTCTTCCTTTCTGATGAGATTGCGTCTTCTTATTTCGACAGGGTCAATCCCTAGTTTCTCGGCAGCCCTATTAAGCAGGCTCTCTATGGCGAAAGTGCAAATTGGCCCAACGACCCCGCGATACGATGCGGTGGGTGCCGTATTGGTCACCACGGAGCGAACATGGCTCGAATAGTACGGAACCTTGTAGGGCCCCATCATGTGGTGGCTCGCCTGCTCGGCGTCAAGGCCGGCAGTTGTCACCCACAATGGATAAGCGCCGATATTGCACACGGGGGTGTGGCGAACTCCGATGATGCGCCCATTATCGTCAACGGCAAGTTCGACATGGAATCGAAAATCGCGCCCATGCATGATGGCAAGGTCTTCCTGCCGGTCCTGGATCCACTTGACGGATCGACCGAGGTACCGTGAGATTGCCGCCCCCGCAACAATTTCGGGACGGGTGACGGACTTTAGACCGAAGCTGCCCCCCACATCGGGCGAAATGATGCGCACATTCTTTTCGGGCAATCCCAAAGCCTGAGCGACTTCCCACCGCTCCTTGTGGGGAAATTGCGCGGTGGACCACAGCGTCAGCGCGTTCTTTCCTTTGTCGAAGCGGGCAACGAAGCCGCGCGTTTCCATTGCTACCCCGCACAGCCTAGTGCTCGAGAATGTGTCAGAAAAGACATGCGGCGCGCTTGAAAAGACGTCGTCGGTTCCTGGGATCGCATATTTGGCCTCATACACAACGTTGCTCGAAAGATCCGGATACAGCAGCGTGGATTCCCGATTCAGGGCGTCGTCATATGAAACCACGGGCGGCAGCGGGTCGTAGTCAACCTCGATGAGTTCCATCGCATCTTCTACTACGTATGGATCCGTACCGAGGACGGCGGCGACCGGCTCACCGACGTACCTGACTCTGTCGACGGCCATGTTGTAGCGCAGGAGCGTCTTCTCTTCAGGCACTGGTGTGACCATTGGCGATGTCCAGGCGGCAATGTCTGCGCCCGTGAAGACGTTCGTGATGCCCTTCAGTGCTCGCGCGGCGTCCACATTGATGGATCGGACAATTGCGTGAGAGTACGAACTCCGCACAAACCCGACGTGGAGCAGGTTGGCGGGCTCAGGGAGATCGTCAATGTATTGACCATGCCCCAGCAGCAATCGGTCGTCCTCACGCCGCGGGATAGGAGCGCCTACATAGCGACCGCCGGGAGTCCCTATTGTTTTGTTCTCGCTCATTTTCTCACCCCCGATCAGATTTGAGCCGCTGGGCTGTCGACTGGACTGCACGCACGATGTTGTTGTATCCAGTGCAACGGCAAAGATTTCCCGCCAGCGCCTTGCGGACCTCATGTTCGGTCGGCTGCGGGTTTTCCTGAAGAAGAGCGTGAGCGGAAATCAGCATCCCTGGAGTGCAGAACCCGCATTGAAGAGCATGGTGATTCCTGAACTCTTCCTGCAGAGGCGAGAGCGCACCCTCCGAAGCGAGGCCCTCTACCGTAGTCACATCTGCTCCCTGCGCCTGGATTGCAAACATTAGGCAGCTTCGCGCTGGCCGTCCATTAACAAGAACCGTGCAGGCTCCGCACGCACCGTGGGCGCAACCCACGTGCGTCCCCGTCAGCCCGAGGCGGTGACGAATGAAATCGACAAACAGCATCCGGGGCTCCGCATTGCCCCGCGTCAGGGTGCCATTGATCGACAACTCGATCGGAATCACTTCATTTCTCATCTGGCTTCCTTGCTGGCTGCGTTCTGCAATGCCCTCCTGAGCATCGCGCCGATCACATGCTTCCGATATGCGGCACTGGCATACAGATCGGACTGGGGGTCAATCTCGCTAGAAGCAATTCCGGCGACCGCTGCGATCTCGCGGGGGCCAAGCCCTCGAGCCATCAATTCGGCCTCAGCCCTATGCAGCCGCACGGGTGCCGCGTCGACGCCCATCGCCACGAGCGCCGCTCTCAGAACCTTTTCACCTTTCCTGACCAGGTACGCGGCGAAGCCGACGACGGCTACACCCTCCTGCCTGACGCTTACCTCGAGGAACATAGAAAATGAATCCGGGGGGCAAACGGGAAAGCGAGCTTCCCGCAGAAACTCTCCCGGCTCGATTACGGTGGCAAGGTCACCCAGGAAGAACTCGGAAGCAGCGACTTGTCGCTCGCCATTCACCCCGTCGATAACCATGACGGCATCAAGCGCGACCGCCACGGCCGGTAACTCGGCAACGCGATCAGCGTGCGCGAGCGTGCCCCCAACCGTAGCACGCGTTCGCACAGCAACGGGACCGGTCCACTCCAGTGCTTGTGAGACGAGCGGGCAATGCCTGCGCACCAGCGGCGCGTTCACGGCGTCGATCTGACGAGTCATTGGACCGATGGCCACGTAGCTTCCCCGGTGTTCGATGTAGTCGAGATCCGGACAGTGGTTCAGATCAATCAGAACGCCCGGCCGCATGATCCGCAAGTTCATTAGCGGCACGAGGCTTTGGCCGCCCGCGAGAACACGAGCGTCGGCGGCGTGCTCCGCGAGAAGCCCGACTACCTCTTCTACCGTTTTCGGAGCGAAGTAGCTGAACGGGGGCGGTTTCACGCGCGCTTCCCGAACAGTCCAGTCAGCCAGAGCACAACTTTAGCCCACAGGCCGGTATCACTGCTGCGTTCACTCGCTGCAGTTGCCAGCAGACCGGCAGGTGGGTGGCGCTTGCTCAGTTCCGACAGGAATTTTTCGAAGAAGTCGGCGGCCATCTTCTGCGCGGCCATGTCTATCAGACGCGAGCCGACCTGGGCAAGCTTGCCGCCGACGCTTGCTTTTGCGGTGTAGCGCAGCAGCGTCTTGTTAGGCCCCATGGGCGTGAGGACCACCGCGGCATCGCCACGGCCATAACCCACCGAACCGCCTTGACCGTCGAACTCCAGCGTGTAGGAGCTTGGTGCGATAGCGTCTTTGATGCGCATCTGGCCTTTGAATCGAGCCTTCACCGGGCCCACGGCCGCCTGAATGAGGAGCACATACTCGCCGCCTCCCCCATCTGCCTTTCGCTCGATCGACTCGCACCCTGGAATACAAGATTGCAGGAGCGCTATGTCGTTTAACGCCTGCCAGGCGACCTCCTGCGTCACCGGCAGCTCTTTCTCCTCGGTAATCTTCATGTTTGTCTCACGTGGTAGTACATAACTTTTCTGGAGCAACTAGGCACATCCCTGAAGAAGCCTAGAGTTCGTCTGCCATACACAAATTCTGTTGCGTCCAGCGATCCGCGGCAATCGGCACGGCACATCTGTTCCGTACTTCGCGGTGGATCTTCCGCGATTGCGGCTAACCCATCACCGTCCGCACCCGCGTTGAAGAGCATCGTGAATTGAGCGGCGGTCGAATTTCTTCCCGCCACGTGTTTGTATGTCATCGTCAGTGAATGCCATGGCGTCGGTGTGCTTACATCGCGAAGGACTTCGACAGGTGGACTAGCGACGGCTTGACGAAGTGGTCTTTGGAACTTCTCCTCCGCGACTTTTACAAGCAGGAGAATTGGAATCCAGCGGGGCCGTGGCCAATCTGCGACCCTCGTTGGATCGCGAACGACCTCACCAACGCACCCACACCTCCATGCTCATCAATGGATTTCACCGGTTGATTGCTACGATGAGCAGCATCAGAAAGGGCGCAACTTTCGCAGGACATAAGACGAGCAAGGCATCCGGCTGCTTTAGCACGAATGGCACCGGTCCGCAGCCATCGACGGCTCGCGCCGGGTTCGCGCCTGGCTCACATCCGTTTGCCTTCGATTCTTGCAATTCACAGCCTCCTTTCGCCGGCGACAAAGCGCCTAATTGCATCGGCATTGCGACTGTGTCAGTGCTCATTGTCCGGCAGGCACCAGATCACGCCCCCCTCACACTGCGTCCAGCCCGCAATTCGCCTTGGCCCTACGGGTGGGTGTGCCCATTCGCGCGCGCACTCGAACGCCCAACTACATATTGCAAAGCCCTGGCGCCGGCATAGCGTCGAGCGGCGACAAACTCCGCACTGTCGCATCTGGCGAGTTATGTTCCTGGGGAAATACAAGTTGTCCAGATTGCATGGGACGACGAAAAATACAGTCACCTGACGCGTTTGTTGGCATCTCGTCCCAAGTTATGGCTCCCCATCGATATCGGCCAAAAGTTGCTGGAATTCGGCTGCAGCCTGCCCCAGCACCGGTGCAATCCGCTTTCGCTCGGCTGCCAAGTCGGGCTGCAAAAGCGCCCTCCCACATGTCAGGCCCATCAGAACTTGCTGGCGGCCAACGTGAACCGGCAATGCGATGCCATAGGTACCACGCATACCGCGCAGGCGACTAAGCACGCCACAGAGCCCCGTTCTATCCAGTTCTTCGAAGCTGTTCCGGATACTCTGCTCCAACTCGGATGTGGAACTGGCCACTTCCCGCCGAAGTAGCGAAATCAATTGCGTCTGTTCTGCGACCGGCGATGCCCACAGGAACGCATGGCCGACTGCGGACTCTCCCATCGGAAGGACGGAGCCGACACCCAGTCGCAACGTGACAACACGGCGACTTGAACTGTAGCAAATGAACAGCATGTCCAAATCACGACGGACGGCCAGCCCTATAGTGACGTTGAGCCTGTCAGCCAGTTGCTGGAGAAACGGGTTCGCAATCTGCAACAGCTGGCTGCCTGTGACATACGCATGCCCGAATCCCGAGGTGGCTGTGGTAAGCTCAAAACCCCGTTCACCGGGAACCTGCTTGAGAAATCCCAGTTGGATAAGCGTGCTAGTCAGCCGGGAGACGACCGCCTTCGATAGGCCGGTACGGCGCACCAGTTCGGCGTTGGTCAGCACCGCGCGATCGGATCTAAACGCCCTCAGCACGTCCATTCCTCGCGCCACGGTAAGGACGGTAGGCGCTTTTTGTACTGACTCCAGATGCGCTGTCATCCCGAAATCCCCTCCTGTTGAAGAGTCCTTGTCATCGCCAACAATTGGGGCCCCAATTCGCGCGCCACACGTGGTCGTGCAATTTGATCGGTGGGGCCCGCACACGTCAAAACCAGAGGCGCACCGTCTGCAACGACCACTGGAGCAGCAACGATAGCGAAATCAGGATCCAACTCCCCCACTGAGGTGCAATACCCGCTACCGTAAATCTGAGCCATGGCTTCGCTGGAACGCCGCCGAAGCAGCGGCCATTCGCGCGGCATTCTGCGCCTGACCTTTTCCAGCAAGTAGTACCGTTCCGGATCCGGCAGCGCTGCAAGCAACGCCCATCCCATCGCCGACGCGCCAATGCCGATACGAGTCCCAACGCAGAGATTCAACGACGCAGCAGACAGGGAACGGCTGCAACTCTCAAGTATGACGAGATCCATCCGATGACGGGAACTCAGACTCACGTGAACTTCGTGCTGCTCGGCGAATGCTTGCATGTGGCCTCGCATGAGGCGCCGGCTATCCGGATTGGCGACCGCGCCAAAACCCAGCGAGAGCACGGGAGCGGCAAGACGGTATTTGCGTTCATTCGGAGCGTAGCGCATATATCCAAGGCACGTCAGAGAGTCTGCTATTCGGACTACCGTCGAGGGAGGCAGCCCACTACGCACTGCCAATTCGCGAATCCCAAGCCACCTATCCTCGGAAGTGAAGACGGAAAGCAATGCCAGTGCGCGTGCAAAGGGCGTTACCATAAATTCCTCGCAGTTGGACTTTCTCTGCCTTCACAGAATCTCCCTGAGCGGATTCGTCGAGAAATTCCGCGAGCCCGAAACCCATCACTCGCATCAGCCATGCGGGCCGTTGGTTAAGTCAAAGTTGAAAAGGGCGCCAACGAGCTATCGCGATTCTGCTTCCGCCATGCGGATGACTTTGCTGATGCGCCGCGAACGCTATGGGACGTTCAGGTTTCCCTGGCATTGGGCAATTAAGGCTCAGCTGCCTGCTGTGCGCTTCCGGTTCGACGAAATGGGCTACACATCGTATTACCTGTTATCTGAAACCCTGTCTTAACAATGGCTCTAGCATACGAAACGATCGCGCGAAAGGAGACTATCAATTTGCGAGCCAGTGAGTCGCAGTTTGCGATTCTGCGCTTGCCGAATAGTTGGTCGTTTTCAGCGACTCCGGCAACCAGCGCAAGAATCACCGCGTCCCATTCTCTGTTCCAAACCCACATAGCGCAATACATCGTGAATGAACATCGGCAAGTGAGCCCGGTGATTGCATGCTGGCCCAGGCTCCTGCACAACAACGTGTGATGGTGGCTAAATCATCGCGGCGGGAATGCCCGTTACTGGGCGCGCGGCAAAGCTCCCGGCGTGCCCAATTCGGGCACCGGGCTCCAATCTTGGGTGCTTGAGGTCAAAGCGCCGGTCAGGCCATGAATAAAGAACTGAGATATCTGGCCCTTGCGCAAGATCAAGAAGGATTAAAGATGCACACCTAGCGTCAGCGGTCAGGTGGAGTTTCTTGCAACTGGATGTCCGCCCCCGTTGCATTCGCCTGCACTGGAGATAACAGTGCACAGATGCTGGCCTGGAAGCCTTGCGAGACGACAGACCGCACCACCATGGTGATAGACGAGCGATGTCGGTTGGAATTGCCAGCGGCCTACTTGAAGCCAGCACTCAACAGACAACGCTTCTGTGCGGCCGACTTTCTTCCGCTGGTCGACGCCGACTACTGATTAGCTATAGACGTTTCATGGTCGACGTCAGGAACGGCGGTGCAGCTTGGTACGAGTACCAGCCACCATCCAATGGCAGGCACACGCCCGTGACGTAGGAGTGACTTAAGAAGAAGTCGACGCACCGCACATAGTCATCGGGCCGCGCGATGCGCTTCATCGGAATCTGACTCTTGAAGCTGTCGCGCCACTCCTTGTAGTTGTCGTCCACCTCTGAAAGCCCTAGAACGATGGCATTGACGCGCGTGCGGGGTCCGAGCTCCCTGGCCATGTTCTCCGTGAAGCGGTGGATTCCTCCTTTGGACGCATCAAAGCAGGCATCGGTAGGATACCACCCGGCGTGAAAGCCGGTCAGCGCCGACGTATTGATGATCACGCTGTCTTCGCTCATCACCGGTAGAAGCTTGTGCGCAATGATCATTGGCGACGTAAGGTTGATCGTTACCGTGTCGATGATGTCTTGAGGCCTGATGGTGCGCGAGCCGTAAGCGGAACTCCCCCCGGCGACGTTAATGATTGTGCTAAGTTCCGTGCCGGACGCCAGGATCTGGTCGCACATGCGAACCACCTCGTCCGTGTTGGCGAGATCGGCGAAGACCGGTTGATGCTCGATGCCCGCTTTATCAAAGGCCTGCACGGTTTTCCGGAAGCGATCGTCTTGGCGCCTCCAGTGCCCGAACACCTTATATCCCTTCGAAGCAAGGTACATGCTCGTTTCGCGACCGATATCGCAGCCAGCACCTGTCACAAGTGCAGTTTTCATCGTTTCCCCCTCATCAGATACACGTACTGCAACACTTTGCTCAGTACATCGTTGGCTGCGATCGTGCCGGCTAGGCTGCTTCCATCGGACAGGCCAAAGGTTGGCCGGACACTCACAGCCCGAGGTACGCCTTCTTGATGTCCGGGTCGTGCAGGAATACGTCGGATGGCCCTTGCTTGACCACAGCCCCCGACTCCAGCACGTATGTGTAGTCGCTCACGTGCAGCGCGACCTCTGCGTTCTGCTCCACCAGCAGCACAGTGACGCCCTGCCGGTTCACGTCGCGTACCACCGAGCGGATGACGTTGACGTATGCTGGCGCAAGGCCGATCGTGGGCTCGTCGAGCAGCAGCACGCTGGGCGCACTCATGAGCGCGCGCGCCACTGCCACCATCTGCTGCTGGCCGCCACTGAGTGAATTAGCGGGGCTCTGCAGCTTGGCCTTGAGGTCAGGGAAGTAGCGCAGACAGGTGTCGAACAGTTCGGCCCGCCGGACCCCGTCGCGGATGCGGTAGGCACCTAATTTCAAGTTCTCCAGCACCGTCATGCTGCCGAACAGGCGCCGCCCCTCGGGCACCAGGGCGATGCCGTAGTCCAGGATGGCATTGGGGGCGCGGTCGGTTAGCGGATGCCCGCCGTAATGCACCTCGCCCGAACGCGCCTTCACAAGCCCCGTGATGGCCTTGATCACTGTGGACTTGCCCGCGCCGTTGGCGCCGATGAGAGCGGCGATGGTGCCGCCCCTCACTTCCAGGTTGACTCCAGTGACCGCGGGCACAGCACCGTAGTGCACTGAAAGATCGCGCACGGCCAGGGATTTTTCAGATCTCATGCGCTTCCCCCAGGTACGCCTTGAGTACCGCCTCGCTGGCCTTCACCTCGTCTGGCGTGCCGGTGAAGATGATCTCGCCGTGGTGCAACACGTAGATGCGGTCGCAGATGTTCATCACGGCGCGCATGTTGTGCTCGACCAGCAGGATCGACATGCCGTACTCCGACTTGAGCCTGCGGTAGACCTTGAGCGTCTCGGCCACCTCGGTCTGGTTCAGACCGGTAAGCGGCTCGTCGTAGCAGATCAGCGAGGGGCGCGCCGCGAACGCGATGGCCATGCTCAGCAGGCGCTGCAAGCCGTGCGGCAGGTGCCTGGCAAAGATGCGCCGGTGATCGGCCAAACGGAACAGGGCGATGGCCTCGTCGATCACCTTGTCCTGGTCAGCGTGGCTAACGCGGCCATTGCGCATGCCGCCCAGGCAGCCGATACGCACGTTGTCGCGCACTGCCATCGACGGCAGGTAGCTGCTGTGCTGGAAGGTGCGCACCAGGCCCTGCTGGCTGATGCGCTCGGGCGTGGCGCCGGTCATGTCGACGCCGCCGATCAGGAGTTCGCCCGTAGTGGGCGCGAGGAAGCCGCTAAGCAGGTTGAACGTGGTGCTCTTGCCCGCGCCGTTGGGACCGATCAGGCCGACAATCTCGCCCTGGCGAATGTCGATGTCCACACCCGACACCGCCAGCAGCCCCTTGAACTGCTTGGACAGGTTGCGACCCGACAGAAGAACGTTGTTGTCCGGCATGTTCAGCGCCCTCCCCCGCGCTGGAACCAGCTGGTCAGTCCCATCAGCCCCTTGGGCATGAAAAGCACCGACAGCACGATCGCCAAGCCATACAGGATGTGCTCGTTTCCGCCCAAGCTCTGCACGTAGCTGGCGATGCCGACCAGCAGCACCGCGCCCACGACCGGCCCGAGAGGGCTGTCCTCGCCACCCACCTTGACGTAGGCGAGCGCGAAGGTCGAGAGCATGAAGCCGAAGTCCAGCGGGCTGATGACGTTGTTGGCGAAGGCGTGCAGCGACCCCGCCAGGCCCGCCACCGACGAGGCGATGGCAAAGCACACCACCTTGGTGTAGTACACGCGGTTTCCTACGCTGCGCACCACGTTCTCGTTGTCTCGGATGGCGACGAAGATCCGGCCCATGTTGGATCGCTCGATTGCCAGCAGCCCCAGGATGAGCGCAAAGCACAGCACTGTGACGAAGTATTGGTAGTGCGCGTCGAGCCACGCGGGCGGAAAGATGTTCACCAGGCCCGAGTTGCCGCCCAGCACCTCCATGCGGGTGTAGAGAATGCGCAGTGCCTCGGTGAAGGCGAATCCGATTAGCAGGAAGTACGGCCCCTTCACCTTGAGGGTGATGCAGCCGAACGCAATGCTCACGGCCAGCGCCAGCACACTGCTCAGCACAAGCGTGGCCGCAAAGGGCAACTCCATCGAGTTGACGATATAGCCCGTGCAGTATGCGCCGATGCCGAAGAACGCCGCGGAGGCAAAGTTCAGTTCACCGATCAATAGCACGAAGCGCAGGCTGCAGGCCATTACCGCCGCGATGCTAATCCAGACCACCAGGCTGCCCACATAGCCGCCCCCCAAGGCCAAGCCGCCCAGCAGCACGCAAGCGACGGCCGCAATACCGGCCCAGTCCTTGTGCTTAGTCATTTCCAAAGAACCCTTTCGGCTTGACCAGGAGCATGACCATCACAATCACGAAGATCGCCAGGTTGGCCATCGAGGGGTCGAAGTAGAAGCCGACGAACGATTCCAGCAACGCGATTAACAAGCTGCCAACGATCGCGCCGCCGATGCTCCCCATGCCCCCCACCACGACGGCAATGAAGCCCTTGACGAGGTACGAGTCGCCCAGCGTGGGCGTCACCGCCGCCACCGGCGCGATCAGCATGCCAGCCACAGCCGCCACGGCGGAGGCCATTAGAAAGCCGTGCAGCGCTATCTGCCGGTAGGCAATGCCCTGCAGCATGGCGGCCTCGTGGTCGATGGAAACGGCGCGCAGCGCGTTGCCGAACCTCGTGTATTTAAGCACCGTGATGATAGCCGCCGTCAGCAGCGCGGCGAAGACCAGCAGCACCAGCCGCTGGCTCGACACGTTCAGGCCCAGAACCTGCACGTTGCCCTCTAGCAGCGCTGGTACGGGCCGAACGGCGCCACCGAAGACTTCGAGCATGACCCCCTCGAACAGCAGCACCAGCCCCGCGGAGAGGATGAACGAGCCAATCATGTCACGCTCCAGCCGCTTGAAACCGAACTGGTAGATCGCGACCCCTGCCACCATGCACGCCGCCAGCCCGGCCAGACCGGCCACCAGATAGCCCATCCAGCCATGGCCCAAGGTGGGCACCATCGCGTTCAGCGCCAGTGAAAGTATCAGCGCGCCGAAGGTGAAAAACTGCCCATGCGCGAAGTTGACCGTCTTCAGCACGCCAAAGATGATGGTCAGCCCCAGCGAGAAGAGGATATACACGGAGCTGATCTGCAGTGCCGTGACCAACAGTTGGAAAACGACCTGCATGGTGTTATTTCTGCACCCGGCCTACTTCTTTGAGGCTGCTTCCCACCAGCTTGGTGATGATCACGGGTAGGCGCATCTGTTGGTCGCTGCCATAGATGTTCTTGCCGCCGAAGCCCGTTTCGCCGTAGAAAGACTTGAACTTGACCGTCGGCATGGCTTTGGCGACTTCCGCCGGCTCAATACTCTGCGCCTGCTCCATCGCGGCCTTAATTGCCCAGACGGCGTCGTAGAAGCCGATCTGGATGGCGTTGACGCTCTCTCCCGTGGCCTTCCTCACGCCGTCGTCCAAGGCCTTCTGGTGCGCGGTCATACTGCCCACACTGACGGCGGCGCCGAGGTAGGCGCCCTCGACTGCGTCCTTGCCGGTAGCCAGTAGACCGTCGGCGCCCGTGCCCACTTCCACCACCTTCACGCCGTTCCATCCCAAGGCCTTGAGTTCCCTGAAGATCAGGCCTGCGTCGGCCGGTGGCGTTGAAGCCAGGTCCACCAGATCAGGCTTAGCGGCGTTGAGCTTGGCGGCTACAGGCTGGAACTCGCTCGTGCCTCGTTCGTACCAGTCGCTGACCAGCACCTTCACGCCGTTCTTCTCCCACGCGGCCTTGGCGACCTTCTCCGTCTCCTGGCCCGTCGCGTCGTTGGGGTTGAGGATGACCACTGTCTTCACGTCGGGGTGCAGCTTCTTGACCAGTGTAATGAGCGGTTCCGAAATCTCGTTGGGCGAGTTCATCTGCGAGAACGTGAGGGGGAACTTTGGCCCCTTCATGCTGTTACCCCACGCCGCGGTGAACAGCAGCACGTTCCTGCGCTCGCTGAGTGACTGCAGTGCGCGCGCGGGCGCCACTCCGATGCTGCCGGCGACGAACTTCACTCCGTCGCGAGCGACGAGCGCTTGCGCCACTTTGGCGCCTTCGGCCGCGTTGTACTTGTTGTCGTAGCCAACGCACTCCAACTGGTATGTCTTGCCGTTGACCTTGACTCCCCCCTGGGCATTGACCTCCTGCGCGGCTTTGGCGCACATCCATTCGGACCCTTTCCCCCAATTCGCGCCAGAGCCCGAGAGAGGAACGGATAGCCCCAGCTTGATGGATTCAGCCGCGCACAGATTCACTGCGGCGATGGTTGAAGCCACGCAGGCGGCCTTCAGTAATGTCAGAAGATTGAACTTTCTTCGCATGGTGTCTCTTTCGGAACCGGGCTTGCCTGATTGGCACCGCCGTCGCTCTTGCCTTAACGCATTAAACGTACTGCAGCACGGACAGATCAACGCGCGAGCTTCTTTTGTTCAGTACAACGGCACTACCTTTTCTGATGGAGGAGGCAGCGCCTCGTCGAACGTCATACAAGCCGCTGGGGCACTGCGATTCCGGGCTTCCCAACCGTCCACCATAGCGGCCGCAAGTAACGGAAATACTTCCCCGTGATGAAATCGGCGCTCTCGCTTGCAAAATGCCACAACATCGGACCAAGAACCGCCGGTTGACTCACTCGCTTAACACGGGAAGACACGTTGGACGAAGGATGACGAGCGCCATGTAACCTTATGCCTCCAGCAATGAGAGGCCAAGTCTTAATCCACGATCCTCCGGCTCGCAATTGACGAGTCCCTACAGCCGTGACGGAGAACGCACAAGAATTCGGGAGGCCGATTGCCTCGCCAGACCGACATCGGAAAACGAACAGAATTAACCGTTTACGACCCAAGACGGTAATTGCTCACCGTCTCCAAAGAATACACGCTGCCGGACATCCCGCGAGAAGGCTTGACGCCGAAAGAACTTGAGTTGTTGGCATGGGGGTCGATATCGCCAACGGCTTGCAGCTGGAGCCAGAGCAGCTGGATACAGAGCGACTGGAGCAAGCGCTCGCAGAACTGATAGAAACGGCAAAGCAGCGCGCGTAGCGTGACAGTAGCCCACAAGAAGCTGCGTGTAGCGCCGTTCATTGCCGAGGCAGAGCGCACACCGGCAGTGCTAACGGTGCTGGAGTGGGCCGAAAGTCTGGCGTGAAGTGTAGTAATCGCGCTCCCTTTGCGAAGTAATGTTGATCCGCGCGCTTAATCACGCAGAAAGCATCATCTCTACTTCCGCAGTTCGAGAAATCGTGTCCCCTGCTCGACTGCTCTCAGTCTACGGCAAGGCCACCTCGCATTCGGTTCTCGGCTGTGCTTGTAGCCTTATTTAGGGGCATGTTTCGGGGTCTTCCGCAATTTGTGTGACGACGGCGAACTCGCGTGGAGGATCTTGTCGCGTGGAACGGCCGTCGTCTCCATCGCCCCCACAACCATTCTTCTGCTTATTCGCGAACCTGGGCGAGCCCCGTCGGCCTCGCCCTGGCCCCACGAGCTCATTCCTCTGCGATGGCGAACGGGCTAGCGGGTCCAGTAGAACAAGGCGGGCCGTTTCAGCTTGGCTTCAATACCCGCAGCCGCAGAAGCTCGATGTTCGCGCGGCCATACATCTGGCGCTTGAGGAACTTGAGCCGGTTGACGTGACCCTCGGTCTGGCCATTGCTCCATGGCAGCTTGAAGGCCGCACGCACAGCCGGTAAGTCGGCGCGCAGGCTTTGCGCGAACCTGCGCATTTCCGCAGCGTCGCAGCGCGACAGGACGCTTCAACCATCGATCGAACTGCCGCGGACTTCGCCGGTGCATGAGCCCGAGAAACTCCCGCGCGAGGCTGCGGACCTCGCCCACCACGGGTTCGATCTTGCACAGCGCCTGCACGAAGCGCTCGTGGTCCGCGTTCCTGGGCTCCGCGACCGCGAGCTTCCTCCATCCTATAAGCCATCCGAACACGCGTCGGGCCGACGAGCACGGCATCGTGCGCACGGATGCCTGGAAAAGAGGGCTTTTTGCCCTGCGGAAAAAGGAGGCGAATCACGCAATTCCGAACGGCGGCGCGACTTCACGGTCGGGCGCACATTCGTCCATAAGGCCCGCAATGTCGTCAATGACCTGGAGGAAGCAATGCTTGGCATCCGCGAGGTCGCGGAAAGGCTGGCCGGCGAAGTGACATTGGCCTGCGTACCCTCGGCGGTCGGCTATTTCCTGCCGTCGGTGATGCAGGCCTATCACCAGCGCTACCCCGGAATTCGCTTGCGCGTGATCGATGAATCTTCAGCTGACGTGCTACTTGCGGTAACCCGGGGGGACGCAGATTTCGGACTCACTTACATTGGCACGCAAGAAGCGGACATTGACTTCGTGCCGCTCATTGAAGAGCCATTTGTTGTGGCCTGCCAGGCCGCACATCCACTGGCCGGACGTGCGCACGTGAAGTGGGAAGAACTGGGCGAGTATGACTACATCACGCTCGCCCAAGGAAGTGGCAACCGGTTTTTGATCGACCAGGCGCTGGCGCGCCTGGCCTCGCGGCCTCGCTGGTACTGCGAAGTCCATCACGTCCCTGCACTGGTAAGCCTTGTGCAAGCCGGCTTGGGCATTGGCGTAGTGCCACGCATGGCGTTACCCCCGGACAATCGAGGCGGACTGGCCGCAGTTCCGCTTGACGCACCGGCCATCACCCGCACCCTCGGACTGATATCACGGCGCGGACGCCCGCTGGCGCCAGCGGCTCAGCTGCTCTATGACATGGTCACCGCAAGGACATAGTCACAATCGGTCCTGAACCGATCACGTTCAACGCGTGATCCGGTTTGCAAGCCAGTGAATGACCGGCGCCGCCACGATGACGACCGGCAACATTGCAACCCAGGAAAAGAAATACGCACGCAGCCAGTGCGAAACGAACGTCCCCTCGGCGACAAACTGCATGCTTGCGATGGCCGATGCCACCGCACACGTTACGCCGACCTGTATCCCGCCGAACGCAAAATGGCTGTATTGCCTTGGAATCTTCCACATCTTGTGCCTTCCTATTTGTATGGCGATGGGCGCGGCCTGAACCCGCGCCAGCAGGAATCCCAACCGCCTCAGGCGGGCCGGCGGCCCTCCCAGGCGTTCTGCAGCAGTTCGCGAATCGCCCCGGCTTCGAGTGGGCGCGGATTCGGGTACTGGTTCTGCAGCGCGATCTCGCACGCCTTGTCGAGCGCGTCCTCGCGCATGCCGATCTGGTGCAACCCCAGCGGCGCACCGGTCGTACGCGCCAGGTCGAAAGCCCCTTGCGCTGCATTGGCTGCGCCCAGGGCCTGCGCGATGGCGGCCATGGCGCCCGGCGCGGCCTTGGCGTTGTAGGCCAGCGCGTGCGGCAGGATGATGGTGTGCGTTTCGGCATGCGGCAGGTTGAAGCTGCCCCCAAGCGTGTGGCACAGCTTGTGATGCAACGCCACGCCCACGCTGCCGAGCACGGCACCGCATAACCACGCTCCGTACAGCGCTTGCGCGCGCGCCTCGTACAACGCAGCCGTATCCCTTTCGCTGACCAGCGCCGGCAGCGCCGCCGCGATGGCCCGTATTCCCTCCCCTGCCATCAGGTCCGAAATCGGGCTGCGGTCATGGGCGTACAGGCCCTCGGCGGCGTGCGCCAACGCGTTGATGCCGCTGGTCACGCTGATCGCAACCGGTAGCGAATAGGTCAGTTCCGGGTCGTAGATGACGGTGCGCGGCAGCACTCTCACGTCCGTACCCGTGCGCTTGAGGCCCGCATCGGTGAGACCGTAGATCGTGGTCATCTCCGAGCCGGCATAGGTGGTGGGAATCGCCAGCACGGGCAGGCTCATCTCAAGGACAATGGCCTTGGCGAGCCCCGTCGTCGAGCCGCCGCCGATCGCCACCACGCTGTCGGCGCCCAGTTCGAATGCCATCGCACAGGCTGCGCGCGCGGTCTCGACCGGCACATGCATCACGGCACGGTCGAAGATGCCGATCGCGCGGGCGCCGAGCAGGTCCGACACCTGTTCGGCCAGCCGGCGCTGCTCGGGAGTACTGAGCACCAGGACGCTGGATGCGCCTAGCGCATCGATTTCCTTGCCAACCTGCCGGATCGTGCCGGCGCCGAAGACGATGCGCTGGGCACGGGCGGCGTACTGGAATGCTTTCATCGTAGGGTCTCCAATGCGGCTCGGGACAGGTCCGAGCCGTCAGAACGATATGCGGCCCATGGCCCAAATCCGGTTGCCTTCGGGGCGATTGCGGGCGCCGAACTCGAATTGCCCCTTGAGCGAGAAACTGACCTTGTCGTTGAGCTGGAAGCAGATATCCGGACCCAGCGCCGTGACGCGGCCGCGGTTGCCATTGCCGTTGACGCGCACGCCGTTCTGCGTGTCGTCCGTTGTCTGCACGTAGTAGTAGCCGTTCAGGCCCAGCGTCAGCCTCGGCGTGACGTGGTAGCCGGCACTGAACTCGATGGTGGCTTCATCACCCGACTGATACTGGGTGGCTTCGTTACGTGTGTTGAAGCCGTACCGGAACTTGACGCTGATATCGACATTGCGTGTCGGGAACCACGTGAAGGCGTAGCTGGGCGCAATCTGGTAGTAGTTGCGGCCGATATTGACCGGGTCATGGACATCGTAGGCACCGGTCTTGAGATGGAACTCGACCCCCGCCATCTGGTGGAAACTGCCGCTGTGCCAGCCGAGGATCACCGGCGCGAACGTCATGTCGGCCAGGCCGGTCTTGTTGCCGCCCTTGTCGAGCGGCGGCAGCGGTGCCGGCCTGGCAACCGACATGTCGAGGTTCGCCGACACGATCGGCACCACGATGCGCGTTTCCAGGTTGGCGCCGAACACCCTGACGCCGGGCCAGACATACGACAGCCGCGGCGCCAGCGCGTCGAGGCGCAGGTGGAAACTGGCCAGTTTGGGATTGTCGTGCCCCGTATTGTCCTTGGAGCTGCCCGCATCGTAGTGCTGGTAGAACAGGAGCCAGTTGGCGCCCTCGGGCAGCATTAGGCCGGAATATAGGTTATCGACCCCGATGGGGTAGGAATTGCCGCCACCCTCGGTGGCGCGTGCCGGCATGCTGCCAGCCGCGCATGCGGCGGCGAGCGCCAGCCGCCCGAACCGGACCGGCAGCGATGCACGCGCCCGCCGGACCTTCATGCCATCTATCGAACCCATTTTCCACTCCGAAAGACCGCGTGGAACACCGGGCCGGCTGGCGCGGTGCGTGGTTGCCGCCGCGCCGCCCGCAAGGGCCGCGCGGCGCTTTCCAGCGCTAGCGGGTTGGATTGAGCACGAAGTCGAAGTCGAGCCGGTAGGTACCGTCCGTCTGGCGCACCCAGTCACCGATCAGGGACTTGCGCACGCCGAATACGGCGTCGGAGTCGAGATACTTGTCACCGCGCCGGAACACGTGCGTGACCAGCGTCTCGTAGCCAGGCGCCTTGATCATGAAGTGCAGGTGCGCAGGCCGCCATGGATGGCGGCCGGTGGCGCGAAGCAACTCTCCAACCGGGCCATCGTCAGGAATCGGATAGGCCTGGGCGACGATGGTGCGGAAATGGAAGCGGCCATCATCGCCCGATTTCAGCACGCCGCGCCCCTGCGCCACTTCAAGCCTTTCGTACTGCACGTCATAGTGGCCATCAGCGTCCGCCTGCCAGGTTTCCACCACGGCACCGGCAATGGGCCGGCCGTCCACGCCTTTGACCCGTCCATAGACCATGCAGGGCTCGCCTTTGGCGCCGTTCGCCACGTCCGCGCCATGCTCGTAGTGCGGCGCGCCTTCGACATGGAAAGGACCGAACACGGTCGCCTCGGTGCAGCCTTCCGGCTTCTCCTGGTTCATTGCCACGGTCAGCATCGACAGCCCGAGCACATCACTGAGCAGGATGAACTCCTGGCGCTTGTCGTCGCACATCTGGCCCGTGGCGGTTAGGTAGTCGATGCCCTGCTTCCATTCGGCCTCGGTCAGCCTGACCTCACGCGCGAAGTCGTGCAGGTGCCGCACCAGGCTCGTCATGATCTGCTTCGTGCGCGCGTTGGGCGTATTGGCCAGGCGCGCAATGACGGCCTTGGTCAGGTTATGCTGGTCATATTCTTGCATCGCTGGACTCCCGGCCGCTAGGCGAGTTGGCAGGCCTGCTCGAACGACAGGCGCGGACTGCGGGCGAACACTTTTTCCGGGTCGCCATGGCCAAGGCCGCAGATAAAGTTCGAGCGGATGCTGGTGCCGGCGAAGAAGGCCTGATCGACGGCCTGGTTGTTGAAGCCGGACATGGGGCCGCAATCGAGACCCAGCGCGCGCGACGCGGCGATGAGATAGCCGCCTTGCAGCGTGCCGTTGCGAAACGCCGTGGTGTTGGCGAAATCCACCTTCTCGTCGCCCTCGAACCATGCCTTGACTGCCGGGTTGTGCGGAAACAGCGCCGGCAGCTGCTCGTAGAAGCGGGTGTCGTAGCCGACGATCGCGACGACCGGTGCGGCCATGGTCTTCTCGACGTTGCCCGGGGCCAGTGCCGGACGCAATTTGGCCCTGCCCTCTTCCGTGCGCACGAACACCAGGCGGGCCGGCGAACAGTTGACCGAGGTCGGTCCAAACTTCATCAAGTCATACAGTTCCCGCAGCTTGCTGTCGGGTACCGGCGTGGGCAACCAGCCATTCTGGCTGCGCGCGCCGCGGAAAATCTTATCGAGCAGTTCATTGGATTGCATCGTTCACTCCTTGCATGTTTCGGGTGTCCCGGCCAGACGACGCCGGCCGGAGGGTCAGGCGGTCACACAGTCATCGTGCCGCTCAGGGCAAGCTTTTCCTGGTGACGCGCCGAATCCAGAGCCTGGGCGTAGCCGGCGGTGGCCTTGTATTCGCTCTCGTGGCCTTCGCTGAGTTCGATGCCGCAGACCTTCCGCGCCAGGGTGCCGTATGGCCCGGCAGCGGAGAACTCGGCACGCTGCATGGTCAGCATGCGGATGGCCTGCAGCGGGGTGCCGTTGAAGTTCTCGAAGACGAACAGGCGGTTGCCCCAGTCGGTCAGGAACAGGTCGCGGATCACGCGGCCGATCTTCACGCGGTCGTGTGGCTGACCCACGGGACCGTTGTTCATGCGTTCGAACCAGCCGTTGAGCGCCTCGTCGTTCCACTGGTCCTCACTCGCGAAGATCAGCGCGCTGCGCCCGGAGAGATCGACCAGCTCATAGATCATCTGCGAGAAGTTCTCGAGGTACAGCGCCCGGCCGAAGTCGTAGATCAGGATGTTCGGCTTGTAGGCACCCCCCGGCGTATGGAAGCCCAGCTCTTCGCTCGCGACGATGTGCGCGAGCATGGCCTGGTGGAACCCGATCAGCTTTGCCACGCGCGTCTGCACCGCGGGGATCTTGTTGGTACCGATATGCTCGGTGATCAGGATCGCCAGGCCAGCCATCAGCTCGGCGCGCACGGACTGGCGGATCAGCGCGTGATAGTGCAGCCAGTCGAACACGCGCTGCGGGTAGAGCTTCGCGTGCTCGGGGTTGCCCAGGTGGAACACGTGCGACCATGGGATGAAGACGTTGTCGAATACCGTCATGCCGTCCAGCTCATCGCCCTGCGAGGCCAACGGGTGTTCGATGGGATCCTCCTTGACCACGCTCTCACGGCAGACGATGGTCACGCCCGGGGTGTTGACCGGCGTGGCAGCGAAGATGATCTGGTCGCCCGGGATGCCGGGGCGGAAGAACACCCCGATATGGATCCAGTCGGCAAAGGCGACGCCGGTGCCGATGGCCTTGACCCCTGACACGATGATGCCCTTGTCGTTCTTCTCGATCACGCGCAGCCCCGGCGAACGCTGCTGGGCATCGGGGTTGGAGCGATCCATCTGCGGATCGACGAACTGCGGCGCGCAGTTCAGGTCGTGCTTCTTGGCGAAGTTGACGAAGTCGACGATGTTCTTCGCCTTGACCTTGCCTTCAGCGCCGATGGTCTGCGTTTCCCACGGCGACGGATCGTCGATATAGGTCTGCAGCACGTAGTTGTTGACGTCCGGCGTGCGCGGGAACGACGCGCCGGCCATCTCGCGCATGATCGTCTCGTGGTACTTGCGCTTGCGGCGCAGCTGTTCCTTGTCGAAGTGGCCGAACCACTGCATGGTGCGGCGCTCGCCATCCTTGTCGACGAAAGTCATCACGTCCTGCAGGTCGGGACGATGGTGCAGGTCGTAGAAGTCGGCGTGCCGCTGCGCGTAGTCCCGCGTCTTGGGGTGCGTCGCGACGTTGTCGATCTTCTCGTTGCCGACCCATACGTTGCGGCCGTCGTTGAGCGATTCCAGGTACTGCTTGCCAGTGCGAATCATCGCGAGGTCTCCTTGGTGGGCTTTCGGGGTGTGACAGTCCCTGCCCTGGAGAAGGGCATATGGACACGGATACGAAATTGGGGTTTCGCCTGGCGCGGCCAGGTGGCTTCAAGCAGCCTTAAGCCGCCTTAAGCCGCCTTAAGCCGCGACCGGCTGCGTAGTGGCATAGCTGCGGCGGCAGTAGACCAGCGGCGTGTCGTTGCTGCTCTCAGCGCCGGAACTGCCGAGCACCTGCGCGACGAAGACGCTGTGGGTGCCGATCTCGAGCTGGTCAACGACCTTGCAGTCGAGCGCGACCATGGCGGACTTGCTGTATGGCGCGCCGGTGCCGAACACGCCCCAGCCGTCACCGTCGAAGCGCTGCGCCATCGGCACCGCGCCGGCCCCGGCAAACAGCTGGGACACCGCGGTCTGGCTGGCGTGCAGCCAGTTGATGCTGACCACGCCGTTGGACTTGATCACGCTGTTTGCGGCGCTGCGACGATTGATGCAGAACAGCACGGTGGGTGGCGAATCGCTCACGGAACAGACAGCCGAGCACGTGACGCCAGCGCGGCCTCCGGCGCCGTCGGTGGCGATGACGGTCACGGCGGTGACCGCACGCGACAAGGCGTCGCGGAAGCTGGTGGCGTCGATGGCGGCATCGGTAAAGCGATTCGCGCCGGCTTCGATGAAGACTGCGGACGACATGGCGATCTCCTCCTTGTTGGGGGCCTTCCCCGCTGCCCTGCGACCGGGCTCCGACGAAGCTTTGTCTCTGGAAACCTGCTTTCTGATCTGTGTCAGCTGTGTGAAACTAGACTACAGCCGAGCCGGCCCGTTTGCTAATCACCTCGCATCATGGACACTATTCCCCAGCGTCATGAAGACGAACTCAGCCTGAATCAACTGCTGGTGCTGGATGTACTGCTGAGCGAGCGCAGCCTTACCAAGGCGGCGCGCGTGCTCAACCTGACCCAGCCTGCGTTGAGCAAGACGCTCGCGCGGCTGCGCCAGTATTTCGGGGATCCGCTGTTCGTCCGCGTCGGCCTGCGCATGGAGCCGACACCCAAGGCGCTGGGGCTGGCCGAGCCGGTGCGTGGCATCCTTCAGAGCGTGCGTGCGCTGCGCTCGGACCATGTCGGCTTTGACCCACGCACCAGCCAGCGCAGCTTCAGCTTCTTCCTGCTCGATGCCGGCGCCTCGCAGATGCTGCCGCCGCTGCTGAGCCAGCTGGCGGAGGAAGCGCCGGGCATCCTGGTGCAGGCGGTCAACGCCGATGCCACGCATCTCGACATCTGGCTGGAGAACGGCCTTGTCGACCTGGCCATCGGCTCGTTCCCGGGGCTCACGCAGAGCATCCGCCGGCAGCTGCTATGGCACGAGACCTACGGCGCCGTCGTGCGCAAGGACCATCCGCGGCTGGCACAGCTTGGCGATCTAGATGCCTTCGTCGCCGAGAAGCATGTACTGGTCTCCGCCGTCGGTACCGGCCACCAGCACCTGAGCATCGAGCGCGCCATCGAGGCCGCTGTGCCGCATACCAACATCATCTGCCGCGTGCCGAGTTTCGCCACCGCGGGCCTGATCGCCAAGCACTCGGACGCAGTGGCGGTCTTGCCGCTGACGCTCGCCCGGGCGCTCTGCAAGGACCTCAATCTCACCGTGGTAGCGCCGCCGCTGACGCTGCCCGGCATGGACATCGCCCAGCACTGGCACGATCGCGTGCATCGCGAGCCCGGCAACCAGTGGATCCGCGCGCTGGTGCACAGGCTGTTTGCCCGGCACGATGCCGTGGCGGGCGCGGCTGCCGGGTCAAACATGGAAGGATGAGCGCCGGTTATAGACACCATGAAGGCAAAGGATTGGCGTCGTGCGCCATCGCCTCCTAGCATGCGGTGCATGACAAGAGGAGGAGAACATCATGCAGGTGACAAGGCAAGCAGACGCGCTGCGTCTGGCGGCATCCGTCGTTTCGATCGGCACCTTCGATGGTGTGCACCGCGGGCATCGCGCCGTCCTGGCTGCGTTACGCGCCGCCGGGCGTTCGCTCGGACTGCCGACCGTATTGCTGACATTCGACCCGCATCCGCGCGCGCTCCTGCAGCCGCAGAGCGCGCCCCGCATGATTTCCACCGTCGATGACCGTATCGCGCTGATGGCCGATAGCGGCGCCGTCGACCACTGCCTGGTGCTGCCTTTCGACCAGGCCCTCAGTGAAGCCAGTGCCGATGACTTCGTTCGTGGCTTGCTGCTGGCGCGTTTGGGCATGCGGCGACTGGTGGTTGGCGCAAATTTCCGCTGCGGTCGGGGACGCCAGGGTGACGTCGATTACCTGGGCCAACTTGGCAAGGCGCACGGCTATGCCGTCGAGCCCGTGCAGCTGCATGCCACCAACGCAACCGGGACCGATGTACGCTGTTCGTCCACGGAAGCACGCCGGCTGATCCAGAGTGGCAACGTGCGCGCCGCAGCCGCGTTGCTCGCGCGACCGCATGAAATTCGTGCCATGGTAGTCGCCAAAACACCTGCCCGTGCCAGCGGCGCCGCGGAGATCCGTCTCCCGCACGACATCTGCTTGCCGCCTGTGGGGCAATACGCTGGCGCGGTCCGCACCCAGACGGATACCCCGCACTGGCGACCGGCGCTCGTGCAACTGGGGGATGCGGATGGCTTGGCTCGCGTGTTCAGCGACGCGCAGTTTGCGCCGATGCCCGGGAGTGCGCTTTCGGTGCGTTTTTTTAGCTCGGCGGCGGCTTAGTGTGCGCAAGCCTTCTCGCCTGTTTGGGGCTTTTGGCGCTGCGGTTCGCTGAGTTCTTCTGGGGGCGCTTTTTGGCTTTGTGCTGCTAGTTCGTAACGACGCCCGCGCATGGCATGCGCGAAGTAGAGAGAGAGAGAGAGAGAGAGAGAGAGAGAGAAGAAAACGAACCTCGGGCGCCAGCGACGTTGACGAGCTCGCACCCCGACTACGACGTGCGCGCAGCGCAGCCGAAGGCGTCCCGCCACTGACCTGATTGGAACGCTGTACCCGAGTTCAACTTGGGGATCGTTCAAAAGCCGTGCAGCGCCAGGCGCTTTGCCCCTTCCAGCGCCTGTTCAGCCGGGCCATGCTGTTCCTGGACGCGCCCGATCACGCAAGGCTGCGACAGGGACTCAATGCTGGTTTCCGTCCGGCGGCACTACGCACTTTCGCCGGCACCATCGAGCAAATGACTGCCGGGCTGATTGAGCGGCTCGCAGGCGCCGAAGAGTTCGATTTCATGGAATCGATCGCCAGGCCGCTGCCGGCGATGGTCATTGCCAGGCTGCTTGGGATGGACGCCAGGAACGAGCCGGACTTCCTCGCCTGGTCTGAAGACCTGGCCGCGTTCATCGGCGCGCCGAATCCCGACGCGACGCTGAAACGGCGCGCGCAAGTCAGCCTGCTCAAAATGGCGGCGGCCTTTGAATCGATGCTGGCACGCCGCAAGGCACAGGATTCGGACTTGCCGCAGCGGGCGCAGCCAGAGCAGCGGGACCTGATCGGGCATCTCCTGCATGCCGAGGCCGAAGGCAAGATCGAGGCCGGGGCAGAACTGCTGGCGCAATGTGCCATGCTGCTGTTCGCCGGTCATGAAACGACGCGCAATCTGCTTGGCAACGGACTGCATGCACTACTGAGCCATCCCGAGCAATTCAGCGGCTGCGCCAGGCCCCCGAGCTGCTGCCCAATGCCCTGCGCGAGTTGCTGCGCTACGAGAGCCCGGTCCAGTACACGGGTCGTCGGGTGGCAACGGACATGATGCTGCATGGGCGCCAGCTGCGGCGCGGAGATCTGGTCGTTGCCCTGATCGGGGCGGCCAATCGCGACCCGGCCCGGTTCCGCAACCCGGACAGCCTGGACATCGCGCGGCGCGAAGGGTCGCATCTTTCCTTTGGGCACGGTCCGCCCGTCTGCATCGGCGCCGCGTTGACGCTGATGGAGGCAGAAATCGTGTTCCGGGCGCTCCTGCGCCTCTGGCCCGGGCTCTCGCTCGCGGATGCCGAACCGCATTGGAACAGCAACCCTGTCTACCGTGGACTGACCAAGCTAACCGTGCAAAAGCGGAGCCAGACTGCGTAGCAGTTGGAAAACCAGCCCGCGAGGAATTGAGACCGAGCCCAGCATTCCTCGTGTGCGCCATCGACCAATGAGCATCGGGATGCGTCCATGGAGCACCCGCCCGCATGCTGCAAGCGGACGCCCCGGGCCATGCCATCCAACCGTCTTGAGAGGATGCCTGTATTCTTGGTGCAAAGCCATGCTGGCGAGTTCTGCTATGCATGGCCTTGCTCGCAAGCGCGCCAAACCTTACGCGCCACGCAACAGGATCAAGCCTGAGCCCGCCGCTGCCGCAGCAGCCGGTTGGCCACGCCGATCACCGCGTCCACCGAAGCCTCGACGATGTTGTGGCTCATGCCCACGCCGAAGCCGGTCCCCGGCACGCCTTCCAGCGCTACCTCGACGATGGCCATCGCCTGCGCTTCGGCACCGGCGCCGGTGGCACGCTCCTCATAGGCGTCGATGCGCATGCGCAAGTCCAGCGCATGCACCACCGCCGCGATCGGGCCGTTGCCTTGCCCGTGCAGGGTCTTGCGCACGCCATCGACCGTGACGTCCAGCGCAATGCCCTGTCCGCTCTGATCGAGCTTGTAGCCGTGGTACACGATCGCGGCGCCCGTCGCGTCGGACGACAGATAGGTTTCACGGAACAGCTTCCACAGCTCCGGGGCACTGATTTCGGTCTCACTGGCGTCGGTGGCCTGCTGCACCAGGGTGCTGAATTCGACCTGCATGCGCCGCGGCATCACCACGCCATGCTCGCGCTCGAGCAGGAAGGCAATGCCGCCCTTGCCCGACTGGCTGTTCACGCGGATCACGCTGTCATAGGTGCGGCCAAGGTCCGCCGGGTCGATCGGCAGGTAGGGAACCTCCCAGATGCTGTCGGGATCCTGCGCGGCAAAGCCTTTCTTGATGGCGTCCTGGTGCGAGCCGGAGAACGCCGTGAAGACCAGGTCGCCCGCGTAGGGATGACGCGCGTGGACCGGGATCGAAGTGCATTCCTCGGTGATGCGCGCCACCGCATTGATGTCCGAGAAGTCCAGGCCGGGATGCACGCCCTGCGTGTACATGTTCAAGGCGAGCGTCACGATATCCACGTTGCCGCAGCGCTCGCCGTTGCCGAACCATTCGATCTGGTCGGCAAAGATGTTGGGCGTGGCGTTCTCGACGGTGGTCGGCAGGTTGATGATGACGCGCCGGTCCGCCCGGGCGCCCCACGCCTCGATCGCGGCGTGGCAGGCCTGCAGCGACACCTCAAGCTCGGTCGCGCTGAAGGTCTCGGGCGAATACTGCAGCGTCCACTGGGTCTCGGGATGCTGGTCGGTGAGCTGCTTCAGGTAGCCGACATGATGGAAGGCGCAACATCCAAATCGGCGAAGGCGTCGCACCCCGTTGATGCGGCTCGATAGGTTGAAGTTTTGGCATGGACAGCCGGCTCAGCGAAGGCGCACCGCAATCCATCTCCGCGCCACGGCAGCTGGGGGGCGCGCTTCTCCCATGCATTTTGTCTGACCTCGGCTGTGATGTCGGTATCGGACGCCTCACTGAGCGCCTGAGGGAACTGCAGCGATCCGAAGGGCCAGCCGCTTTTAATCGGCAGACGCCTCCACGAGCCTGGTCAGGCCGCTTACGTCAGGTCTTCCAACAGTACTTTGGCATCTTGCCAGTCAACGGTATCGAATCCCTCGGTGAACGTCCCATGAACACCGGCCAGGATCGAGCGCGCAGCATCCGTCTTGCCGCAGCGTTGCCATAACCGGGCCACGCTCAGCGCGCATTTCAGCTCGACTGACCTGGCTCCTTGGTCACGAGCGATGGCAATTGCCGCCTGAAAACAGGCTTCGGCTTCCTTGGCCCTGGTGGACGAGCCGGCTTCGTCGCCAGACAACATCAGAATCAGTTCCCCCTTGAGCCGAAGCAGAATCGGCTCAGCGAACCGCTCACCCGTGTTCTTCACCAGAGCTAACGCCTCGCTCAGCACATGAAGCCCTGCCTCGGCTTGCCCTGCTTTTCCATAAGCGTTGGCTAGCAGTCCCAGAAGCGTCGGCCGACCCAATGCCGCTCCGGTGGCTTCGTGGGCCCTGAGGCCTTGGTGTATTTGCGCGATTCCCTCCTCATGACTACCCTGCTCGGCCAGCGCCCAGCCGCGCAGGATCGTTCCCCAACCCAGATAGAGTGGGAACCCTTGGTCGCTCGAAAGCGCGATGGCGGCGTCTGCATACTCCTGCGCCAGTTGCACTTCGCGCCGGTACTGGTGCAATTCGGCCGCGAAGATCAGGCTCAAGGCAAGGCCGAACGGGTCAGAGGCCTTTCTCGCCAGCGCCAGCGCTTCCTCGCTGCGCGCGCGCGACTGGTCCGGCAAGCCCAAAAACCAGAGGGTCCAGCTCAACGTGCTCCGCATATGAACGGCGGGGTTCCGCGCATAACGCAGAAGTTTGCTGTATGGTTCCCGATCGGGGCGGTGCAGTGCCAGCGCCTGCTCCGTGTGGGTACGGGCCATCCTGATCTCGCCCAGACGGAACACGGTGGCTCCGAGAATTCGGTGCGCCTCCGCGAGCTGCTCCGGTTCTTGTGTGTCCTGCGCGAGACCGAGGAGCCGCTCCGCCAAGGCGTGTGCCGTATTGAGTTGCGCACGCAATAGATAAAACGACCACAGTCCTAACTGCGCCGAGAAGATCTGCGGTGTTTCTCCGCCCTGTTCGCACAAGGCTAATGCACGCGTGTAGGTCTCCTCCACCTCTGGCGCACCATAGCCTCGAGCGGCCATCCAGGCAGGACCGAGGGTCAGCAGCATGGTGAGTTCCTCGTGGGCGCGTTCGGGGGTATCAGGCAGGGATTTGAGTAGATCAAGGGCTGCACTGAGATGCCCGATCGCCTCGAGCTGAGCTGAACGTTGCAGGGCCTGTTGGCCGGCGAGCTGCAGGTATTCGACCGCCTTCGGAACATTGCCGCTCTGGCTGTAGTGGTGCGCCAGCTCGCTGCAATACTCCTTCAGCCTGCCGGGAAACAATGCCTCGATGGCCTGGGCCGTACGTTCATGCAGTATGCTGCGCTGCCCCGAAAGCAGGGAATTGCCCGCGACCTCCTGCGTCAGCGCATGCTTGAACGCGTACTCCACCTCCGGGAAGGCGGGGCGCTCGTAGATGAAATCCCCAGCCTGCAGGTCAGCCAACAGGGGGTGCAGCACGTCGTCGGGCAGCGCCGTGACATGCCGAATCAGACTGGAGGGAAACTCCTTTCCGATGACTGCCAGCGACTGGAGCAGTTCCTTCTGCGGGACGGACAGCCGGTCGATACGGGCGGCCAGCACGCCCTGCACGGTCGTCGGCATATGCAGCGTCAAAGGGGCCTTCTCGATCCGGTAGTTTCCGGGCTGGCCGAGCAAGGCGTTCTCCTCGGCCAGTGTCTGAACCACTTCCTCCATGAAAAATGGGTTCCCTTCGGTCTTCGACAGGATCAGCAGTTTCAGGGGCGTGAGAGAGGGATCGTCCCCCAGCAACCCCGACAGCAGTCCCTGCGCCTCCGCCTGGCCCAGCGGCTCCAGGCACAAATGGGTGTAGTAGCGCCTGTGTGACCAGTCATGCCGGTACTCGGGACGGTAGTTGACGAGCAAAAGCATCCTGGCACCCGGCACGGCCTCGATGAGGACATTGAGGAAAGCCTCTGTTTCACTATCCAGCCATTGCAGGTCTTCGAACAGGAGTATGAGTGTCTGATTTTGACTTTCGCGCACAAGCAGCCGCGCGATCGCCTCAAAGGTGCGCTGGCGGCGGATGGCGGGATCCATGGTTGGCAAGGCCGAACCCGGGTCGATGATGCCGAGCAGATAGAGCAGGTAGGGTAAATGGTCCTCCAGCGCGCGATCCAAGATCAGCAGCCTTCCGGTGACTTTCTCGCGATACCGGCGTTCATCATCCTGAGTTGTGATCTGAAAGTAGTTTCTCAGCAGATCGATCAAAGGCAAGTAGGGAAACGCCTTGCCGTGCGACACCGAGAAGGTTTCGAGCACCATGCAGCCCTGCTGCGAGCGTGCCTTGAACTCGTAGAACAGGCGCGATTTGCCAACTCCCGCTTCCCCCACGACCCCCACGCTCTGCCCATGCCCGGTCTTGGCGCGTTCCAACGCCTCACTTAAGCGCTCCAGTTCGGCCTCGCGGCCGACAAAGCGAGCCAGCCCGCGGTGCGCCCCCACCTGCAGCCGCGTGCGCAATGCGCCGAGGCCGAGCACCTCATACACCACAAGCGGCTCCCGCAGGCCCTTGATGTGGGTGCTCCCCAGGGTCTTGAATTCGAAATAGCCCTCGGTCAGTTTGTGGGTCGATTCGCTGACGAGGATAGATGACGGCTTAGCGACCCCTTCCATGCGTGCAGCGATATGGATGGTATTGCCGACCGGGTCGTAGTCGGTGCGCAAGTCATCCTTGCGGATCGAACGGACCACCACTTCCCCGGTATGGACACCCACCCGGATCTGCAGCGGGATGCCCTGCTCCAGCCGGACCCTGTCACTATGGCTGCTCATGGCTTGCTGCATGCGGAGTGCCGCAAACAGCGCCCGCAGAGCATGGTCTTCGTGGGCGATCGGCGCACCGAAAAGGGCCAGGATGCCATCCCCGAGGGCTTTGGCCACATACCCCTCATAGTGATGCACAGCTTCCATCATCAGCGCCACAACCGGGTCGATCAGGCTGCGGGCTTCTTCAGGATCCAGGTCCTGGATCAATGCCGTCGATCCGGCCATGTCCGCAAACAGCGCTGTAATCGTCTTGCGCTCGCCGGCTGCATCTGCTCCCTTCGCCTCCATGGCCGCCCGCTCGGCGCGGATCCGTTCGGCCAGATGGGGCGGCGTGTAAAGAACAGGTGCAGGGACAGCCGGCGCTGGAGGCGGGCGATGGAGTGGCGCTGCAACCGAATCGGCCAATACCGCACCGCATGAACGGCAAAATTTCGCGGTGGGACTGGACTCGTAGCCGCAGTGAGGGCAGATTTGCGCAAGCCTTTGCCCACACTCCTCACAGAAATTGGCTCCCGCGGGATTCTCAAACCCGCAATTTGCGCAGCGCATGTTGCCCTCTGAATGCCGCCTGCCACGAACCCATTAGAGGCGCAATCACCGCCCTTCGCAAGACAGATCGTGGAGTCGGAGTGTGAGCCAAGCTGGTCACTTCGAGTTTCGCAGGACCACCTTGCCCGCCATCAGTTCGAGGCAAGCTAGATATGGCAGCAGCCGTGACACGGGTCGCGACGAAGCCCGTCATGCGGGCCGCTGCACCTGAGGATGCGATGCCCGTAGGCCCGGCTGCGCCAAAAGGTGCTCCGCGAAGAAGCCCTGTGGTCACCATTGCATTAACGCAAGTTCGCCGGCGATGAGCGGGCGTTACGCAGGCAGTACAGCTGACGGCTGACCACCGCGACGCTTACGCCACTTAACCCCGGCCTTATCCGATTTTATTGAACCAATTCACATCCATCACTTCATCTGACTAACACAGATGTCTTCGATATTGACAGATCGGCGGTAGGTGTCTACGATGGCTAGCAGTCATCGGGGGCCGCCAATGAACTGAATTGACCCACGTCTATAGCCTTGCAGGAGACATAACGCCATGGCAAAAGCCTTTGCATCACAAGCCGACCTTGAAGTGAAGAAGGTCACCTTTACCCAGCTGTCGGAGAGCGCTTACGCGTACACGGCGGAAGGCGACCCCAATTCCGGCGTCATCATTGGCGACGACAGCGTTCTGATTGTCGATACCACCGCCACCCCTGCCATGGCGCAGGACCTCATTGCGAGGATTCGCAGCATCACGGACAAGCCGATTAAGCATGTTGTGCTTTCGCATTACCATGCTGTGCGGGTACTGGGCGCTTCCGCGTACTTCGAGGAGGGGGCACAGCACGTCATCGCCAGCCGCGGCACTTACGAGCTGATTCAAGAGCGGGGTGAGGCCGATATGAAGTCGGAGATTGAGCGCTTCCCCCGCTTGTTCGCCGGTCTCGAAACCGTGCCGGGACTGACCTGGCCGACCTTGGTCTTTGAGCGTGAACTCACGCTGTTCCTTGGCAAGCTCGAAGTGAAAATTCTGCACCTGGGTCAGGGGCATACCAAAGGCGACACTGTCGTCTGGATTCCCTCGCAGAAGGTGCTGTTCTCCGGTGACCTGGTTGAATTCGACGCCGCTTGCTACTGCGGTGACGCGCAACTGGAAGAGTGGCCCACCACCTTGGAAGCGCTGCGCGGGCTGGGGGCCGAAAAGCTGGTGCCTGGCCGCGGACCTGCATTGACGACGCCGGAAGCAGTCCAGCAGGGGCTCAACTATACGAAAGACTTCGTTACCACGCTCTTGGAAAGCGGCAAAGCTGCAGTAGCGAAAAAGCTCGACCTGAAAGGCGCTATGGCTCTGACGCGTGAGTCAATGGACCCGAAGTTTGGTCAGGTTTTCATCTACGAGCATTGCCTGCCGTTCGACGTTACCCGAGCTTACGACGAGGCGAGCGGCATCAAACACCCTCGAATCTGGACCGCGCAGCGTGACAAGGAAATGTGGGACGCACTGCAAGATTAAGGGCCCTCGCCTTCCGTTGCGCTGGAAGGTGAATTGCAACCCGGTTCGCCCCGCGACCGGGTTTTTTTATTGTGTGCGAATACGACCCGACCGAGCCGTATCCGCATCGGTCACATTAGGCTTGCGATGAGACGATGACTCGGGGCTCGACCAGGAACGTCGTAATTTCGTCGATGAACGTCTGAGCGTGTGCCATGGTGCGTACGCCTTCAGGCGAAGCGAACGCAGCGTTGAGCGAATCTGGGTCGGTGAACCAGAGTTCAACAACGCCATCGATAGGCAGTTCGCCGTAGCCACAGGGCGTGCCCTTGGTTGCCTCGCGTTCCACTACGAGGTTCTGACGGTAGCCCGCCACACCAGGCATGAGCTTCACGAGGCGCGCATGTTCGACTCGCCATTCGCGTTCAAAAGTTGCTTCATCGACGTCGGAGCGTCGACGCAGGAATGACATGCGTTTGAGGAGCTTGCGGCTCGGATCAGGTGCAATCACCTCTCGCCGGTCGAGGGTAAGGATGCGAAGCCGGCCAATGAAGCGTGCTTCGTCTTCGGCAAGCGCCGGGGCCACTTCTGATGCGAAAGCTTCACGCATCGCGTCGACATTCTCGAAAGTCAGGTCGGAAAAGCCGTCGACATGCTCGGGTCCTCGCTTGTAAGTGATACCGCGCTGCGCAGTATCTATAACATGGTTTTGAAGATAGCTCCGAAGCCCCGGTAGACGTGCTGCGAGTGGGCCGTGGACTTCAGTCCAGTAGCGACGGAAGTCCTCTTGCAACCAGTCGGTCCTTTTGTTCAACAGTCCCATACGAACAGTCATGACGATGCCTCCATTTGGCTGGTGGTGGGTAGTACAAGTATCGTGTTGGCGGATGGCGTCGAGCCATCCGCCTTCAAGCGGCGCAACTTCGCTTTGTCCAGTGTCACGCCCGGCAACTATGGGTTGCCTTGGCATACTTAGAGCCAGCTCTGCTTCACCGCTTAAAAGGAATGACGCACTCCAATAACGGCCCCTGCTTGGTTCTGTCCTGGATTTGCGTTGCCGAACGACTTTCCTGAGTCGAAAAAGCCAAGGTTGGCCGAGCCCTTGTTCTTCGTGTATCCCAGCGACGCGTATAGGTGAGTGCGTTTCGAGAATGCATAGTCAGCATTCAGCGCGAACAACCAAGGGTCGCTACCCGTGTTCCTGAAGTCCTGGAAATAGGCAGCGCCAGCCAACGTGACGGCCGGCGTGACCTGCCAGTTGACGCCGGCCCAGTAGAGATTGGAGCCCTGGTTGCCGATACCCGGCGCCGCACCGGGCACGATGCCCCCGTCATACCCTCTCGCCCACCGATAGCCCGCGAAGAACTTGCCTGCGCCTACGGAATATGTCGCAGCCGTGGAGGCGCGTCTGACCTTCGCGTCCGGCGATTGAGTCAACGTTCCAGTGTTGATTTCGTCGTAGGCCGCGGCAACGCCGAATCGGCCGATGTCGTACGTGAGGTAGCCACCGTACTCGCGACCAAGCTTGGGATTGCCAGGTACCTCGCCCCCGTTGACGACGCTACTATCTGCACCGAAACTATAGAAAGCCGAGGCTTTCAAGCCGCCAAATACCCCAACATACTTCACAGTGTTGTCGGCGCGTCCGACGAAAAAGGGGTCTTGGGTAAATACGGAGTACTTTGTGGCTAGCGTCATCGGGTCGTAGTTGCCCACGAAGTCGAAGAATGCGTTCTGTTGGCGGCCCAAGAGAATGCTTCCCCAAGGCGCTTGCAGACCTACATATGCCATCCGCCCAAAGAGCCGACCACCCTGACCAGATTTCCCGGTATCAGCGTCGAAGCCACTCTCCAAAACGAACACGCCCCGAAGGCCGCTTCCGAGGTCCTCCACACCGCGAAGGCCCCAGCGCGAACCGGCAATATTTCCTGACGTCAACCGATAGACGTTGTCGCCGTTCCCGGGCTGGTGATTGGCATACTCGATGCCGGCATCCACCACGCCATAAAGAGTCACCGACGACTGGGCGACGGCTGAGGCCGCCGTCAGGGACATTACTGCACCGAACAATGCTTGTTGTTGAAAGCCAATCCGTCTCACAAGTTTCTCCTCCACTGCTCTCTTGGTAGTTGCTACGATTAATCTTTGGACAAGTGATGCCATGCAGGCGACCCAGTCGTCCGCATGCCAAAGCCTTGTCCTGTCTGAAAGGTGGCCCCTTTTTCTAGTGACCTTTGAGATGTGCGAGCCTGCCATAAGCCATTGCTAGCACCGGTAGCGCGACGGCTGCCAGCTCGAACAGCGGCGCCTCGCCAAAGGAATCGACTAAAACTGCGGCAATTGCCATTCCGATTGCCTGCCCGAAGAACAGACTCGCCGAAAACAGGCCTACGGCGGTTCCTCTTGCCTGTGGGACCATTTGCGTGGCTTGAGTCTGCAGCGTGTTATGAAGCATGTAGAAGCCCAGCCCCCCGAGGAAGCAGCCGAGAAGGCTCCACTCCCAGCGCGAGCCGGTCGCAACGGTGGCAAAGCCCAACCCGAGAGAGACACCGCCCCAACTGGCCAAAGCGCGAATCGTGAGTCGCCGTATCAACAGCCTGGAGACAAAGACGTAAGCGAGCCCTCCAGCTCCGTACATCGCCATCACGCCACCCGCCGCGCCCAAGCCAAGACCGAACTGCCTGTTCAGGTAAGCCGGTACGAACGCGAATCCCGCAAGCGTGAAAAGCCCTTCAATCGCCGTGATAAGCAGAATGATGCGCGCCCACGGCTCGCCGAGAACGGTTTGGATTTGTTTGGCGAAGCTAGCATTGGCGGCCAAATCCCGCGCCGCATGTGATGCTTGTCTATGCACTAGAAGGGCCGCCACGGCGAAGCCCGTGGCCAACACCCAGAAGACGGTGCGCCAGTCGATGGTCTCCGCAATAAGCCCTGACAACCACTGGCCTGCAATCACCCCCCCGACTGTCGCGAACAGGTATCTAGCCAGAACCTGCTGGCGGCCCTCAAACGGAACCGTGTCGCCAATCCTGGCCATGCTCATCGGGATTATCCCGGCAGCGGCGGCCCCAGACAGCCCCCGCGCCGCTGCCAGAGAAGTCATGGTAGGCGCAAGCGCCGCGAGGACATTCGCTATCGAACAAGCCGTCAATGCCACTGCAATGACGCGCAGCTTTCCAAAGCGGTCGCCGAGCGGCCCATAGACGAGTTGAAGCAAACCATAGGCAAGCACAAACGCCGATATGGACTGCGCCGCCGCACCGACAGGCACCGAGAAGTCTGCCGCCAACGCAGGAAGTAGCGCGTCGCATGCTCGCATTGAGGCCATGCTCAGTGCAGCAGCCACGCCCAGCGCCCCAAGTGCCGCGGCATTCCCTGAAGTCGCGGCTCCGGAAGAGACCATCATTTTTCCACCTTCCAGGTCAGCCGCCCAGGTAAGCCGCACGCACCTTCGGGTCGTTGAGGAGCTGCTTTCCGGTGCCGGTCAGGATGACTTTTCCCGTCTCCAGTACATAGGCACTGTCTGCCGCCGACAGCGCGTTGCAGGCCATCTGCTCGACCAGAATGATAGAAAGCCCGGTTTCACGCAGCTTCAAAATCGATTCGAAAATCTCCTCGATGATGAGCGGTGCGAGACCCAGTGAAGGCTCGTCCAACAGCAGCAAACTGGGGTCACTCATCAGGGCCCGGGAGATCGCCAGCATTTGCTGTTCACCGCCTGACATCGTTCCCGCATGCTGGTGCTGTCGCTCCTTCAAGCGCGGAAAGCGTTGGAACTCCCGCTCCAACCTCGCCGACAGGTCGCCTGGCGACAGGGCTCTGCAAAGCGCACCGAGCATCAGGTTGTCCCTGACAGTCTGGTCAGGAAAGACACCACGCCCCTCGGGAGACAGCGCAATACCGAGCTTCACGCGTTCATGCGCCGGAGCATTTTCGATGCGCTGACCGTTGAATTCGATGCTTCCGGAGCGCACCCGCTCCGCGCCCGCGATGCTCTTCAACACGGTGCTTTTGCCCGCGCCGTTTGCTCCGATAATGCTGACGACCTCGCCACGACGGACTTCCAGGCTGACGCCCTTGACCGCCTCAATGGCACCGTAGGAGACTCGCACGCTGTCGAGTTTCAGGATGAAATCGTTACGCATGGGCGACAGCTCCTGTTCCAAGGTAGGCTTCAACCACCGCTTTGTTCGATTGAACTTCCGCGGGGGTTCCTTCAGCAATCTTGACGCCGTAGTCGAGGACCACAATGTGGTGCGACACGCGCATCACCATGTCCATGTGATGCTCGACCATAAGCATGGTGACGCCCTGGTTCTTTATCTTCACCAGGTAGTCGCACAGTTCCGCCGTTTCCTGAGGGTTCAACCCTGCCGCAGGTTCATCGAGCAAGAGAAGCTGAGGCTCCGTTGCCAGTGCGCGTGCCAGTTCCACGCGACGCTGGAGTCCGTAGGGAAGACTTCCTGCGGGCGTGTCGCTTAGCTGGTCCAAATCGAGGAATTCCAGAATCGCTGTAGCGCGCTGCACTGCGTCCGCTTCTTCGCGCTTGGCGTTCGGAAGTCCGAGCAGGGACGACCAAAAACCATTGGCCATGCGGCTGTGCCGGCCCACCAGCACGTTGTCAAGAACAGACAGCTCACCGAAGAGGCGCAGGTTCTGAAAGGTCCGACCCACACCCATGGTGCAGATGTCGTGCGGGCGACGACCAACGATGTCAGTGCCGTTCAGCTGGATGCTGCCCTCATCGGGACAGATAAGTCCGCTTAGCATATTAATCATGGTGCTCTTGCCCGCACCGTTCGGACCGATAAGCGCGTTGATTTCGCCGCTACACAGGCTGAACGACACGTCCTTGGCTGGCTTCACGCCACCAAAGGCCTTACTAACACCACGCACAGCAAGCATCGACCCGTCTGGCTGAGTGCCACCACGGCGGCCTACCGAGAATAAAGGCGTGACGCTGTGGCGGGCGGCCCCTTTGACAGCCTTCGAGCTTCCCCGGCGAGACTGGAATAACCCCATCACGCCGTTCGGCATCACGTAGAGGGCAAAGAGCAACAGCAGGCCATAAATCAAATGCTGAACCGAGGGCCAGCGACTCAGGAGCGCATCGACAAGCGTCAGCACAATTGCACCCACCAGCGGGCCCATCGACGAACCTGCCCCGCCGAACAGCACCAGTAGCAAGATGAAGATGGAAAGATGGAAGCTGATGAAGTCTGAATTGATGTACTGGTTCTGCTGAGCAACCAGTGCTCCCGCTATGCCGCAGCACACCGCAGCGATGACGAAGGCCAGGACCTTGGCTCGGTACACACGCACGCCCACAGACGATGACGCAATTTCATCAGCCTGGAGGGAAAGGAACGCGCGACCGAACCGGCTCGCCAGCAACGAGCGAAGCAGAAGATGTATCGCTACAGCGAGGGCAACGCCGAAGATGACCCACTGAATGCTGCTGAACGCGGTGCCTTGCCAGGTCAGGGAGCCAATTCCGTAGATACCCTGCGCGCCGCCGAATACTTCGGTCCATTCGGTAACCAGCTTCTCGACCACGATGCCAAACGCGAGCGTGACCATTGCCAGGTACGGCCCCTTCACACGAAGAGACGGCAAGGCAATCAGGACACCAAAAGCGCCGGAGATGACCGCTGCCAGCGCAAATGCCAGCCAAGGATTCACGCCATACTTCGACGTCAGTAGCGCCGCTGAGTAAGCGCCGGCGGCGAACAGACCTGCTTGCCCCAGCGATTTCAGGCCGGCAAAGCCCACCAGCACGTTCATGCCGGCTGCACAGATATAGTAGACGCACATCATGAACATGATGCGCAGATAGTAGTCATTGCCTAGGGCCACCGCGGTTCCGATGAAAGCCGCGGCCACAACGCCGACAAGAGCGAAATGAGCAGGTGCTTTCATACCTTCTCCACAGTGCGGAAGCCAAAGAGACCGTTCGGTCGGAATGCGAGAACGAGAATCACGAGAGCAAAGACTGCCACCTCCCGCCACTGCGCCTGCCAGAGGTTGATAAGCTGTTCAAGAACGCCAAGCACGAATCCGCCGATAACGCAGCCACGCGGATTGTTCAGCCCGCCCACCATCGCAGCGGAGAAGCCCTTCAGGCCGACCGCGATACCCATAAAGAGCGAGGCTTGGGCAATGGGCGCCAAAAGAAACCCGGAGAGTCCGGCGAGAGCCGAACTCACCAGGAAAGCACCAATCATCACCGCGTTGACGTTGATACCCATCAAAGATGCCACCGTCGGGCTGTGAGCCACGGCGCGCATCTTCTTGCCGAGCATGGTCTTGCGCATGCTCCAATCCAGCGCGTACATGACGAGCACAGACACCACCAAGATGAGAATTTCTTGGGGACGAATGCCGACCCCAAAGACCCGAATGACCTCGTCACCAAGCGGACTCGGCACCACGATGGGCTTCGGTCCCCAGATAGCCAGTCCAACGCTCTGCAGTACGATGCCGAAACCGAGCGTGCTCATGACCCAGTTCATACCCGGCTTACCCGAGAACGGCTTGATGCCAAGCAGGTACATGAGATACCCAAGCAGTGCGGCAACGACGAGGACCACCAGCAGGGCAATCAGCTGCATTCCTGCATTTGGCATCAAGGTCTGGAAGGAACTCGATGTCATGGGTAGTCCTACCAGCAGAAGCAGTACGCTGACGCCCGCGAAGGAGCCCGCGGAGACAAAGTCGCCATGCGAGAAGTTCAGGGTCTTTGTCGTCGTGAATGTGACGCTGAACCCCATAGCAACCAGGCCATAGGCAGCACCGACAGCAAGGCCGGCGAAGAGCGCTTGCAACAGGCTCGTCAATGCCGTGCCGCCTTCGACGGCTGCCACGGGAGACAGCGCGGCCGTGCCTTTCGTGACTTGACCTTCATAGTCAGCCTTTGTGAGGCTGGAGATGACAGGGTCCGAGTAGGGGAGCAACTTGCCGCCCTTCCATTTGGTCCACACGAGGTCGTCGGCCTGGATGGCTTCGTGCTTGGTCGCAGTGAAGGGATGCACATACGACTTCATGACGCCTTGGACCGGCTTGCGCAAGTTCTCGAGCGCCTCTTTCACCTTAGCGCCGTCCGTCGAGCCAGCCTGCTCAATGGCTGCAGCAAGCAAAAGGACCGCGTCATAGCCATGTGCTGCAAAGGGAAAAGCGCTCGGCGCCTTCATGTCCGCGGCAATCCTGTCAAAGAGTGCTTGTTGCCTGGGGTTGCGATTGTCAGTAAGGGTCCGCATGAATATCGGCTTTTCTGCATGGACCGGGCCGGCGGCATCAAGGAAGGATTGATTGTCTGCAGCCCACGAAGACAGCAGGAGCGGGTAATACCCAATCTTCTCCATGCTGCGGACGAGCTGGGCGATTGGCGTCGATTGGGCCCACACCACGATGGTGTCGACATTGGCCGCCCTGAGTTTGTTCAGCTGCGAGGTCATGTCGGTGTCGCTGACACCGAAACGCTCGACGGCAACCGGCTGCACACCTTGGGAAGCTCCCAGCTCCTGAAGGTCCTTGAGTCCCCCTTGGCCATACCCGGTGGTCTCAGCCATAAACCCCACACGCTTCGAAGTGGGATTCTTGCGTAGATAGGCCAGCAGGCCTTTGATTTGCTCTTTGTCGACCATGGAGACACGGAACATATAGTTCTCGGCCCCGGAAGGACTTGTGATGGTGGTACCCGACGCAATCGTGGTAACAACCGGAATCTTCCGTTGATTAGGAATGTGTTTCCACGCAAGCGCGTTGCCCGAGTTCGTCGGCCCAAGAATGGCGACAACGCGCTCGCTGTCGATAAGTTCGCTCATGTTTTGGATAGAGCGCGGCGGTTGCGACGTGTCGTCGCGCACAACGAGCTCTAGGGGACGTCCCAGAACGCCTCCGGCTGCGTTGATATCCTTGATCGCAGCGCGCATCCCCAGCACGCTTGCCTGCCCGCTTTGCGCGGAAGGGGAAGCCGATAGATCCCCATTGAAGCCCAGTCGGATATTCTGCGCATTTGCGGGGGCATAGGTCGTGCAAAGGACGGCCGCAAGTGCAAACGCGCAGCTTATGAGGCGACGGATAGACATATTGTCTCCATTGATGTGAGTGAGGCGGCGGCATAAATCCCAGCCGCCTCTTTGGCGCTCTCAGGCGCCTCGTCAACTTTTCACACTGACAGAACTAGATGGCGAGGAAGCCTCCATCGACCGGAAGCGTCACGCCGGTGACATAGGACGACATCGCAGACGCTAGGAAAACCACCGGGCCTAGGAGCTCTTGCGGCTGTCCGACACGCCCCATGGGGATACGTGCCATGAAGCGCTGCAGTCGTTCAGGCTCTCTGCGGGTGAACTCACTCATCGCTGTTTCGATAACACCCGGCGCGATGGCATTCACGCGCACGCCGTCAAGTGCCAGCTCCGCGGCAAGCGATTGCGTGAAGAGCTTGATGGCACCTTTGGTTGGCGCATAGGCCAATGGCCCGGCCTGGCCAGCGAAAGACGCAATGGAAGCAACATTGATGATGCTGCCGCGCGTTTCCCGAATGGACGGCAAGAACGCGTAGGTAACATTGAACGTACCCTGCACGTTCACATCGAAGGTCTTCTTCCAGTTCGCTTCCGCTCGCTCGCTATCGATTCCCTCGCGAATCAGTATCCCGGCGTTGTTCACCAGAATGTCGACTCCGCCGACCTCCTGAGAAACTGCCAGTGCTACGGCCTTGCATGCTTGTGCGTCGGTCACGTCCAATGCATATGCCCATACTTCAGCGCCTTCCGCCGCGACCAGCGCCACAGTCTCGGAAAGCGTTTGAGGATTCATGTCCGTCGCGACGATTCGCGCACCGCAGCTCGCGAGGCCGATGGCCAGTGCACGCCCGTTGCCCTGGCCCGCGCCAGTGATTACCGCGGTCTTTCCATGGAGCGATACCTGGGCGGCAACCGAGTTGAATTTTGTCATCAAGGTCTCCTTCGTTCTTATGCAGCCCGTGGCTGTGCCAAGGTGCTCTTGTTGGCGTTCGAGCGTTGGCCGTTACCGGCTGCCGCAAGATGCTGACCTGCGACGTAGCCGAAAGTAAGGGCCGGCCCGAGAGTGATACCGGCACCCGGATAGTTACCGCCCATGATGCTGGAGATGTCGTTGCCCACTGCATATAGACCAAGGATGGTCTTGCGGTCACGGGTTAGAACCTGCGAATTCTCGTTTGTCACCAACCCTGCGAAGGTACCGATGTCGCCGACAACCAGCTTGATGGCATAGTAGGGCCCGCTCTCGATGGGGGCTACGCACGGATTGGGCTTATGCAGGGCATCGCCCTGATACCGGTTGTACGCCTTGCTTCCCTTGCCGAATTCAGGGTCTTCGCCACGGACAGCATGGACATTGAACTTCGACACAGTGTCCTGCAGTGCCTGGGCGGGCACGCCAATAACAGAGGCCAGTTCAGCAAGCGTCTTGCCACGCTTGAGATAGCCATTGCGGATGTATTTTCCGATGGGCATCGGCGACGGTGGCACACAGCCCAGTCCATAGGTGCGCAACGTCTGGTGGTTACAAATCAGCCAGGAGGACACTTCCTTTTCGCCCTTCGAGGCCTTCACCATGTCCTGGATGAAGTCGTGGTACGAATTGCCCTCGTTAGTGAAGCGCCGCCCTCGTTGACTCACAGCAATCACACCAGGCTTCGCACGGTCGATGAAGTGCGGCATGACGCCCTTGGAACCGTCTGAACGCGTGGTAACGGACGCGGGCACCCATGCAGCAGCATGGGGGATGGAGCCATCCACCCAACCGCCAACGGATTCTCCGAGCCGCAGTCCGTCGCCGGTGTTGGCTTGCGGCGACGGGCTGAAGTGCTCCCGCCCTGTCGGCGCATGCGGAAACAGTGCTTTGCGGCGTTCGATGTCATGCGGGAAGCCACCGCAAGCGAGGACGACTCCTTGACGGGCAATGATTTCGACCCGCTGACCCTCACGTTCCACAACCGCTCCAGTGATGCGGTCTCCCGTGGCAACCAGCTTACGAGCCGTCGTCGAAAGCCAAACTGGAATGCCGAGGTCTGCCGCAGCCTTGTGCAGCCGGCCAGCCAGCGCATTCCCGTTGGTCAGCGTCATGCCGCGACCGTACCGGGCTACGTCGAGAAAGTGACGGGACAAACGTTTCGTAACGTAGACAAAGGACTCCAGCGAACGGAACACGCGCATGAAGTGCCAAATCTCCTTGCCCGAGCCAAGCATCATTCCGAACACGGTGAGTTCGGGGAGCGGAGGCGCAAGGTTCTTGATGAGCGGGCCGAGCTCCCGTCCATCAAATGGGCGCGCCACCATCGAACGCCCTCCTTGTACGCCTCCGGGTGCTTCTGCATGGTAGTCCGGGAAGACCGGCGGCATGTCGAACTTGACCGCGGTCTTTGACGTAAAGAAGTCAACCGCTTTGGGACCGTTCTCTACGAAAGCGCTGACGCGCGCCTCGTCATAGTGCGTCGTCGCTTCGTGCTTCAGATAGGTCTTCGCCGCATCGGGGGCCTCATGGATGCCCTGCTGTTTCGCCAGCGACGTACCAGGAATCCACAGCCACCCGCCTGACCGTGCGGTCGTGCCCCCGAACTTGGGCTCCTTTTCGATTACCAGAACCTTCAAGCCCTCATACGCGGCAGTGACGGCCGTGGCCATCCCCGAAGCGCCCGAGCCGATGACCAATACGTCACATTCGAAAATCTCTTTGTCCACCTCTTGCTCCTCATTCATGTCGGCTGACCGCGTAAGGACGGGCTGGCCGGGACCGTGAGCACAGTCTAGGCAGACTTTCGATATTCGTCAATGCATCTGCTATTATCAGATGACACGAGGTAATCAGATATGCTCGATATAGGAGAAAACCCCTAGTGCTACAATCGCCCCCACAACCCACTCTGAAATTTGCGCCAACCGTGGAAGCGAAGACCCGTCGAGGCATCCAGTCGATTGAAATCGGAAGCAAGCTCCTTATGGCCCTCGCTGCACACGGCAAGCCCATGGCTCTCGGGGAGCTTGCGAAGGCCGGGGGGATTACTGCCGGAAAGGCGCACCCCTATCTGGTGAGCTTCCTGAACGTCGGCTTCGTGACGCAGGAAGCCGCCTCCGGCCGCTATGAACTGGGGCCCCTTGCCTTGCAGGTGGGACTGGCGAAGCTACAACAGCTCGACCCGGTCAAAGAAGCGGCTCCGCACGTGTCCGACCTGGCCATCCAGACGGAGCAGAGCGTTGCCGTAGTGGTATGGGGAAATGCAGGCCCGGTCGTAGTGCGCCTGGTCGAACCCACGCACCCGATGCACGTCAACCTCCGAACCGGTACGGTGATGTCGCTCTCGAACACAGCCACCGGGCGACTTTTCGCGGCCTTCCTCCCGCCCAAAGTGGTCGAGAACTTCCTTGCCACCGACATGTCGCGGCTTGGACTCCATGCTGACCCCAAGCAACACGACCACCAAAAGCTGGAGGCGGAACTCGCAGAGATTCGGCGCCGCGGCATGGCCCGTACATTGGGCGAGCCAATTCCCGGCATCAATGCCTTCAGCGCGCCGGTGTTCGACTTTGAAGGCAACATCGTGCTTGCCATCACCGTCATGGGGCCACTCGGTACATTCGAAGAAGCGTGGGACGGCAAGATTGCGCAAGCCTTGCGCAAGTGCTGCGAAGAAATTTCGACACAGCTCGGCTACGGCAAGCAACGAATCGCAGTCTGAGAGACTGAGCCCTGAAAGTTTGCGGTTCTCATCCCCCCAATTGCCTCATTGGCGAGCTCAGCTTGCGCTATAACGATTAAAGCTGGACCGGGTTGTTCCGCGCGTGCCGCACGCACCGCCATTGGCCGCGCCCCTCGCTCAGCGTAGAGGACACACCGGGGTAGAATTTCCTTCCACACAATTGGTCCGGCGGCCTACTTTAATAGCCATTGTTTCTCCTCTACAGTCGCTCACGCTAGAGCACCGTGTTACCCATGGAGAAAAAACAATGAAGCCATCAAAATTGGTATTTGGCATCGCCGCCTTTGCTGCCATCGTTGCCACGGCACCCACCATTGCAGCGGACGCGCCGCAATCGTCGGCCGAAGCCAAGGGCTCAATTACCGCCCCACCCCTTAAGTATCTGTACACGTCCGTGTCCGACGTCTCGCAAGCGCGCGGGGACGCGTCCGCTACAGTAACCCGAGCACAAGTAAAAGCTGAACTTGCGAACGCCTGGAAAGAAGGAGCGCTTCCGTGGAAACCATTCGAGTATCCACATAAGCCCGCTTCGTCCTACCAACGATAGGGTGTCCAGAACTCAGTGCGTGGCTGCCGTGCATCTGCGATGCAGCCACGCGGCCAAGCAATTCGAACCTCTAGTCGAGACTTCCTTGCTCAGCCTGTTGGACAAGCTCATCAACGACAGCTCTAACCTTGGGCAACAGATGTCGATTTCTCGGCCAAATGGCGTGAATCGGCATTTCCCCTCCCGAATGCCCGGCTAATACCTCGACCAATTCACCCCGTTCCAGGTGACCTCTCGCCAGCCACATCGGCAGTTGTGACAATCCGCAACCGGCCAGCGTTGCTGCGAGCATGGCGTCCCCGTCACCGAACTCATGCGTGGCCGGTGGCGCATATCGATGCGCGATGCCATCTTGCAAAAGAATCCACGTCTTTACCTGGTCGCGGCGGAACCCAACAATACAGTGATGGTTTGCAAGGTCATTGATGGTCGCAGGGGTTCCGCGCTGCGCAAGATATTCCGGTGCGGCACAAACAGTCAGCCGTTGGGTGGTTAAGGGTCTCGCAACGAGCCCACTGCTGTCGGCAAGTTCCCCGATTCTGACAAGCAAGTCGATACCTTCTTCGACAGCGTCAACGAATCGGTCATTGAATGTCAGAGTCAGCTCCAGACCAGCGTATCGCTTGGCCATGTTCAAAAAAATAGGGAGCAGTATCCGGCGGCCATACGCAGCCGGCATGTCAACCCGAATGCGACCTTTGGGAGACGTCTGCTGGGACTTAAGCGCCGCCTCTGCCTCGCCGATTTCGTTCATCGCCCGTTCGCAGCGAGCAAAGTAAGCCTCGCCGTCAATCGTCAGACTCAATCGTCTCGTCGTCCGGTGAAAGAGTTTGACGCCGAGACGCTCCTCAAGGCGCAAGACACTTTTTCCGACAGCCGATTTCGTGATGCCGAGCCGCTCCGCTGCCGCCGTAAAAGTCCCGGCGCGGGCAACTTCCACGAAAGTCATGATGCCGTTCAACTGGTCTAAGTGAGGCACGAAAGTATCCTTTTTGTCCACAAAGAAGCGAATCCAGACTGGTTCAATGCATTGCAAGTACGCTCTATAGTTGCGAAGGCTCTACGACATTGCACAAATTGACGCTACCCATGGATTCACTCGCGAAGCTTCATCTCTCGGCGCTCGACTTGGCTCCCATCACGGAGGGCGGGTCAATCGCGCAAACGCTGCGCCACTCCGTTGAGCTGGCCCAACACGTTGAGGCCCTCGGCTTCAAGCGTTACTGGGTAGCGGAGCATCACAACATTATTGACATAGCAAGCGCTGCAACAGCAGTCATCATTGGCCATGTCGCAGCAAACACTAAGTCGATTCGCGTGGGCTCTGGCGGCATCATGCTTCCGAATCACCCCCCACTTATCGTGGCGGAACAGTTCGGTACGCTCGAGACGCTCTACCCGGGCCGCATTGACTTGGGCTTGGGTCGAGCTCCCGGAACCGACCCAGAGACCACGCGTGCGTTGCGCCGTAACGCTGTCTCTGGCGAGAGCGAGTTCCCTGAGCAAGTGACAGAACTGCAATCATTGTTTCTACCAGCCAGCCAGCATCAGTCGCTGCGCGCCATACCTGGGGCTGGCATCAATGTTCCTCTCTGGCTACTTGGCTCTGGCACGTTCACTGCGCAGCTGGCCGGTTACATGGGTCTGCCCTTTGTCTATGCCGCGCACTTCTCTCCGCGTGCCCTCGACCAAGCGCTGGCCTTGTATCGTTCAATTTTCCGGCCATCGCCACAACTGAACGAGCCATATGTGGTCGTCTGCGTCAACATTGTGGCCGCAGACACAAACGCCGACGCTGCATTCCTGGCGACCACAGAACACCAGAAATTCCTTGGTCTCGTGCGAGGGACTCGCTTCCATCTTCCGCCCCCCGTCGTCACTATGGACGATATGTGGAGCACCTTCGAGCGCACGCAAGTGATGAGCATGCTCAGCGAGTCCATTGCTGGAGACGTCGATGAAGTCCGCACACGCCTTGCATCCTTGGTGGAGAGAACAAGCGCCGACGAAATCATGGTCAACTCCTGGATACACGACCATGCCGCTCGGCTTCGGTCCTACGAACTTATTGCGAAGGCAAGAGGTTGATGCAGGGGCTCACCGTCGCGAATTCTACTTTGCAAAAATAGGCCGAAGCTATCCGAATGGATACCTTCGACCTCGAAGGGGTACGACGCCTCTACGCGCACCCATGGAGCCTTTTAGAACCAGTGCATCACCCCGGTATAGACACCTTGTTGGCTAGAGCCAGCCAACGGCTTGGTATTGGCGGATGATTCCACGGAGAATGCCGCGTTGCCGCCGTTGATGACCGTGCCGACAGTACCGTAAAGCATGGTTCTCTTCGACAGGTAGTAGTTCGCCCCCAGCGCCAGCAAAGTGCCGTTGCCTCCCGATTTGTTGACGTTGGCCCTGTACGCGCCGGCCAGAACCGTCAACGCGGGTGAAGCCTGGTAGTTCGCGCCGACCCAGAACATTTGATGCTTATCCGCTCCGGTAGGATTGTTGACATCGGCGACAGTCGCCCCTCCGGAGCGAATGAGGCTATATCCGCCGAATAGCTTCAGGTCTCGAATCTGATAGACGGCGCCGGCTGCATACTCGCGGGATGCCGTATAGAGATTGGTGAACTCTCCCCGCTCGTCCCGGATTTCTTCGTAGACACCCTTGAACAGAAACGGCCCATTTGCGTAGCTCACACTCGCGCTAAGCTGCCTGCCAGCGTTGAAGTTTCCGGCGCTTCCGTTCAGGCCGGCTTGCGCCCGGAATGAAAAGCCTCCCCAGATGGGCGAGTTATAGGTGATAGCATTTGTACGCGGCCCCCAGTTCCGGCCATATGCGAGTGTTCCCACACTTGTGGTCTGCATTCCCATGGGGTCCACGGCCCACAGTTCTCCGTCCGTGAGGGCCATTGCGCGACCAAGCCACAGCGTACCGTAGGTATTGTCGGAGAGGCCGACAACGGCGTAGCGGTTGAAAAGGCTGTCACCGAGCACCTGACCGTTTCCGGTCGTGAACATGCTCTCCAAGTTCATCACGGCTTTCAGACCGCCACCCAGGTCCTCCGTCGCCTTGAGACCCCACCAACTCACCCCCCACTGATTGCCGAAGCGAAACACGTCTCCGGTCTGGCCATTTCCAATGGCCACCTTGTTCACATAGTCCACCCCACCGGAGACACGTCCGTACAACGTGACACTACTTTGGCCAAAGACGGAGCCCGCGCTACCAACAAACAAGAGAGCAGCAATGACACCTTTGCTGCTGACAACGTGCTTCATCAACTTCATCCTCTCCTCCGACGTTATATTTGTGACCTTGATAGACCTTCAACTGCTGATGATTCTTCCGACAGCTTCCGCGCGTCCCTGTCGCGCGCCATTTCGTCAGGCAAAGCGCTGCCATACCGGGCCGATTGTCTCGGCCGGGTGCGGCAATTTCTCCAGTTGGTTATTGGTGCGGTTTCGTTCGCAAAGCTGCTTGCGGGCGAGAGCCACCGTAGCTCCCGTCATCTCCGGCCCTTAGGCGCGCCTCCTAAGCCCCGCAAGAATGGCGGGGAGATTTCGAATCGCCGTGGCAAGCAGAATTGCGGCCGCCTGGACCAGCAGCTGGATGGCTGCACTCGCGCCCAGCGCTAGAACGAGTTGGCCGAGTTGCGCCATAAACAGCGCTGCAACAGCGCTGGCAATGACGCTGCCACGCCCACCGGTAAATGGCGTGCCGCCGACGACTACAGCAGCAATGGCGGGCATGAGATAGTCGTGTCCGGCATTTTGCGAAGCACTACCGATAAAGCCCGCCAGCAGAAGGCCGGCAACTGCAAAGCACACGGCAGAGACCACATACGCACCAACCTGGTAGAAGGTCACGGGGACGCCGGCCGCAGCGGCAGCTCGCGGACTGATGCCAACCGCCACAAACTTCCTGCCCACAATGGTCTTTCGCGTAACGACCCACACCGCCACAACAAACAGAACGGCAAGAACGATGCTGTACGGCAAGCCAACGAACTGCGAGTGTGAGAACGCTTGCAACGGTTCTGGCACCGAAATAGGTGAGTTTCCGGTGATGGAGCGTACCCCTCCGATGAACAAGGCGTTAGTCGCCAGCGTTGCCACTAGCGGAGTAATCGACAATCGCGATGTCAGGAAGCCGTTGAGAATGCCGCCAATCACCGCGACAGCCAAGGTCCCGAACACTGCTAGCAGCATGGAGCCAGTGCCAAAGCCCAAGGCCGCCACCAGCGCTCCGGAGAGCGTTACCATTCCTGCGGCTGACATGTCGAGCCCGCGCTGTTGAATGACTATGGTTTGACCAGTGGCAACGATAGCCAGAATCCCTGCGAAAGGCAGCATGGCGAGGAGCGAACTCTTTGTTACCGTCCCTGGCGCCAAGACTGCACTCACGGCAAACAAGACTGCTGTGCCAAACCAAATCCACGAGAATTCATCGAGCAAAAACCGCGGCTTAGCCAGTGGAACCGTGTGTTGGTCAACGCGGGTGGTGTTCAGTGTGTAGTCCATGATCATTCTCTTGTTCAGGCTGCCACCACTATCTGGCGGCTCTTCGAGTAGATGGCCACTGCCACCAGAATCATCGCGCCGAGGAGGTACGACTGCCACGCATCACTCAGATTCAGGAAGGTAGTCACCACGTTCACCTGAGTAATCAGCATCGCGCCGAGCAAGGCGCCGAGGAAGGAGCCTCGCCCGCCAAACAAACTCGCTCCGCCAATGACCGCGGCAGCAATGCTAGTTAGCGTGTAGTCGGCACCGGCAGCCGGGTCCCCCGAGCCCACTTGCGCCATCATCGGAATTGCAGCAATGGTGGCAAGGGCAGAGCATCCGACATAGGCTGCCAACAACGTCAGACGCGGCCGAACCCCTGCGACCCTGGCTGCCTCAGGACGCGAGCCGAAGCCACGGAATACGATTCCCCACCTGCACTTGAAGAGACCATACTCCAGCGCGACACCAAAGACCGTAGCGACAATCATGGCGAGCGGGAGGAAGCCGAGTGTTGCCGAGATTCGATCCATGACACCCTCAGCGATAAGTCCACCTGGAACCGGACGAAGGATGAGGGAAACTGCTTGCAGCATCATGAAAGTAGCGAGCGTCGCCACCATCGGATGAAGTCGCAAGGGGTCCACAAGGAACCAGTTGAATGCTCCCACGGCGATCGCCACAGCTAGCACGACGGCCCAACCCACCGCATATTGTTCTGGCGTCGCGCCATCGACCAGATAGAAGGACTGGATGACAACAACGAGCCCCATCAGCGGGCCCACCGACAGGTCAATGCCGCCGACGAGCATTAGCATCTGCTGGCCGAAAGCGACCAAAGCGAGTGTCGCCACAAGACCAAGAAGCCCCGTCATATTGCGTTCTGACAAATAGAACTCGTTTGCACTCGCGGCATACGCGCCAAGCAGACCAATCGCAAGACAAAGCATGACGATCGGTGCCCAGTCTCCCGCTGCCCACTTCCAGAACGGCGAGGCCTTCCCGTCGGCGCGACTGCGCACAGACGTGGATGTCAGCACTGCACTAGTGATGTTGTGCTCAGTGACCTCGTCTCCGCGCAGCTCTTTGACAACTTGTCCACGGGAGAAAATGAGCACGCGGTCACAGAGTCCCGCAACCTCTGTTGCATCCGAGGAAACGATAACCATGCCCGTGCCGCTGGCCGCCGTCGCCCTCAGGGTCTTGTAGATTTCCATCCGCGCGCCGATGTCAACGCCTTGAGTCGGCTCATCGACCAGCATGACAGCTGGCCGACTGGCGAGCACACTCGAGAGTACGAGTTTCTGTTGGTTGCCACCTGACAGAAGCCGAATCGGCGTTTCAAGCGAAGCCGTCTTCACAGCGAATTCTTGAACCGCCTCCGCAGCACGGGCCGTATCCCTGCGGCCTGACAGAAAGCCAGCTACGCTGCTGCGAGCCAGGCTGCGCAGGGAGAAGTTCTCCCGGACGCTCAGTTCGCCGAAGATGCCCTCCCGATGACGGTCGCCGGGAACGTATCGAATCCCTCCTTGGCTTGCCCCTTTTGCGCTTTGCACGCGCACTGCCTTGCCGTTGACGGTTACGGCACCACGTGACTTCGACAGTCCTGCCAGCGCGCGCATGAATTCGCGTTGACCGTTTCCATCAATGCCAGCAAGCCCAACAATCTCACCGCTTCTCAGCGCCATGGACACTTTCGCGAACCCTTTGCCTTCGAGCTGCGCGACTTCCAATACTGTCGAGCGGCTCGCATTGCCCGAGGCTTTCGGCGGAAATTCTCGGTCCAGGGTCCCACCGACGATTAGCTCCACAATGTCTTGCTCAGTGAGCTTGCTGGCGTCATAGGTTCCTTGACCCTGCCCATCTCGCAGCACGGTCAGGCGCTCAGCAATAAACTGAACCTCACGGATTCGATGCGAGATGTAGATGACCGCACACTGGCGCGCTACCAGGGTCCGGATTTTCGCGAAGAGTCTCTCGACATCTTCGGCACCGAGGTGCTCAGTAGGTTCGTCCAGGACAAGCACCTTGGGTTGAGCAGCCAGCGCCTTGACAATCTCCACGATGAACCGCTGCTCCGGATTTAGGCTGGCCACACGGTCGGCCCCAGAAATCTTGATGTCCCGGTGCCATGTCCTCATCAGGTCTCTCGCCCAATCGTTGAGCGATGCCTTTTTGGGGCGCAGCTTTTCCGGAACACCGAGATACAGATTCTCCGCCACCGTCAGGTCAGGCATGAGTGCCGGTTCCTGCCGGACAATGGCCAGCCCGAGCTCGCGTGCCAACTCAGGGTTGCCACGCATTTCTTTACCATCAATGCGCACGCGGCCTTCTTCCGGCACAAGCGCGCCGGAGGCCACGGCCATCAATGTCGACTTGCCCGCGCCATTCTCGCCTACCAGGCCGTGCACTTCGCCTGCATTGACCGAGAAAGTAACGTTGTCGAGGGCCTTCACACCAGGAAAAACTTTCGTGATTCCCTGGACCTCAAGGAGCAGCTTCGTTTCGCGCTTCATCTTGTAACCTGCCGGTGTAGTTTGAGTTTCGCCAAAGGCGTCATGGTTGGAGACACGGACCCATTCCGCCTCGGCGAAGCAGACAGGCACCGATGTTCGGGTTGCGTCCCGGAGCCATGCACCGATGGCGTAGACAGCGAATGCCCTTGGAGTGGGCTTTAAAGTGCGCCCTCGACGGACAACTCGCGCTGCTCTTGATAGGTGGGATAGTCGGCATAGCCCTTCTCACCACCCGTGTAGAGCGTCGGCAGGTCTACCGAGCTCAGTGGCCACCGGTTGCGGAAGCGCGCAACCAGGTCAGGATTGGCAACAAATGGTCGGCCGTAGCCCGCGAGGTCACATAGACCTTGCTCAATGAGCGCTTCTCCCGATTCCTGGGTCAAGCAACCGGTAAGAATCAGCGTGCCCGTGTATGCATCGCGGAACTTCCAGAGGAAGTCCTCACCGATGCCCTCGTTGATGAACGCCTTCTGGTCACTGAGATGGACGTACGCAAGACCTCGTTTGCTGAGCTCTTTGCCGAGCGTCAGCCAGGTGTTCTCCTCGTCATCGAAGGCAGGCATGTCGTATAGACGCCCGAAAGGTGAGAGCCGGATGCCTACTCGGGTACTGCCCAGTTCGTCTACCAACGCATCAACGGTTTCGAGCGTTAGCCGTAGCCGGTTCATGGTGCTGCCGCCGTACTGGTCAGTCCGTGTATTCAGCGCTCCATTTGCAAACTGCTCAAACAGATAGCCGTTCGCAGCGTGAACTTCGACGCCGTCGAAGCCCGCCTCGCGAGCCCTGATACCGGCGCTAACGAAGTCGGCCGTTATCCTCGGAATTTCGCTGGTATCGAGAGCACGCGGTTGACTTGCCTGGATCGGGCCGGGCTCGCCGTTTTCGCCATACGCATAGCAATTGCTGTTACGAGCTGCGACGTCGACGGACGAAACCGGTAGCGCACCGTTCATCTGCAAGCTGACATGCGACATGCGGCCGACATGCCAAAGCTGAATGAATATCTTCCCATCTTCCTCATGGACAGCGTCCGTGACCTTCTTCCAGCCAGCGACCTGCTCACTGGTGTAGATGCCGGGGGTATAGAGATAGCCAGTACCTTCAGCCGAGACTTGGGAACCTTCGCTGATAATCAGGCCGGCGCCAGCGCGCTGGCGATAGTACAGAGCGGTCTGCTCATCGGGCACCGTGGTCCTCGCGCGGCATCTCGTCATCGGCGCCATGACGACACGGCTCGCCAAGCGGATACCATTCATATCGTATTTTTCCAGCAGCTGACTCATAACGTCTCCCTCCCTACCTTCGATTGATGGCCGCCATATTCGCGGCTCAACACCTGCGACTTCCCTTTGCGGTACTCAGCGGCGCTTCTGGCGTGGTTGTCGGTGAATGCCCGTAGGGCCTGCTCACCAGCTTTCCTTGACGAAGGGGCTACGGACCCATCCTTCAGTCCAGGGCGATGCCTGCTGAACGACGCCGGTGATTTCCTCGAAGAGCCACTTTCCGTCGACCTTCACTAGCGTGTCCTTGTACTTGCCGGCGATAAACACTGCTTCGCCCTGCGGAGATTGCTCCGACGGTGCCATCGACACGAAGCAGACCAGATAGAACGTCGCAGTGGCACGCTGACCGTCAGCGTCTACTTCGACTGCGGGCGAGACAATGTTGTGCAATGCCCAGGTGATGCCTGACGAGAGGTTGCGGCAGTGCTGCTTGATTTCCCCGCGCCCCTTTGCTTTGCCGCCAACGCCTTTGATTTCCCACAGACCGTTCTCGATGAAGAGGGAGGCGACACCCTCGGGGTCGTACCCGTTGTCCAGATACTCGGCGTACTTGGCCTTCATATACTTGATGGCTTCAATGTCTTCCAGACGAGACACGCGCTGTTCCAGGCTGAGATTCGCGATTTCCATAGTGCAACTCCAGGTTAATAAGGTTCTCTAGGACACTGACGAACGGAGCTACCAACTCGATTCGCCTCGATTCCGAGCCGCAATTCGACGCCTTGATTCTTTGCGCACGAGCTGTTGGGGTAAGGACGCGAAACCAAGCGGACCACAGGTAGAAGACCTGGGTTTTGAGCATTGAATGGCGTCGGGAAAAGCGGGGCCCAGAATAGGCGCGACAACGGTGGGCACAGAGCTCATATGGCCCTGTGACCAGCGTCAAAGTTGTCTCCTTTCTATGTGGGCCCGAATTCTTGGGCTCTTTGCCACGAATATATGAAAGGAGGCGCCGACCTTCGCGACTGGATACGCCAGATTCACTGGACTGGATGCGCCATGTACCAACGCGCGCTCGTCACGCAGTACCGCTTAGCGACGCATTGGCGGCACGGCAAGGCGCGGGGCACCGGTCGCGAGCTGCAAACGCCACCGCGAAGATGGGCGCACGCATGTAAGCAGCTGCTTACATTTCACGACTTCTACGGGTTAGCTCGCATTCACGGTTCGATATTTTCGAACTAATTTGTTGATGTCTAAGCCGCCGATGAGCGACAGCCCCTCAAGAAGGTCAAGCTATGGTTGAACAGTTCGACACCTCTGCAGTAGTCCCCCGTGATCGCCTGAATCACTACCACGACGTAATCTGTCGTCTTTACTGCCATGTGGACTTGCCGGCATACGCAGACCAAGCGGACAGATTTCGGGCTCACGTCCTACAGAAGCCGATTGGCTTCATTGGAATCGGCGACATCGCTGCGCCGGGACTGCGGTATGTCCGGACGAATGATGACCTTCGCCAGACGCCTTCAGAGGACTTCCTTGCAAGCCTGCTCGTCGAAGGAAGCGCGACGCTTGAGCAAAGCGGCCGAAGCGCTGTGCAGAAGGTTGGTGACATCGTCCTGTACGACACGGCACGAGCCTTCAAGTACAACTTCTCGTCCGACTATCGAATCGTTCTGCTCAAGATTCCGCGCAAGCAAATGCTTTGCCGCCTTCCTGATGCGGAGCGGCTGACTGCAATTACCTTGGATGGCCAGTCGGCCATGGGAGCATTGGCCGGTTCTGTCATTCGAGGAACTTCACGCATATCCTCCGACTTGGAGCCCTGCGCGTCGTCTAAACTCGCGGCGTCGGTCGTCGACATATTCGCGGCTTCCGCCGAGACCGAATTCCACGACCTCAAGGGCATGCTGGAACGCCATGGAAGCATTTTGCACCGCGCCAAGGACTACATTGAGGCGAACCTGGGCGACTCGGAGCTTGATGTCGACGCCATCTGCAATGCTATAGGGGTATCGCGCCGAACTTTGAATCGAATCTTTGCCTCTGACGGCACGACGGCGATTCGATGGCTTTGGCAAAGGCGTCTTGAGGCAAGTCACATTGCGCTTACAGAGGGCCGCTCGCAACATATCGCTGATGTGGCAATCGCTTGTGGTTTCAGCGACTTCTCACACTTCAGCCGCGCCTTCAAGAAGGCATATGGGGTCGCTCCTAATACGCTGATAAGGCGTCTAAGTTAGAGCGGTTCTGATAGCGAGATGTAAGACAAACGCCATGTGCGACGGACAGCACATGGCGTTTGCTATTGCGGCTTTCTAAGGTCGGGCCGTCAGCCTAAGCGAACACTTCCGCTGTCAGTGGCGCCCGAGTCCAACTAGCCGAGGTAGACGCCCACGGACTTGAGCTCCGTGTAGGCTTCGATGCCCGAGAATCCCATCTCACGTCCCCAACCGGATTGCTTGTAACCACCAAATGGGAGGGCAGCGTCAGTCTGATTGTGATTGTTCACCCAGACTACGCCAGCACGAATGCGTGCGGCAAGCTTGTGAGCCAGACTGAGGTCTTTGGTCCAAACGCTTGCCGCTAGGCCGTACACGGTGTTGTTCGCCTCGCGGACCAGGGCGCCAAGATTGTCCGAGCTCATCTTCATGGCCGAGATGACAGGACCAAAAATCTCTTCCCGATACACCGTCATGCCGGGTTCGACGTTGGTCAGGACGGTCGGGCGTAGGAAGTAGCCTGGACCCGACGGCTGCCCACCACCCGAATAGACCTTGGCGCCCTCGTCGATGCCTGCCTGCAGAATTCCTTTCACGCGCGACAGTTGGCGCTCCGAAATCAGCGGTCCCAAGCGGGTAGCGGGGTCAAGCCCGTGCCCCAGCGTCAGCGACTCGGCATACTCCGCCACGCCAGCAACGACGCGGTCGTACACGTCTTCGTGAATGTACAGTCGCGAACCCGCGGTACACGCTTGGCCGCTATTGAGAAGAACTGCCTCCGCGACACCAGGGATGGTTCGCTCGAGGTCTGCGTCAGGAAAGACGAATACAGGGCTCTTGCCACCCAGTTCAAGCGTCACACGCTTGAGGTTGTCTGCAGCCGCTCGCACGATTGCCTTGCCAGTAGCCGTGCTACCGGTAAAGGCAACTTTATCCACATCGGGGTGCTCGACCAGTGCAGCGCCGGCCTTGCCGTCGCCCGTCACTACGTTCAAAACACCCGGCGGCAGGCCGGCTTCACGGCAGATTTCCGCGAGGCGCAGGGCCGTGAGCGGCGTGTCTTCAGCCGGCTTGAGAACGACCGTGCAGCCAGCGGCTAAGGCTGGTGCAAGCTTCCATGCGGCCATAAGCAGCGGTACATTCCACGGAATAATTTGGCCAACAACGCCGATGGGTTCGCGGACGGTATAAGCATGCCATTCACCTGGCATGTTGACCGGAACAGTACTGCCACCAATCTTGGTAGACCAACCCGAGTAGTAGCGGAAATGGTCGGCCGAGAGGCGAACATAGAAGTTCTTGGCGACATTGTAGGCGGAGCCTTCGTCAAGCACTTCGAGCTGAGCCAGCTCTTCGGCATTCTCGTCGATAAGGCTGCCGATTTTCCACAGAATCTTGGCGCGCTCATTGGTAGACATGCGACGCCATTCGCCATGCTCGAAAGCTTCGCGCGCCGCTTTGACCGCAGCGTCGATGTCAACAGCGCCACCATCCGCCATCGTCGAGATCTTGGCGCCGGTAGCCGGGTCAATGACGTCCCGGGTGGCGCCAGACGCGGGTTGGACCCATTCCCCGCCAATAAACAGTCGATGTTGCCTCGACAGGAATCGTTTCGTGGCTTCGGAGAGGCGTTCTTTGAAATCAATGAGTTCAACTGAGGATGTCATTCGGTCACCTTTAACAACGAGGGCTGGGGGCTGCTGAGCCAAACGTCTTGCCACGCCAAGCGCCCCCGTGGTTAGGCGGCCGAAGAAAGCGCCGCCACATCGGGCCTTAGCCGGCGTACTCGACCTGACGGTCGTACGTGGAACCGGCTGCGGCGTGACTGGAGCCTGCATCGGCAAGAATCATGTCAGCGGCCTTTTCAGCAATCATGATGGTCGGCGCGTTTGTGTTACCGCTCGTCAGGGTCGGCATAATCGATGCGTCAACGACGCGGAGGCCGCGGAGACCGTGCACACGCAGGCGTGCGTCGACGACCGCCTCTGCATCAGAGCCCATCTTGCAGGTGCCGACCGGGTGATAGACGCTTTCGCTTTTGTTGCGCAGATATTCGTCGATGTCGGCATCCGACTGCACCTCGCGCCCAGGGCCAAACTCCTCGCCACGATAGGGGTCGAACGCCTTCTGCCGAATGATGTCCCGCGCGATTCGCAGGCCGTCGCGCATAACGCGAACATCGTCGGCAACCGCAAAGAAGTTCGGGTCAATGGCGGGCAGCGCGAGCGGGTCTGCAGTGCGAGCCATCACCGTACCTCGGCTTTGAGGGCGAGAGAGATTGAAGTACGGCATCACGCCCTCTTCAAAGAAGATCTTCCGACCGTGGTCCTCGTACATGACCATGTTTAGGTGGAACTGAATGTCGGGTGCGACAACACTCGGGTCAGTCTTGACGAACGCCAGAGCTTCGACGCCATGGTATGCAGCGGGTCCCGACTTCGTCGCCGCGTACTTCGCGAGCGCACCCGCCGAGTTGAGGATGTTCAGGTGCTTCAGCAGCGACAAGGGCTGGGTGATTCGCTGCTTGAGGCCGCAGCCGAGATGGTCCTGGAGGTTTCGCCCGACGCCCGGCAGCTTGTGGGTCACCGATACGCCAATGGATTGCAGATGCTCGGGGTCGCCGACGCCGGAAATCTGCAGCAGGTGCGGTGAGTTGAACGCTCCACCGGACAAGATGACTTCCTTCGATGCATAAACCTTCTTCGTGTTCCGGCCAGAGACATACTCGACGCCCACGGCCCTGTCCCCATCGAACAGGATACGTGTCGCCACAGCATCAGTAATGACGTGCAGATTGTCGCGGCTGCGGATAGGCGTGATAAAGCAACGGGACACGCTAGAGCGGACACCGTCCGCAAGCGTGCTGTCACAAGGACCGAAGCCTTCCTGGTCGCCACCGTTCAAGTCATCGTTGTACTTGTAGCCCGCCTGGATACCAGCTTCGATGAAGGCAGTTGCAATCGGATTCTTAATGCCGAAGCGGCTAGTCTTCAGCGGGCCGCTGCCACCGTGGACGGCGTTTTCCCCGTCCGCCCAGCTTTCAGACTTCTTGAAGTACGGCAGACAGTCTTCATAGGCCCAGCCTTCGTTGCCAAGTTCGCGCCAGTGGTCGTAGTCAGTGCGGTCACCACGCGTGTAAATCATCCCGTTCACCGTCGTGCAGCCGCCAATGCTGCGTGCCCGGGGAATGAACATCTCACGATTGTTCATGTACCGCTGAGTGACGGTGTGGTAGCCCCAATCGAGCTGCCCGGTCTGCATCAAGCGAAAGTAGCCTGCAGGCATATGAATGAACGGGCTCTTGTCCCAACCGCCTGCCTCAAGCAACGTCACGTGAACGCTGGGGTCGGCGCTCAGACGATTGGCCAAAACACAACCTGCCGAGCCGGCACCGATGATGATGTAGTCAGTCATTTCTATCTCCGTTTCTTTCATCTCGCCACCTTGCGGGTGGACGATTCTTTTGCTCGAATCTTTTCTGCCCTGTCGTCCTAGGCCGGTGAGCGACCTGAGTGGGCAAGCCAGTCAACCTTTGGAAGGATGTCGCGCGCGCTGTGGCAGTGGAAGGAATTGCCCCCCGGAGCGACCGGGGGCCAACTCTTCTGCTCACGAATTGGTGCTATTGCTGAAAGACAGCTTTGAGCTTTTCTGCGGACAAGGCCGAGGAAAAGTCGGCGTCCGGCGGCGCGCTGGTGTCACACTTTGGCTCAACGCCAGCCGAGCTGTCAGCGTAGGGATAGGGGAAGACCGTCGTCGACTCACTGTTCGATGTTCCCTGGTAATGAGCGACGGCACGACGGCCAGCGAAGCGTATGACGGACGTAGTACCGTCAAGCGAGAAGTATGGAAATGCTTTGCCCGACTTCTTCATGGCCAAGTACTTGCAACTAAGCTCGTTAATGCTTGCATTCGTCGCGATGGCGGGAACCGGAAGCCGAGCCTGTTCGAATGCCTTGACGGCAGCCAGCGCAGTGACCCCGTAGTCCGTCGCCACACCGTCGATTTTTGGGTACTTAGCGATAAGGCCGGCCACAGCCTTCTGGGCTCCGACGGGGCTCCAGTGCGTCACGACAAAGTTGTTCTCGAGTAGCTTCAGGTCCGGATACTTCGCAAGCCCGGACTTGAAGCCGTCAAAGAAGAGCTGCGACGACATTGCACCTGGCGCGCCACCGAGGAAGACTACGTTGCCCTTCTTGATGTTCTTGCCGTACCAGTCGGCCCACACGGTTCCCATCCGGAACACGTCTTCCGTAACGTTGACGGTGTAGTCTTTGCCTGGATTTCCCGGAATCTTAGCGAGATAGGGAACGACCGTTACACCTGCCTTCGTTGCAGCGCGCATCGCTGGAATCTGGGCGGCACCGAAGTCTGGGAAGACAATAAGCACGTTGACGCCTTGCGCAACCATGCTATTGATGTCGGAGTTGGCCTTCTGTTGGTCGCCGTTGGCGTTCGTGTAAATGAATCGTTTGAGGTTACTGCAACGGCCGACCTCGTCTTTGAGTTCGGCAAGTGCCGTCTTGCGCCATGTCTCACCACCGTAGCCATCAGACAAGCCGACAATCATCGGCTTGGAACCGCACATCGGAGAGATGTCTCCTTGTTGGGTTACCAGTTGGGATTCGGCGGCCGCAGCACCAAGCGGGGTTACGCTAATCATTGCGCCGGTAGCCACTACGCGCATGGCATTGAATAGTACTTTCATCGTCTCCTCGTCTATTTAGCGCCAGCAAGCTGACTTATGTAGCCGTACTCGACAGCCTGATGGCGAATATAGGAGAGCGAGTCGGATGCTTCGTGGCTCAACGCGCCATATTTGATAGCCTGTGTGCGCCACGGTCGAACTGGACGGCGAGGAACCAAGCACACGGCGCGGCGCGACAGCTCAATACAGAAAATTTGCTTGCCTAGTCGCGCGGGGAAGTCAACGTGAAGCGACTTGTGAAGCCTTGCTGCCGGCTGGCGACTGCATTTCCAGGCAGTGAAGGGAGCCCATGGCTTGCCGTGTTAGCGAAGCAACCGTACCGACCGCGCATCCGCTCGATGCGCAATACGTGCTCGGTAGGAACAGATGACCCAAGCCAAGCTTGACGTGGCCAAAGCGGGTGCCGCGACGTCGTACATGTCTGGATTTGCCAACGAATTTGCCACCGAGGCTTTACCCGAGGCGCTGCCGGTTGGTCGCAATTCGCCCCAGCGAGTGGCGTATGGCCTGTACGCCGAGCAAATTTCTGGCTCTGCCTTCACAGCACCGCGCGCCCACAATCGTCGTTCCTGGCTCTACCGGACTCGTCCGGCGCCCATGCATAAGCCGTTTGTCCGCATCGAGCAAACAACCAACACGGTGGGTAAGCCGTTTCGACGAGGTGCCGCCCTCGCCGAACCAGCTGCGCTGGAGCCCGCCGCCCATGCCCGCGCGCCCCTCAAGTGCGGCCTTGCGGAGGTTCAAGCGCTCGTCAAACTTTGCCGCACATGAAGATGGCGGGGTGTTTTTCAGCAAGGGAGAGCAGCGCGTCTATGACGACTCTCACTTTCGGCTGGATGTATCGTGTGCGCGGCCATATCACGTGAATCGGCATTGTCACGCCGGCATGGTCATCCAGCACAGTAACCAGCGCACCGCTGCGCAAGTGGTCGTGCACGAGCCATGTCGGCAGTTGCGAGACTCCGCATCCATCAAGGACTCCTTGCACCATCATTTCGCCATCGCCGAGTTCGTGCCGTACGCGAACATCCTGGTGCTCAACTTGGCCTTGTGCGTCCTTGAGCAGCCACGCGGCGCGCAGCCCCTTGCGCCAGCCGATAATGCAGTCGTGTGCGAGCAAACTTTCTTTGCCATTCACTGAACCGCGTAGCTCCAGGTACTTGGGTGAGGCACAGATGACGAGGTACTGCTCGCCAAGCCGACGCGCTACGAGTTCCGGGTCGTCTCTAAGGTCCCCGATGCGCACAGCGACATCAACGCCTCCGCTGACAATGTCGACTGTGCGGTCGCCAAAAGTTATCGCCAGGTCCAGTTGCGAGTACTGCGTAGCCAAGGAGATGAGTGCTGGAGCAATGTGCCGACGACCAAACGCCCCCGGCAGGTCGATGCGTACCTGCCCGCGTGGCTCCGCATGTCCCGTCGAGAGGAAATTCTCGGTGTTGCCCAGGTCTTCCAGCGCCCGCAAACAACTCGCGAGATAGGCTTCGCCTTCATTTGTCAGACTGAGCTTGCGCGTAGTTCGATGCAAGAGCTTGACGCCGACTCGACGCTCGAGTCGAGTAACCGCTTTCCCCACCGCTGAGCTAGTAATCCCGAGCTGCAGCCCCGCAGCCGTAAAGCTCTGCAGTTGCGCGGCGAGGACGAACTCCTGGATGCCGTCGAAGCGCGAGTCGCTCATATATGCCTCCAAGATTACTTTCCCCGGATTATAGCCTCCGAGGATGAAGTGGATGGAATCTTGGGGCATTAATTCTTTCCGAGACATTAACTAAGCTGGCGCATCTCTTCAGAAGTGAGATGCCCCCTGTGCAAACCGACGTTTCCCGCTTGCTCGCCAACGAGGCCATCAAGGACCTCCGCCAGCGCTATTGCCACTACCTGGACGCCAACCAAATGGACTCGCTCGCAGCGTTGTTCACGGAGGATGCAATTTGCCAGGTGGACCGCGGAACCTGGCGCGGACGCGACGCCATTCGTCAAGGGCTTGCCGATGCCTTCACGGCGTTCGACACCGACAAGCGAGGTCGCTACCCGTTCTTGCATGCGATTACGAACCAATGGGTCGAACTACTGGACGAAGACCGCGCCGAAGGGCGTTGCTACCTAATAGACCTCGCGACCGAAGGCCCGAAGACCTCAAATCCCCTGTTCCTGTTGGGTCTCTACGCAGATGAATACCGCCGCGTGGACGGTCGATGGTTGATTAGTCGTACGCGCCTCGACGTCGTATGGCCCGAGCCGAACGTAGGCGGCGGCAATCCCGGCAATGACCTAATGCTGCCCACCTGAGCCAAGACATTCTCACACCCACTGACTTCCCAAACGCAAACTCGAATGAGCAAACTCTTTGAACCCTATGACATGAACGGCATGGTGCTGGCCAATCGCATCGTGATGGCACCCATGACGCGCTCCAGAGCAGTGACCGGTATTCCTGATGAGCACACAGCTCTCTACTACGAACAACGTGCGACTGCTGGCCTCATCATCTCGGAAGGCGTCCCGGTATCCGAGGAGGGACGCGGGTATTTGTTCACGCCAGGGATATACACCGATGAGCAAGCCGAAGGGTGGAAGCGTGTAACTGACACGGTTCATGCCCGAGGCGGCAAAATCTTCGCGCAGCTTTGGCATGTGGGCCGCTTGTCCCATGTGTCCCTTCAGCCGAATGAAGTGGCACCAGTGTCGTCGGTAGCCCAGACCGCAGAGAATTCGTTGGTCTACGCGTGGGTCGAATCAGGCAAGGCGGGCCCCATCCAGGCAAGCCATCCGCGAGCATTGCGTGTTGACGAAATTCAACGCATCACTGCTGACTTTGTCCGAGCTGCCCGCCGCGCAATGGAGGCCGGCTTCGACGGTGTCGAGCTGCATGGCGCGAACGGCTATCTTTTCGAGCAGTTCCTCAACGGAGCACTGAACTCTCGTGATGATGAGTATGGCGGGTCCATCGCGAATCGCCGACGCTTCCTAATGGATACCCTTAATGCTGTTGCTCATGAAATCGGCAGCTCTCGCGTAGCGGTCCGCCTCTCGCCATTTGGCCGCCTCTACGACATGAAGCCCTTCGCGGATGAGGCTGAGACCTGGTTGAGCCTCGCCGAAGCATTGAATCCCAAGGACTTGGCCTACGTTCACCTGAGTGACCAACTGACTATCGGCGCCGAATCGATTCCTGATGGCTTCGCTGCGAGGTTTCGTCAAGCGTACCAGGGCACTTTGATTGCTGCCGGAGGCTTTGACAGCGTCACAGCGGAAGCAGCGTTGGACAATGGGGACCTTGACCTAACCGCGTTCGGCCGTCCGTTCATCTCCAACCCTGATTTGGTGGAACGGATGCGGCAAAACTGGCCCATTGTTGAGCCCCACCGCGAGTCCTTCTATGGTGCAAACGAGAGCCTTGCAAAGGGCTACACGGATTACCCGTTTTACCAGGAGGCTCAGCCGAGCTAATCACTTGCTCTGCGGCAGGCTCCATGATTGGTCAGCGACGTGTGTCTTGGCCCTGGCAACGAGCATCCCAGGCTTTTTAACGGCCTCACTGCTACCTGGCGGTGTACCCGCCATCGGCAAAGTAGGTTTGCCCGGTAACAAAGCTCGCGTTCGGTGAAAGCAAGAACAGAATGACCTGGGCGATTTCATCGGCTGCAGCCAACCGCTTCATCGGGTGCAAGCCTGCCAATGAAGCCTTGGTTTCCTCATCGCGGTCCGCCAGCAGCGGCGTTGCGACGTAGCCGGGCGCCACGGCATTGACGCGAATACCCCGCTCGGCACACTCCAAAGCAACTGACTTGGTGAGACCGACCACGGCATGCTTGGCGGCGGCGTAGGGGCTACGCCCGACCATGCCGACGCCACCGAGAATGGACGACACGTTGACGATGGCTCCGCCTCCGCTGGAGAGAATCGCCGGGACCTCATATTTGAGCCCGAGGAATACGCCCGTGACGTTGACGCCAATGTTTCGCTGCCAGTCCTCCCAGGACACGTCCTCGACCATTGCGTAGCTTGCCGCGACACCCGCGTTATTCACGGCAAGATGAAGCCCTCCGAACATCTCGCAAGTCAGCCTTACGACAGCCTGCATGTCTTCTGCTTGCGAGACATCTGCCTTGACGGCATGCGCTCGCCCCTCGATGGCAGCAATGCGTTCGGCTACGGCAAAAGCGGCCTCAAGGTTGGAATCGGCCACAACCACACTGGCACCGCAGCGTGCGAGGGCCTCGCACGTCGCCGCGCCAATTCCGGATCCGCCGCCCGTGACGAGCGCGCATTTCCCTGTCAAGTCTATATTCATTACTCGGCGCCGTATAGATAGTCTCGCGCGTTACTCTGGCGTGCGGCACCGCCGCGCCGCCGGAAGCGTGGGTCAATGCTGTTGAACGTCAGTTTTGCGGGGCACCCCGAACCACATTGCCAATCCACTTGCCATGACCATTGCGGCCACCAGGTACAGCGCGTTGTCCATGCTTCCCGTCTGGACCTTGATCTGGCCGATTGCCCACGGGCTCACAATCCCGCTGGTAATGCCAACGCTGCTGATGAAAGCGATGCCTGCGGCTGCGCTGCTCTTTGGCAGATGACTTGCAGGGAGCGCCCAGAATAGCGGCAAGGCCGCATAGATCAGCACGCATCCAACCGAGAGCATGGCCAGCATTCCGGCAAGGCTCGGCAGGTGCAGAGTCAGGCCAATCAAGGAAAGCGCGCCACCGGCAGTGCAGTACAGGTAGTGACGATGGCGCTCGGCCTTTCGGTCGGAATGTCTGGCGATGAAAATCAATCCGATGGCGCCAATCGCATTGGGTACGACGGAATACAGGCTGACCGATACAACATCCGTGATGCCAAAGTCGCGAATCATCAACGGCATCCAGGTACTGAGCGCCAGCGAACCCCACGTCAGCGAGAAGTAGATGAAGGCAAACAGGTACACGCGCGGACTACTCAGGACGCGCGTCAGTGCGCGCAGCGAGTGAGCTTTGACGCCATGGTCTTCGTGGATGTTGCGGGAAAGGAATGCCTTTTCGTGCTCACTGAGCCAGCGCGCCTGCCGCGGTTCGTCGTCCAGAAAGAAGGCGGCGAGTATCCCGAAGACGATTGCCGGGGCACCTTCGATGGCGAGCATCCATTTCCACCCTGCCAGCCCCATCACACCAGACATGTCGCGCATGATCCAGCCAGATACCAAACCACCCATGACGCCCGCAACTGCCACGCCTGCGAAGAATATCGCCAGCACGGAGGCGCGGCGCGAGGCGGGAAACCAATAGGTCAGGTACAGCACGATGCCCGGAAAGAAGCCCGCTTCAAACACGCCCAGCAGAAAGCGCATCGTATAGAACTGCGCGGGCGTGGAGACCGTCACCATACCCACCGAGGCGAGGCCCCAGAGGACCATGACCCGCGTGAAGGTGCGGCGCGCACCGAAGCGTGCCAGCAGCATGTTGCTCGGCACCTCACAGAGCACGTAGCCTACGTAGAACACTGCCGCCCCCAGACCGTACATGGCATCACTGAAGCCCAGATCCTGCTTCATCTGCAAATGGGCGAAGCCGATGTTGATGCGATCGAGATACGCGATGACGTAACATAGGAACAAGAAGGGAATAGTGCGCAGCCAGATTTTGCGGTAAAGCGCATCCTCTTCGTTCGAAGTGTAAATGGGGGCTACCATAGCCCCTGGGGCGAGATTGCTCATTGGTCTGTCTCCGGTCGGTGTCCGCGCTGCCGGCGTCTTAGTGCGCCTTGGCTATGGTCAGGCGGGTGAGGCACGCGGAACGGCGTGCCCGGCAAAATCAGGCGGTCGCCGCCTGTTGGGGCGCGACGCCCTGACGCGCTGCGAGCATTGCGGCCCTCAGGACTTCGGCGTCTCCAATATGGTTGGCAAGCAGCAGGATGAGTTGCGCATTGGCAGCCTGGCTCTGGTTTTCGCTCAGATCACGGTGCATGTCGATCAAAGCTTCGTAGAAGTCATCGGGGTGGATCAGATTGGGTTCGGTGATGAGTGGCATTTCTCTGACTCGTCGTAAAACTTCGCTCCGCGCCTCATGCGACGGCGGCTGCCGTCAGTTCTGCGTCTTGAGGTACCTCGCGTGATGAAGAATGTCCGGTTGCCCGGCACATCGCACGTTGCAATGCCTGCTCGACGGCCGGCAGGTTGACACTGCGCCAGCGTGCGCAGACATGCTGGTCCGGGCGAATCAGGTATAGCGTGCCGGGGCGCGCGTCATACCGCTGCGCGGCCAAGCCATCGGTGTCATGAAGCACGATCGTTCCCGCAGGCGCGTCCGGCATGCTGTCGGGTGCGTCTGGGGCGCTGACAAGGACAATTCGCAGTGGGACTGGCCCATGCACGGCTTGCAAGGCGCGCACGGCAGCGGCATCGAGCGCTCCGAATGCCAGCGCGGTAAATTGTCCGCCGAGATGCGACAAGAGCCAATCCGATCCCAGGGCGCTGACGACTGGCGCATCCAGGCAAGCCGCACCGGGCACCATTGCGCCGCTGAACGTCTCAACGTCGGATGTGTTCAACGGTGACCCGGCAAGTACCGCTGGCACCGAAAGGCGGCCGCTGTTCACCAGTCCGCGCGCAAACGGGTGTTGCTTCGACAGGCTCAGCACGGCATCGCGAAATACCCGGCTCACAGGACTCTTGGGCGTGATGAAGTCCGTAGCGCGGGTGGAGTTCCGGATGTTCTCGTCAGCTGCGTACTCACGTTCGCTGGCGTAAGTGTCGAGCAGGCTGTCGGGTGCGTGGCTACGCAGCACGAAGGCCAGCTTCCACGCCAGGTTCTCCGCGTCCTGCACGCCGCTGTTCGCACCCCGGGCACCGAACGGCGACACACCGTGGGCCGAATCGCCGGCAAACAGCACGTTGCCATGGCGGAAGCTGTCCATGCGCAGACAGGAGAACGTATAGACGCTGACCCATTCCAGCGTGAACTTCGCATCCTGGCCGAGCAGGGCACGCACACGCGGGATGACGCGCTCCGGCGTCTTCTCCAGTTCCGGGTCGGCATCCCAACCGAGCTGGAAATCGATACGCCAGACGTCGTCGGGCTGCCGGTGCAGCAACACCGACTGGTTGGGGTGGAACGGCGGATCGAACCAGAACCAGCGCTCGGCAGGGAAGCCGGCTTCCATCTTGACGTCGGCAATCAGGAAGCGGTCCTTGAATGTGCGCCCCTTGCTTTCGAGACCAAGGAGCCGGCGCAACTGGCTACGCGCACCGTCGGCGGCTACAACATAGCGGGCCTGAAGTGTATAGGGCCCGTCAGGTGTATCGACCGTCAGGACGACACCGGCACCTTCCGCGCCCTGCTCCGATTGACTGATGCCTGAGACGCGGTTCTTCCAGCGAATCTCGAGATTCGGCAACTCACGCGCACGCTCGAGCAGGTAGCCCTCGACGTAATACTGCTGGAGGTTGATGAAGGCGGGCCGGCGATGTCCGGCGTCAGGCAGCAAATCGAATGAATAGACCTGCTCGTCGCGCACGAACACCTTGCCGACGTTCCAGCGCACGCCTTTGTCAACCATCCGCTCTCCGCAACCGAGACGGTCGAAGATATCGAGGGTCCGCTTGGCGAAGCAAATTGCACGTGAGCCATTAGAAAGGGCGCAGTCGTCGTCAAGGAGCACCACCGGTACCCCGTACTGCGCGACGTCAATCGCGGTAGCCAGCCCGACCGGCCCGGCGCCCACAACTACCACCGGGTGAAGGCGGGGAGCGTGCTCCGGTTTCTGCTCCGCACACGCCTGGTAGGCTAACATCAGGTTCTGGTAATCGATACTCATCTTCTTTCTCCATCGCGCGGCCGAGGGGAATCCTCGACTTGCATGCCGCTGGTCCCTGTACCGCGCTTCATATTCAGTCCTGCAGCGCCGCCCACATTTCCTTGTCGCGCTGTGCCGTCCAGATGCGCGGATGCGTGATGCCGGCGGCTTCGTCAAACGCGCGCGACACGTCGAACGGCAGGCAGTGCTCGTAAATGAAGACCTGCGCGAACTTCGGATCCATGGTGCGGCGCGTGTGGGCCATGGCAGCCTTCAGGTCGAGCTTGTCGGCCACTGCTTCCTTGCCGGCCTGGAACAGCGTGGTGACGAAATCCTTTGTGTAGGCGAGGCCGTTGGCCACTTCCTCGGGCGAGGTCAGCGCGGGGCCGCGGCCGGGGACGAGCTTCTGGGGCTTGAGGGCGGCCAGCGCGTCGAGCGTGGCGGGCCATTCGGCGAGCTGTGCGTCGCCGCAGTAGCAGGCCGCGTCGTACTCCACCAGGTCGCCGGAGAAGAGCACCTTCTCGGAGGGCAGCCAGACCACCGTATCGCCCTTGGTGTGGCCCGAGCCGAGGTGGGCGATGCGCACTTCCAGCTTGCCGAGGAAGAGCGTGATTTCCTTCTCGAACACCAGCGTCGGCCAGGTCAGACCGGGCACGGTCTCCACGCCAGCGAACAGGCGCGGGAAGCGTTCGATTTCCGACTTCATGTCGGCTTCGCCGCGCTCCACGATCATCTCGTAGGTGCCGCGGCTGGCAATAACCTGCTGCGCGCCTTCGTTGAAGTAGGCCGACGCGCCCAACACGCGCACCGCGTGGTAGTGCGACAGCACCACATACTTGATCGGCTTGTCGGTGATCTCGCGGATGCGCGCGATCAGGTCCTGCGCCATGGCCGGCGTGGCGGTGGTGTCGACGATCATTACGGCGTCGTCGCCGATGATCACGCCCGAGTTCGGGTCGCCTTCGGCGGTGTACGCCCAGGCGCTTTCCGAGAGTTGGGTGAAGGTGATCTGCTTGGCTTCCAGGTCAGCCTGGGATGCGAATGCCTTGGTCATGCTGTCGGTCTCTTGTGGCTGTGAAGCGAGGCAGAGCTTCCGGGCTCGCGGCGCTGCACCGTCGCTTCGATATGTGTTCTCAAGTGGCCCTGCTTCGAGCCTTGTGGATACGTTTCAGGGTCGGATAACGATTCACGCAGCCAGATAGCCGCCATCGACGGGCAAGGTCACCCCCGTGACATAAGTCGACATGGATGACGCCAGAAACAGCACCGCGCCTACCAGCTCTTCCGGCCTGCCAACCCGGTTCATCGGAATCCGCGCCATGAAGCGCTCCAACTTCGCCGGATCGGACCTTGTTGATACCGTCATCGGCGTTTCGATGACGCCAGGCGCGACGGCGTTGACGCGAATGCCGTCCTTGGCCAGGTCCACGGCGAGGGACTGGGTCAGCATCTTCACGGCACCTTTGGATGCGGAGTAGCCGAGCGTATTGGGCTGACCCGAGAAGGACGCGATCGACGCAACGTTGACGATGGCGCCCTTGCTCCTGCGCAGGGCGGGCAGCCAGGCATGCGTGACATGAAAGGTGCCGTCATGGTTGACCTTCATCACCTGCTGCAGGTTGCGCGCCGCATTCGGGCTGTCAATGCCCTCACGGATGATGATGCCTGCGTTGTTTACCAGCACGTCGATGGGGCCGACGCTGCCCGTGACCGCTTCGGCTACTGCGTAGCATTGCCGGGGATCGGTCACATCGAGCCCATAGTGTCTTGCCAGATGGCCGTTGGCGGTGATCATGTCCGCCGTCTGCCGCGCGTTCGATTCGTTCATGTCGGTGACGACAACAAGCGCACCGGCTTCGGCCAGACCGCAGGCAATGGCACGGCCATTGCCTTGGCCAGCACCGGTGATGAATGCGACCTTCCCGGTCAACAGGTTGGAGAACGTCATGGTTTGTACGTCAGGAGAGGAGTGGGCTGTCACGGCGACCACGGTTCGGCGCGGCCGCGTAAGCGGCAGAGGAAGTGAAGACTGTCAGTACGTCGCTGCGAGCGCTTGCCGTACAGGCGTCGCAGTACGCCCCGGATGCGAAACCGTTGCGTGGTCCGCGATGTGGTTGCCAGCCACGTAGCCGAACGTCAAGCCCGGACCGAGCGTAATGCCCGCTCCGCTGTACTCGCCGCCCATGATGCTGGCAGCGTCATTGCCGGCGGCATACAGACCGGGGACCGGCACGCCATCAGCAGTGATCACCTGAGCGTGCTCATTCGTCCTGATCCCCATGAAGGAGCCCAGGTCACCCGGCACAAGCTTGATTGCGTAGAACGGCCCGGTGCGCAGCGGAGCGACACACGGGTTCGGGGTGTGCAGCGCATCGCCCTGATAACGGTTGTAGGCCTTGCTGCCGCGACCGAACTCGGGATCGCGCCCGTACTGTGCGCTCTCGTTGTACTGGCGAATGGTGGTCTCAAGCGTCTGCGCATTGACGCCAAGCTGCTTTGCCAGATCCGCAATCGTCCTGCCCCGCTTGAGATAGCCGTTGCGCAGGTGGCTGCCCAGCGGCATCGGGAAGGGCTTGACGAAGCCGAGGCCATAGCGCCGGAGCGCGGCATGGTCGGCAATCAGCCAGCAAGCGGTTTCGGACTTCCCTTTCGATGCGGCGATCATCGCCTGCACGAGGTCGTGGTACGAGTTGGCCTCGTTAGCAAACCGCCGGCCATCCAAATTGACGGCAATCACGCCCGGTTTGGCCCGGTCAATGAAGTGAGGCATGATGCCGGTTGTGCCATCCTTGCGCGGTACCAGGGACATCGGCGTCCAGGCAGCGGCATTCGACAGCGTCTTGTCAAAGGTCCCACCAACGGCCTCTGCCATGCGCGCGCCATCGCCCACGTTGGTTAGCGGTGTGGGCGAATAGTGGCCGTGACCGGATTTGACGTGCGGGTAGGTTTCCTTGCGACGCTGGAGGTCATGCGGAAATCCCCCGCTGGCCAGCACCACCCCGTGACGTGCCTTCACGCTGACCTTCTTCCCGTCACGCTCCACCACGGCCCCGGTGACCCGGTCGCCATCGTGCAGTAGCTGTAACGCCGGCGAGGACAGCCAGACCGGAACCGATAGGTCGGCCGCGGATTTCGCCAGCCGCGCAGCCAGTGCGTTGCCGTTGGTCAACGTCATCCCCCGTCCATACTTCATCACCTCAAGGAAATGCTTCGCGAGGCGTTTGGTGACATACCAGGCGGATTCCAGCGACCGGGTGACCCGCATGAAGTGGACGATCTCCTTGCCCGAGCCGATCGTGACGCCAAAAACGGTCAGTTCCGGCAGCACTGGTCCCAGCGTCTTGAGCTGCGGCCCCAACTCGCGTGCGTCGTAGGGTCGCGTCACCATCGACCGTCCGCCTTGCGCGGCCCCAGGGGCCTCGGCGTGGTAGTCCGGGAACGTCAGGGGCATGTCGAACTGGACGGCGGTCTTCGACATGAAGAACTCGATGGCCTTCGGTCCGTTGGTCAGAAAGGCACGCACGCGCCGTTCATCGAACCCTGCGCCGGCCTGGTTCTGGATGTAGGTGAATGCTTGGTCTGGCAGTTCATGGTGCCCATAGGCCTTGGCCAGGTCGGTGTTGGGAATCCACAGCCATCCGCCCGAGCGCGCTGTCGTGCCGCCATAGTAGCTGGCCTTCTCGACCACGATCACTTTCATGCCGCGGCTGGCAGCGGCAATGGCCGCGGACATGCCAGCGACGCCCGATCCAATGATCAGGACGTCACATTTTTCCTCATGCGGTGTAGACATCAACTTCTCCATTCAAGACTGCGGGGTTGGGGGGCTTCAACCCTTCCCCGATTCGCGCTAGATTAACACTAGCATGATTGAAGATATCTACATGTTAACCCTATGCATGCGTATTAGATAATATCTAGTGCTATACTGAGCGCATCATTCATCTCTTAGCAGGAACGCACGTGGACAACACTGAGCCGGCGCCCGAGCGCGAGCGTCGTGGCATACAGTCGATTGAGGTTGGGGGGGAAATCCTCAAGGTGCTGGCGTCGGAGGCCAGACCGATGGCGTTGCGCGACCTGGTGAGGGCCGCCAACATGCCGTCTGGAAAAATTCACCCTTACCTGGTCAGCTTTGGAAAGATTGGCCTGGTCGCCCAGGACCCAGTCACGGGCCACTACCTGCTCGGGCCCATGGCTATCCAATTGGGGTTGACCAGTCTCCAGACGCTGAACCCGATTCGGGAGGCCACGCCGTTTGCGGATTCGCTGTCGGAAGAGACCTCGCATGCGGTCGCGCTTGCGGTATGGGGAAATATGGGCCCGGTGATCGTGCGCCTGATTGATGCGGCATATCCCATTCATACGAACATCCGCACCGGTACAGTCATGTCGCTCGCCAATACGGCGACGGGACGGGTGTTTTCGGCGTTTCTTCCGCGCCAACTCACTGAAAAGTTGCTGCTGGACGATTGCATACGCCTTGGCCCCGATATCGCACATCCGCTCGATGCCAAACTGGTCGAGGGCATGATCGAGGATGCCCGGACGCGCAAGATTTCACGAGGCGTTAACCATCCCACGCCGGGGATCGTCTCCTTTTCGGCGCCCGTATTCGATTACTCGGACAACATCGCCCTCGCAATCACCATCATGGGGCCCACTGGAACCGTCGATACGGATTTGGACGGGCCCGTTGCGAGAGCCGTTAGGGCATGTGCAGAAGGTGTTTCGAGACGCTTGGGTTATCGTGGCACTTACTAGTTGTCCATCGAGGGCGCCCGACTCCGAAGGATGAAGCGGGCTTGGGACCGATTCATTGCGGTTGGACGGGGATAAGATCGTATTTGGCGTCGGCAACGAGGTCGGCTTGTGCTTGGTGCCCCGAGCCCGTTTGCTAGTTGGATCCGCAGCCCTGCGAGTACCCCGAATTGTGACCACGGGTGGCGACACCCGGCCAGCGCCGTGCGCTTAACCAGATGCGCCGCGTGGTTCGCGTCGTTCCGATCGTGGACCTCGAAGCCCACGATCTTGCGGTTGTACACGGAGCGCAATCTGGAACAGATGCGACTGTTCTACCAAGCTTGGCCCATCGACCACATTTCGCAGACACCGTCTGCGAAATTGCCCACCGCCCGAATTTCGCAGACATCGTCTGCCATTTCCACTGGTGATGAGATTTCCAAAGTCTTGTCCCGGAATTCTGTCGACCTGCCGGAGCTGGCCAAAGCCTTCCCGCTGCCCTGGTCTGCGTACGTCCGACTGCTCTCGGTGCGCAATGAGATGGCGCGCGGATTCTACGAAACTGAAGCCCTGCGCTGCGGCTGGTCGGTACGGCAACTTGACCGACAGATCAATAGCCAGTTCTACGAACGCATTGCTCTGTCAGGCAACAAGGCCGCCATGTTGCAGAAAGGCGAAGTAGCCGAAAGCGTCGATGTCATCACACCCGAACAGGCCTTGAAGGACCCGTTCGTGCTGGAATTTCTCAATCTGAAGGACGAGTATTCCGAGTCGGACCTCGAGGAGGCGCTAATCCAGCACTTAGCCGACTTCCTCTTGGAACTGGGTGACGACTTCGCCTTCGTCGGGCGTCAGCGCCGACGACAGCTGGTTTCGCGTCGATCTGCTGTTCTTCCACCGCCAGCTCAAATGCCTGCTGGTCATCGACCTCAAGATCGGCAAATTCAGCCATGCTGATGCCGGCCAGATGCACATGTACCTGAACTACGCCCGCGAGCACTGGATGAAGCCGGGCGAAAACCCGCCCGTCGGGTTGATCCTATGCGCGAGCAAGGGTAGCAACGAGGCGCACTACGCGCTGGAGGGCCTGCCGAACAAGGTGCTGGCCGCCGAATACCAGACCGTGTTGCCTAACGAGAATCTGCTGGCCGCGGAACTGGCCAGGACAAGGCAGGAGCTGGAGGCACGCCTTGGCCGGCTAAACGACGCAGGAAGCGGCGAGTGAATGCGCGGCCCCGAACTTCATTATCCGCATACCGAAACAAAAGTGGGTCTTCCGCAATTTGTGTGACGACGACGACCTTGCGTTGGAGGATGTTTTAGCGTGGAACGGGGTCGCCTCCGGCGCCCACCACCATTTTTGATGACCATGTGGGCGAGTCTGGTAGCCTTGTGCCGGCCGCACGGTCTCAGCCGCCTGCGATGGCGATCGGACCAGCGTCTCCAGCAGGACAAGGCAGGCCACGGGCCACCGGACCCCCTTGCCGAACGTAATGGACTAAGCTAGCCTAAGTTCATACTGAGGAGAAGACCATGCGGACGGTGAACATTCATGAGGCCAAAACGCACCTTTCGCGGCTCATCGAAGAGGTGGCGGCAGGCGACGAGGTCGTGATTGCGAAGGCGGGCAAGCCGGTGGTCCGGATCGTGCCGTTCGCAAAGCCAAAGCCCCCACGGCGCCTCGGCGGGCTGCAGGGCAAGATCCGCACGGCGGACGACTTCGACGCGCCGCTCCCCGATGACTTGCTGGCTGCATTCGAGGGACGGTAATGCGCATCCTGCTCGATACCCATGTTTTCCTCTGGGCGGTGACGAATGACCCGAAGTTGAGCCAGACCGCGCGGCAACTGATCCTGGATGCCGAGGAGGTCTTCATCAGTGCGGCCAGCATCTGGGAAATCTCCATCAAGGCGGGCCTAGACAAGATCGAAGTCGATGTCGACGAACTCATCGCTGAAATTCCCGCCGCAGGCTTTCGCGAGCTTCCTGTGACGAACATGCATGCCGCCGCAGTGCGTCATCTGCCAAACCACCATCGAGATCCGTTTGATCGGCTGCTGGTCGCTCAGGCGATCACCGAACCATTGCGACTGCTATCGGCAGACGAACACGTCTGGAAGTATTCCGACCTCGTCATTCGGATTTAGGGTCCACAGAAACTTCGGCAGTGACGGCATAGCAGCCGAGGGCGGCCCCGATTTGACCGCTCCCCCAAGCTCCGCCGATTCTGAAAATACGGCGCCTACTCATGGAATTGCTCCCGCTCCCACCTTTGGACGGTCCGGCCGCCCCGCTCCCCACCGCGCTTCCCATCCCGCTGGAGCGCCTGCGCCTGCCTCCGGCACTGTCCGGCGTCGCCGGCAGCAACCGCGCCTCCGCCAACGCCACCCGCATCGCCGCGGCCGACGACCTCGGCGCCGTCACCGCCTGGCTCGCGCGCAATGCCGACAGCGCGGCGACGCTGACCGCCTACCGGCGCGAGGTCGAGCGGTTGATCCTATGGGCGGTGCTGCAACTGGGCAAGCCGCTATCGTCGCTCACGCACGAGGACCTGCTCACGTACGAGCGTTTTCTGGCCGACCCGCAACCGGCCGCGCGCTGGGTGCTGGCCGGCGGCAAAAAACTCGCGCGCAGCCATCCCGACTGGCGCCCGTTTGCCGGACCACTGGCGCCCCGCAGCGTGCGCCAGGCGCTGGTGATCCTGAACGCGCTGTTCGCCTGGCTGACCGAGGCCGGCTATCTGGCCGGCAACCCGCTCGCGCTCGCGCGCCGCCGGCGCACGCCGACGCAGCCGCGCATCACGCGCTACCTGAGCCACGAGCTGTGGGACGCGGTCAAGGAGACCATCGAGGCGATGCCGGGAACGACCGACACCGCCACCGAGCGCGAGCGCCTGCATGCGGCGCGCTGCCGCTGGCTGTTGACCGTGCTCTATCTGGGGGGCTTGCGCGCAGCCGAGGTCACCGGCACGGCCATGGGCGCCTTCTTCTGCCGGCGCGATGCCCGGGGCGTCGAGCGCTGGTGGCTCGAGGTAATCGGCAAGGGCAACAAGACCCGGCTGGTGCCGGCTACCGACGAACTGATTGCCGAACTCGCGCGGTATCGCCGCGCCCACGGGCTGGCGCCCACCCCGCACCCCGGCGAGACGCGCCCGCTGTTGCTACCGGTAATCGGCCGCGAGGGCCGCGAGCACCCTGACAAAGGCCTGTCACGCGGGGCGCTGCACCTGATCCTGAAGGAGGTGTTCGGCCTGGCGGCCGCACGCCTGCGCGCCCGCGGGCCCGACTGGGAAGCGCAGGCCGATGTGCTGGCCAGCGCCTCGGCCCACTGGCTGCGCCACACCGCCGGCTCGCACATGACCGACCGGCAGGTAGATTTGCGTTATGTGCGGGATAATTTTGGGCACGCGTCGATTTCGACGACCAGCGCATACCTGCACAGCGAGGAGGATGCACGGCACGAGGCCACGCAGGAACGGCACCGGATCGGGTGGGCCGCCCCAGCCGGAACGCCCGCACATGCCGTGGCCGTGAAGGCAACCGGAAACTAAGCGACCTTAGCGCAGGATGCCCTCGTGACGAACCTATTGATCGGTGGAGGGGCAAGCTACGGCGGTCGGTTCGCTATCAACCACGACCAGCAGTTGGCCCCTACCGTCTGAGCGGTGGCAAGTTTTCCCATCTTGCTCTATCATGAAATGTCAAGATCCATCATGCTGGAGCCTGCTATGACCACTGTCGCCCGCGAAAAATTCTCCTCCCAAGCCGCGCCTGAAGTGCTGGCGGCGTTGCGTCAGATTGCCGAAGCGCAGGGACGCCAGTTTCAGGCGGTGCTCGACGAGGCTCTGCGCGACTACATCGACCGCCAGCAGAAAGAACGTCCGCGCCGTCATGTGATGGCGTCATTCGCGTCCAGCCTCGACGAATTCGACAGCCTATACCGCGAACTGGCCAAGTGATCGGTGATGAGCGGACGTGACTACCTGACCGTAGCCGATGTGCTCGGAATGCACACCGCGTTGATGCAACGCTATGGCGGCGCGCCCGGAGTCCGTGATCCCGGCGCTCTGGAGTCCGCGCTGTTCAGGCCGCAGACGGGCTACTACGAGGACATCGTGGCCGAGGCGGCGGCGCTGCTCGAGAGTCTCGCCATCAACCATCCTTTTGTGGATGGCAACAAGCGGATCGCCTTCGCTGCTGCCGATGTGTTCTTGCGGATCAACGGCTGGCGCTTGCAGCGTCCGTCGATGCAAATCCACATCGAGATAATTCAGATGTTGGAGTCTGGCACTTTTGACATTGCTCATTTGGAGCCCTGGTTGCGCGCGTTTGCCAGGCCAACGGCGTGATCCTCATGTTGCAGATCGCTATTTCTGCGACTGGCGACCACTAATTCTGAGAACGTGGCGTATCAATGGGGCCCCTTGATTTCCGCGCAATTTACCGGGGTAGCCACCCCTAGCATCCATGCGGTTTTCCGGCTGATGCCTGTCTAAAACCCCAACCTAATCAGTCACTTGCTGACTGGACCAGCCAGGCGACGCCCTCGGTGCCGAAGTAGGCTGGCCTGCCGCCAAAGGTCCGACGCGTCGCCATCAGGTGCAGGTACTTCCAGGTCGAGGAGCCCTCGGCGATATCGGCCAACGTCTCTCTGAGCTCCTGAAGTTCGAGGTTGCCGTTCTGATCGGCGTAGATGTCGCGCCAGACCTTTTCGACGGCTTTGCTTGGCTCGTAGGGCACGCTGAAATCGCGATCCAAAAGCCGTTGCGATTCAGATAGTGAGCACGTCGTCATAGAGGCTCGGTTCGGCCAGCGCCTTGTTGAGCTGATCCGGGCGCTTCGCCTGGGGCGGTGGTGGCGGTGAAGCGTGCGGCGGTTGCTGCGCAGCGGTAGTGGGCTCGGCGAGTACGGCGGCGTAGGGCAAGCCCCAGTGTCGACCACTGGCGATGTCCTGGACCACAGCCTGGGTCTGACGCAACTCGAGGATGCGCCCAGTATGCGGTTGCGGCGTGTTCTTCATCGCCCCGGTAGCGGACCTTGAGATAGCCGAACTGCTTGAAGATGCGAAACGGATGCTCCAGCGTGACGCGGATGCGGGTTTTGACCCGTTACAAAAAATTTAGCACAAGTAATTTCAACGATCAGGCAAGACTCTTTCAAAATACTCGCGTTGAACAGCCGGCAGCTTGAGTCCGGCCAGGTCCGAAGGATATTTCACGAACAGGACTCTCGACAGTTCTGGATCGACCTGATCCTTTAGAAATGTCCCAATCCTTTCGGGCACTTCCGCGCGAGACAATTTCAGCCTGGCTTCCTTGAAAAAAGCACAACGCACATCGTTCTCCACCCGGGTCCAGCCATTGGCTAGCTCGAGGTCTTCATGGGTCAGGCCGGTTTCTTCCTTGACCTCTCGAACCAGAGAATGCTCCAATGCCACGGTGCCGTCCTGCAGTACATCATCGTCATTCAACGTTCCGGAGGGGAAATAGCTCAGCCCTGCATTCGAAGTATGCGACGCCATCGTGCCCAACAGGAAGAAATCATCCGATGTCTTGACTGCCGCAATCGGAAAACACAGTTTCGCGCTCTTGATGGGATGATTGAGTTCGCGCCACGCCATGAACGCTGCGTAGGACGTCCGGAGCAAATGTACCTCCAGCGAAAGATCGTCACCTGACATATCGTGGGACATCAAGACCGGGCCGTTGAATATCTTCGGCTGACGTTCGGTCAGGAAAGTCCAGATTCTGGAAATATCGGACGAATGCGAAGTTTCAAAGTCCCAACGAATTCCTGCATCAATCTTCGCCGAAACATGTGAGTGCTTTTGATAAACTTCCATTCAATTTCCTCAGCAAAGTAATTTAACCGGTCTACAGAATCTTCTGCTCCACCTCTGTCTCCACATCGAAGTGCTGCCTGATCTCGCGTTGCATGAATTCAATTAGCGCACAAATATCACTTGCACATCCCGGCCGCCCCGAGCGTCGAGGCGTCAGTGCTTAACGCGTTGTTCGTTCGCTCCACCGTAACGCCAAGCCACTCAGGAGAGCGTATGACAGCCCGAACGTCTTCTAGCTCGCTGGGAACGTTCCTCAACACGGGTCTGCGAGCAGTGAAGATCGAGGCGATGATTAGAGGGAGCGCCGCATTCTTTGAACCTTGCCCTATAACCGTGGATTGACGATACTTGTTTCCTGATTTCACCCAAATTTCCATCCCCGCTCCCTTCCTAGCTACGCTGCAATTTCGGTGACGCTAACTAATGAGCAGATTTTTTCCTCGCTGAGTCGAAAATCGATAGGTCGTTAAGTTATGTCTGATTTAATTAAATTAATATCTGCAGTTTGCAAAGCGAAAAGAACGCGTAAATACTTCTAGTCCTTGCTCGAAAATTATCCTGCTCGGCCAGCGTCAATATGATGACTGTCTGTTGAAGTGATAGTACGTACCAAATCGAACAAATATAAGCTAGCAATTTTGGTAGGACGGCCGTTCTTGCATTGATGCTGCGAATTCACTTCGTGCAGGAATGGTTTGATCTTAGCCACGTGGCGCTGGAAGATGCGCTGATGACAGCATGGCGATGCGCGCGCGTTTGCGGGCATTGCCCTGGCGATCGACACGGTGCCGGAAGCGACCACATCAGTTCAGTGTTCCAGCCAGCCAAGGCTCAGGGTCGTTGCCGGGCGCGAAGAACACCGCGTGTAGGCGCAAGCATCCGGTAAGCTGGTATCCTCGCAACGCTTGATCTGGGCCCGCCCTTCAGCAGGGATTGGCACGGCGTCGACACCCTTCGGCACCTTTCCCGCCGGGCCCGCCAGCAACACCAGCGCGCGCACCAGGTAGGGCCGATCGCTCGCCACGGTGCGGGCGTCCAGTTGTTATGCGCGTGCCCGACGATCACCACGGGCGCTTGGCCGGCATGCTCGATCACCGTCGCGATATCTCCTGCCCAATCATGCGGCGTTTGTCGCGACATGCGCCACTTTCGGCCGGACCCGCTCGATCCTGCATTGCTGGAACGCTTGTTGCACGCTGCGCATCTC